>JAJRRF010000223.1 GCA_024279735.1 Alphaproteobacteria bacterium
CGAAAATCCAACGAACACCTGCTCAAAACCTTTTCTTCCATGTTAGGTTTTGAGTTGAACTCCATTAAATCACAACCTGAATTCAAGAAGCTGTGTAACTACGGGACTATAGCAGCATGAAACTGTCCAAACTATTGAATAAGGACACTGGAGCAAAAATGATGGGGATTAAATGCATTTTGCACTAGCCCCTTAATTGCGCATATCGCAGACCCGCAAACCTTAATGGTTTGCTCGCACTATGCACTAGCTGTAATGCCCATCAAAACGGGGCAGGAAGGGGATGCTGTCAAGGGAGATCAGTTCATAGCTTGAGAGTAGGTAGAATGTCAGGAAAATTGTGGCAGACAGGAGGGTGGTGACGATAAATTTTTTCAACATCATTGGGGCAACTGGCGCACTGGTGGCTGTTCCTGGAACCATATTTTCTTCTTCAATCTGTGGCTTGACCCAGAGGGGCAGGACGAGGAAGAGTGAAATCCACCAGACCACAAAATAGATCACAACAGCAAAGGCAAAATCCATGCCCCAATACTCCAATTTTATATGTATAGCAGCATCACTTATCAAAGCCAGCCTTTTAGGCCAAAGTTAGTCTTTAGGAATGGGGACGGTGGTTTGGATCCATCTTGTCATCGTCATTCATGATGGCGCGCCAGCCAGCACCTTCCAGGTCGTCAAACTGTCCTGTTTTCATGCTCCATATAAAGCCGACAAGGCCTAATGTACCAAGGAAAAGTGCAATGGGGAGAAGAATAATAAGAACATTCATAAGTATCTGTATTCCTGTATTAACTTTAGTTTCGGGTCTGGGCACGTAACGCATTGAGCGTGACAATCACAGAAGAGGCTGACATCAGCAATGCGGCGATCAAGGGTGTCACAAATCCAAAAATGGCAAGGGGCACAGCAACAATATTATATGTTATCGCAAATATAAAATTTTGTATCATGAGCTTCCGAGCCTGCCTTGAGACCTTAACAGCAGTTACCAATGGTTGCAATTTATTTCCAAGGATTACGAAATCAGCGGCAGACTGTGTCAGGTCTACCGCACTGGAAGGCGCGACAGATACATTGGCACTTTGCAGAGCCGCAGCATCATTGAGGCCATCACCAACCATAATAATAGAATGGCCATCCTGTTGCAGTTTTTCAACCTCTATCACTTTTTGCTGAGGATTAATCGCCCCTTTATATTGGGTTATACCTAAAAAATGTGCTGTTTGTGCGACAGTTTTTGGGAGGTCTCCTGACAAGATTGAGACAGTGAAACCAAGTTCCTTCATGACATTGATTAGTCCTGTCGCATCGGACTTCAGTTTCTGCGAAAATAAAAATGTGGCCTTGTGGCCTTTCCCGTCATTAAAACACAGTTCAGAGTAGTTTTCCTCTGTCTCAGCATCAGTTTTCTCATCTTCCATGCCGCAAAAGTGACGGCTGCCAAGCCTGGCCGTCAGCCCATCACGGCTATAATGGACACCTTGCCCAGAAACTTCCTCAACATTGGGGAAGGGGGACTTGCTTTTGGCGTGCTTGGCCAGCACCTTTGCCAGAACATGATTGCTGGAAAGAGCGAGCCGTGAAGCCTGTTCCAGAACCGTACCAGGAATATCTGCAATATTATGGATAGAGCTTTCAGGTTCTGTAAGCGTTCCTGTCTTGTCAAACACAATATGCTCAGCAATCGCCATACGCTCAAGGGCATCCCCCTGGTTGACCAGGATACCATTCCTGAACAGCGATCCAGTGGCGACAACCTGGACAACAGGTACAGCCAGGCCAAGGGCGCAGGGACAGGTAATGATCAGCACAGCAATGCCATAGAGCATGGCCGTTTGCCAGCCAACGCCTGCCAGCAGCCAGCCAAACAGGGTTAGGAAGGCAAGCAGGTGCACCGCCGGGGCATAGAGGCTGGCAGCCCTGTCTGCAAGGCGGACATAATGTCCGCGCTTTTCTGAGGCCTTGTCCAGCAGGTCACTGATTTCACTGAGCAAGGTACTGGCTCCAGCCGAACTGGCCTCAACCTTCAGTGTGCCAGACAGGTTGAGGGTGCCAGCATAGACTTGGTCTCCTACAGCAAGGCTTTGGGGCAGGGATTCGCCTGTAATCAGGCTGCTGTCAACCTGGGAGGTGCCTTCCAGGATTATGCCGTCTACGCCAATGGAACTGCCGGCAGGAATATGGATCTTGTCGCCAGGCTCAATCAGGTTGGCAGGCACTTCATTCAGTTTGCCGTCCTTGTCATAGAGGGACACCACAGTCTTTTGCAGGGCAAGCAGGTTCTGTCCCAGCTTGCCTGTCCGTGTCCTGCTGGAAAAGTCAAGGTAACGTCCAATCAGCAAGAAAAACAGCAACATGACCGCACTGTCAAAATAGGCATCTTCACCGCCGCTTGCCGTCTGGACGACGGACATGATCAGGGCAAGTGAAATGGCCAGGGAGATCGGGACATCCATATTGACATGGCCGTGTCGCAAGGCCTTGAAGGCACTGGAAAAGAAAGGCTGTCCTGCGACGAAGACAGCAGGGATGGCGATGATGGCAGAGAGCCAGTGAAACAGGGTACGGGTCTCGGTTGCCATTGACTCCGCCCCGGACCAGATTGACACAGAAAGCAGGATGACATTCATGGCGGCAAATCCTGCAACAGCCAGAGCAATCAGCAGGGATTTTTGTTGCTTCTCCTGTTCCAGCCTGGCCGAATCCAGCTCAAAGGGGCGCGCCTTGTAACCAAGGCTGTCCAGCTTGGCAATAATGTCCTTTATACTAAAAAGGGCGGGGTCAGTATAGACTGCCAGACGGTGGGTGGAGAGGTTATAGCGCGGACTGGAGATGCCGTCCTGTTCCAGCAGGGCGTTTTCTATTGTCACCATACAGGCTGGACAGGTGACCCCTTCAACCGCAAAATCTAGTTTTGTCCGATCCTGCTTGTCAGAACTGTTCATAAGGAAGAAACTCCGTCAATGGCCTTGAAGCCCTGACCTGTCTGTTATCAGGACAATTCAATTCTTAGGATTTAATTCAGCCTTAACCGTCTCACGTCATCATTGGATATTCCAATGATCCATTCTGTGAACCGTAAACCACGAAAAAAAGCACTTTAATCAAGCCCAAAACCTTCAGCATGGATAGTAAGGACAAGCCTTACTATGACGAAAAACGGGGCGTAAAGATACTGGAAAACATGAATTGAATCACCTTGGTCTGTTACAGTCATGGTTTTGGGACAAACTATTTCAGGACAATCCGCTTGACTGATTTATAACGCTCTTTCTTCTGTTTATAGGCCAGCAGGATAAGGTCCCATTGTCCTTTTTGGGGCAGGGGTACAACACCCTGATAGATACCGACACCTGTGCTTTTGAGGACAACCTTCTGGTCCATATGAGCCTGGGTTGGCCGTCTCAGCCTGATACGGACATCCAGGCCAGTCAGGGGCGCACCCGTCTTGTCCCGTGACTCGACATGAACCAGTATCTTGTCATTGCCTGAGAGCTTGTACTGAAGGTTCATTTGCCAGTTGTCCTGCGTCTGGCGGTCAGCGGCAGCGAGTTCCCTGTTGAAAAGCCTGCCCTCATGATAGGCATTGTTGCTTTCAAGGCCTGAAAAGGTATCAAAGGCGATATAGGCCATGGTAAAATTCATGGCAAAGATAACCCCAAAAAAGCTGAGGATAGAGATAAGCATATGTTTGCCAGTAAACTTGCCTTTTTCTTTTGTCTTTTCCATAGTGATACTCCTTAATCTTTCAGGGGGAGCAGGCCAGAAAATGCTGGCCTGTCCTGAAATCCTGTTATACCAGTTGATAAAAGGGATCTTGCTTTCCAAGTGATAGTATCCCCAAATGGTACAGTTTGGCGGCCTGGTAAAACAGCCTCGCCTTTTTGTGAACCCATATTACGGCCTGGGCCCCTTGAAATAGTCGCTGGTCTTGCTGACGATGCCTGTGTCAAGATCTGTCAAGGTCAGGGTGACTGGGTTAGAGACACCAACCTTTGTTCCTTTGGGTGTAAAGGCCAGTACCCTGATTTCACGGGTTCTGTCCGGTTCGACTTCAACAACGGCCTTGCCATCCTTATAGTTATCAATATCAATAACCTTGAGGGTGATGCCTTCTATGCCCTCAATGCCAATGGCAAAACGTTTTGTTTCGCGTTCCTTATTCAGCAGCCGGACAGTATAGGCATTGCGGATACCGCCAGTGGACAGCTTGACATAAAGCGGGTTGCGGTCATGCAAGACATTGAGGCCAAAGGTTTCACGGTGCATCAGGGAGTATGCCATGCCGCCCATAATGGCAGCGATAAATATAGCATAGGCAACCGTCCTGATACGTATCGGGTGATATTGTTCCGGTTCACCCTTAAGCCGTCTTTCAATATTGAGGTCGGTATCATAGGCAATCAGGCCGTGAGGCTTGCCAACCTTATGCATAACACTGTCACAGGCATCAATGCACAGGCCGCACATGATACAATCAAGCTGGAGACCCTTCCTAATATCAACCCCTGTCGGGCAGACTTCATAGCACTGGTTACAGTCAATGCAGTCCCCGGCAGGTTTTCCCTCAGCCAGCAAGGCCTTGTTGGTCTTGACGGAGCCGCGAGGTTCGCCGCGGTCCCAGCGGTAAGTGACATTCAGGGCCTCGTCATCGGTAAAGGCTGCCTGGATACGTGGCCAGGGACACATATAGATACAGATTTGTTCACGGGCAATCCCGGCAAACAGATAGGTTGAGGCTGTCAAGATACCGATCCACATCCAGATTTCCCAATGGGCGGTAAAGGTGGCCAGTTCATAGACTGTGGTGGGGGCATCATTGAAATACAGCACCCAGGCACCGCCCGTCCACCAGGCAATCATCAGCCAGGTAAAATGTTTACCCAGTTTCTTGAAAAATTTACTGACCGTCATTTTGCCGTTATCCAGCGCAAGCCTGTCGCGGCGGTCACCTTCAAAGAAGCGTTCAACACTCATAAACAGGTCAGTCCAGACGGTCTGCGGACAGAGATAGCCGCACCAGAGACGGCCAGCAATGGCATTCATCATAAACAGCAGCAGGGCTGCGGCAATCAGAAGGCCAGTGAGGTAATAAACTTCCTGAGGCCAGATCTCGATATTGAAAAAGTAAAGCCGTGTATGGTGCATGTCAACCAGCACAGCCTGGTCGGGGGCGTTTGGCCCGCGGTTCCACCGTACAAATGGCAAGAGATAGTAAACGCCCAGCGTCAGCACCAAAATAGCCCATTTGATCTGGCGAAATGTACCACTGACCTTTTTGGGGTAAACTTTTTTATGTTCCTCAAAAAAAGTGATATCAGGTTCAGGTTTTGACACTGGGCTGTTCATTATTGACCGCCTCCACGGTTATGGACGTAAATAGCAAGAGCCTTGATGGTTGCCTCGTCAAGACGGCCTTCCCATGTAGGCATCAGGCCTTTTCGGCCATGGGTGATCGTGGCAATGACATCAGCAGGTTTGCCACCAAACAGCCAGATGTCGTCTGACAGGTTAGGCGCACCCTGTTTTTGCATCCCCTTGCCTTCAGGGCCGTGACAGGAAACGCAGGTTTCCTTAAACACAGCCTCGCCAGCAGCAATATCCCCGCCAACTTCTTTGCCGTGTCCAGACAGGCTCAGCACATAAGAGGCAACATTGAGGATCTTTGTTTTGTCAAGAAGCTCGTCATCGCCGTAGGCAGCCATGGAGTTGTTGCGGGTTTCGTCATGCTCGGAGCGGATACCGACCTTGATGGTGTGTTGGATCTGTTCCAGAGTCCCGCCCCAGAGCCAGTCATCATCGACCAGGCCTGGATAGCCTTTAGAACCTGTTGCGCCGCTGCCATGACAGGGGGCGCAATTGTCACCAAAGGCGGCCTTGCCACTGCGGCCTGCAAAACGGGCAAGTGCCTTGTCATTTCTGACAGCAGAAATGTCAGTTGCCATCAGTTTTTTGACCATAGGGTCTTTAGCGGCAGCGGCATCCTTCACAGCCTTGTTGACAGCATCACGGGCATTCCAGGCAAGTGTCCCCTTCAAATGATCCTTTTCCCCGCCAACAGGCCAGGACGGATACAATACCATATAGCCAATTGCAAAAACAATTGAGGCATAGAAGGTATAGAGCCACCAACTCGGCATGGGGTTGTTGAGTTCTTCCAGGCCGTCCCAGCTATGGCCAGTGGTTTCTACTCCAGAGAGTTCATCAACTCTTCCTTTATGGTCATCAGCCATTGTCATCATCCTCCCTTAGAGGCATGTTTGCAGCCTCATCAAATTTATCCTTATTGCCAGGCAATACTGCATAGACAAAAGCAGCAACCAGTAACAGAAACAGGAAAATAAGCCCCCATGTTTCCTTAAATGCCCAAAGGCTTTCAAATTCCATGCTGCTCTCCTTTACCTGATAGTGGCTTTTTCGTTAAACTTCGTGAAGTCAACCAGGGTTCCCAACATTTGCAAATAAGAAATAAGAGCATCCATTTCTGAAATCATCTTGGCATTGCCATCAAAATCACGGTAGACAACTTTGGTCTTGAACGATGAATCCGGGCCGTAACGTTCCTCAAGGGCATCAGTATCAGAATCGTCGCCGTCAGGATTGGCCTGGCTCTCAAGATCCTTCTTGGCGTTCTTGATCATGGCTTCGCTATAAGGCACACCAACAGTTGCATTGGTTTTTAGGTGATTCCCAATATTACTGTAGTCCAGTTTGGTCTTGGCCAAGAAAGAATAGCCTGGCATCACAGAGGCAGGCACAACGTCCCTTGGGTTGATCAGGTGCTGGACATGCCATTCATCGGAATATTTGTTTCCGAGCCGAGCCAGGTCAGGCCCTGTCCTTTTGGAGCCCCACTGGAAAGGATGGTCATACATACTTTCAGCAGCAAGGGAATAATGGCCATAACGCTCAACCTCATCACGCAGGGCGCGGATCATCTGTGAATGACACAGATAGCAACCTTCACGGATATAGATGTTACGTCCTGACAGTTCCAAAGGGGTGTAGGGACGCATCCCCTCCACCTTCTCAATAGTACTTTTCAGAAAGAAAAGCGGCACAATCTGAACCAGGCCGCCAATGGAAACCACAATCAGGATGAGGACAACCATCAGGATCGAGTTCTTTTCAATTATCGCATGTTTGTTTGACATTGGACTCTCTCCCTATTCCGCAGCGACTGGCGCGATGGCCGGTTGCATAGAAGTTTCAGTTGCCTCTTCACCGACCTTGACAGTCATCCAGAGGTTATAGGCCATAATCAGGGCACCGATCAGGAACATCAGGCCGCCAATAGCACGTATCACATAGAAGGGGTGCATGGCTTCTACAGTCTCGATAAAGCTGTATTCGAGAAAGCCAAGGTTGTCATAGGCACGCCACATCAGGCCTTGCATGATACCGGACACCCACATTGATGTAATATAAAGCAGGATACCGATTGTTGCGATCCAGAAATGCATGGACACCAGCGCAAGGGAATAGACTTCCTTCTTGCCCCAGAGCCAAGGCACCATACAATAAAGCGCGCCAAAGCTGACAAAACCGTTCCAACCAAGCGCACCGGAATGCACATGACCAATGGTCCAGTCTGTATAATGGGACAGGGAGTTGACAGCCTTGATTGCCATAAGCGGGCCTTCAAAGGTACTCATACCGTAAAAGGCAACAGAGACAACCAGCATCCTGATAACAGGGTCAGTCCGAAGTTTGTCCCACGCCCCTGAAAGGGTCATCAGTCCGTTAATCATGCCGCCCCATGAAGGCATCCATAGCATGATGGAAAAGGCCATCCCGAGTGTTTGTGTCCAGTCAGGCAGGGCAGTATAATGCAGGTGATGCGGCCCGGCCCAGATGTAGATAAAGATAACAGACCAGAAATGGATGATGGAGAGCCTGTAGGAATAGACGGGCCGTCCTGCGCGTTTGGGTACAAAATAGTACATGATGGCAAGGAAGCCAGCAGTCAGGAAGAAGCCCACCGCGTTATGGCCATACCACCACTGGATCATGGCATCCTGCACACCTGACCAGGCGATATAGGATTTTGATCCAAAGAAGGAGACAGGGACAGCGGCATTGTTGACAATATGCAACATCGCAACTGTGATGATAAAGGCCAGATAAAACCAGTTTGCCACATAGATATGGGGCTCCTTACGCTTCATCAACGTGCCAAGGAAAACCACAAGATACATTACCCAGACAATGGTCAGCCAGATGTCAACATACCATTCAGGTTCGGCATATTCCTTTGACTGGGTCACGCCAAATACATAGCCAAGGGCGGCCAGGACGATAAACAGGTTATAGCCCCAAAATACAAACCAGGGAGTTACGCTACCGATTAGTCTTGCGCGCGATGTGCGCTGCACCACATAAAACGATGTCGAGATCAGCACATTGCCACCAAAGGCAAAGATAACTGCTGAGGTGTGGAGAGGGCGAAGACGGCCAAAGCTTGTCCATTGCAGGTCAAGGTTCAGAGCAGGAAAGGCCAGTTCCCAGGCGATATAGTCACCTGCTGTAAAGCCGACAATCCCCCATATAACGGAAGCGATGACACCGGCCTTCACAACGCTGTAGTTATAATATTCTGTGTCAGTGTCTTCAAATTTTCCTGTGACAATTGCAGCTACGCCAAGCGCAAATGCGGTGGCCATGATAAACATGGATACGCCAAAGATATTATCCAGGGCGTTCAGGCCAGCATAAGCGGTGAGTAAAGTAGCAACAACGAGGAAAAGAGACATAATCATCTTTTCCAAAGTCATTGTCGAGGTGTTTTCCATTTTTCCCTCTCCCTATATTTATATTGCAGTATCGTGTTACAAATAGCTTTTTCTGAAACGAAACCCCAAATATCACTCATATTTTTGCCAGGAAGAATATCCTGTTTCAGCTGGGACAATATTTTGGGTTATGTCCCCTGGTCTCACGAGATAACTTTCAAATTAAGGGCATGAGACAAATCCAAAAATTGGGTTTATATAATAAATATTCAGGCCGGTTTCCTTTAGTTGCCAACTGTCCTGGAAAAAACTAATGTTATTGCCTCGGGCTTATGGTAAACAGCCCAAGACTTTTCACTTTCTAATCTTCGTTATTAAACCATAGTGCAGCTAAATTTGGCTGTACGCACAAATGCTTATCGGACAATTTGACCATGCGCCTGTCTCAATATTTCCTCCCAATCATGCGAGAAAACCCCAAAGAGGCTGAGATCGTTTCTCACCGCCTGATGCTGCGTTCAGGCATGATCAAACAGTCTGGTGCAGGCATTTATTCCTGGCTTCCACTTGGCTTGAAAGTGCTGAAAAAAATTGAACAGGTTGTCCGTGAGGAACAGGACAGGGCAGGGGCGATTGAATTGCTGATGCCCACTCTACAGTCTGCTGACCTATGGCGTGAGTCTGGCCGTTATGATGACTATGGGCAGGAAATGCTACGCATCACCGACCGTCATGGCCGTGACATGCTTTATGGCCCGACCAATGAGGAAATGGTGACAGAAATTGCCCGTGACTTCATCAAGTCCTATAAGGACCTGCCAAAGACCCTGTACCATATCCAGTGGAAATTTCGCGATGAAATACGTCCGCGTTTCGGGATTATGCGTGGCCGTGAATTTCTGATGAAGGATGCCTATTCCTTTGACCTGGATGAGGCTGAGGGACGCAAGTCCTATAACAGGATGTTTGTGGCTTATCTGCGTACTTTTGAACGTCTGGGGGTCAAGGCGATCCCGATGGCCGCCGATACTGGCCCGATTGGCGGCGACCAATCCCATGAATTCATTATTCTGGCCGATACCGGGGAGAGTGAAGTGTTTTGCCACAAGGATCTGCTTGAGCAATCTGTGCCTGACAATGTGGACTATTCGGCTGACCTTGAGGCGGAGCGCGAACGCTGGACAACCAAATATGCCGCCACTGAAGAAATGCACGATGCGGCCCGTTTTGAAAAAGAAGTGCCTGAAGAGCGGCGGGTCTCTGCCAGGGGCATTGAGGTTGGGCATATTTTTTCATTTGGCACAAAATATAGTGAGCCAATGAATTGCACTGTGCAAGGCAAGGACAATAAAATGGTGTCGCTCTATGGCGGCTCTTATGGCATCGGTGTTTCCCGCCTTATTGGCGCGATCATTGAGTCCAGTCATGATGAGGACGGCATTATTTGGCCTGCTGCGGTCACACCGTTTGATATTGGCCTGCTGAACCTGAAGGCAGGGGATGAACAGACAGATGCAGCCTGTCTTGATATGTACCAAAAACTGGCGGCAGCGGGGCTGGATGTGCTGTATGATGATACAGGTGAGCGGGCAGGAGGGAAATTCAAGCGGATGGATCTGATTGGCCTGCCCTGGCAAATTATCGCGGGGCCACGAAGCCTGAAGGAAGGCAAGGTCGAACTGAAAAACCGGGCAACTGGTGCGCGCGATGAGCTGTCTATTGAAGATGTTTTGCAACGCTTCATAAAATAATGTCAGTCCTGGGGTGTCAGTCTGTCCCAAACTGTGGTTGCATGTGCAGGAATAACCTGTCTTTTGGGTTGTTTTCAAGGAGAATTTTTGTTTTATCTAAACTGTAGCCTGATGCAAGGCGCAGGCAAGTTGTAACAGAAAGCTTTAAACCAGGGAATGTCATGGCAACGGGAACAGTGGTACAGGAAAAGTCAGGACAAGGCCAGGACGACACCAAACCCTTTGCTGGGTTTGAATGGATGCTGGCTGGCCGTTATTTACGGGCAAGGCGTTCCGGAGGCAGTGTTTCAGTGATTGCCGGGTTTTCTTTCCTGGGCATTTTTCTTGGTGTTGCCACCCTTATCATCGTGATGGCGGTCATGAACGGGTTTCGTGTAGAACTGCTTGACAAAATGTTGGGGGTGAATGGCCATGTCATTGCCAAGTCAACCAAAAAATATTTCACCGATTATCCTGCTGTTGCCGATGCCCTGCTGGCCTTGCCGGATGTCAAAAATGTCTTGCCTCTGGCCGAGGCTCAGGTTATGGCATCAACAGAGCACCGGACAACGGGAGCAAAGGTGAGGGCTGTCAGGGCAGGTGACCTTGAAAAACTGGTCATCATTTCAAAAAATATCAGTGCTGGCAGTCTTGAAGGGTTTGGCCAGAGAAGACCCTCTGTTATTATTGGCGCGGGGATGGCCGAGACCCTTGGAATAGGGGTTGGCCAGCTTTTGACCCTGGTGAATCCAAGGGGGACACAAACCCCTTTTGGGACAACGCCGCGACTCAAGGAATACCCGATCCAGGCAATCTTTAAGGTTAATGTAGGGATATATGACAGTTCTGTTGTTTTTTTGCCGATGATTGAGGGACAAAAATTCCTCAACAAGAAAAACCGTGTCGATTTGATTGAGGTTTTTTTGCACCAGCCTGACCAGGTAGAGACAATACTGCCTGTTATTCAGGGCAGGGTTCCAAAGACCGTTAGCCTGTCAGACTGGACAGAAACCCAGCGCGCATTTTTTAATTCACTCAAGATAGAACGCAATGTCATGTTCCTTATCCTGACCCTTATTGTCCTGGTTGCGACACTGAATATTGTGTCGGGAATGATCATGCTGGTCAAGGACAAGTCCCGTGATGTTGCAGTATTGCGCACGATGGGGGCTTCGCAGGGGTCTATTCTGCGGGTTTTCTTTATTGCCGGAGCAAGTATCGGGATTTTAGGGACTTTGTTTGGGGTCTTTGTCGGGCTTCTTTTTTGTTACAATATTGAATCAATTCATGGACTGATGGAATATATTTCAGGCAAGACCTCCTCTTTCCAGAACGAGCTGAATTTTTTGGCCAATATTCCGGTCAAGGTTATCTTTTCTGAGGTGGTTCAGGTGGTCTTGATGTCATTGGTGCTTTCTGTTTTGGCAACAATTTATCCTGCCTGGCGTGCGGCACAGATGGATCCTGTTGAGGCATTGCGATATGAGTAGGCTTCTGGATATTCGGCCAGACACTGGAGAGGGAAGATTATGAAGGGTGTGGGTCAGGACAAGACAGTAAGGCAGCAAAGTGATACTCTGCCATTTTCCCATTTTGAGTGGATTTTGGCGTGGCGTTATTTACGTGCCCGCCGTCAGGAAGGTTTCATTTCTGTTATTGCCAGTTTTTCGTTCCTGGGTATTTTGCTGGGAGTGGCTACCCTTGTGATTGTGATGGCGGTGATGAATGGGTTTCGTGAAGAGCTGTATGGCAAGATGTTGGGGCTAAATGGTCATGTCATTGCCCATGCCAATGGCAAGCACCTTACCGATTATGCGGCTCTCTCTGACACGTTGCTTGCCCTTAAAAACGTGACAAATGCCTTGCCTGTGGTTGAAGGAAAGGTCATGGTTTCAACTCCGGCTCATGCCATTGGGGGGCTGGTACGGGCTGTCAGGGAAGATGACCTGAAAAAACTGGCTGTGATTTCAAAAAATATTCAGCCTGGGGGCACACTGGATGGGTTTGGGACCAGGCCGCCAACTGTCATAATTGGTGTGAAGATGGCAGAAAAGCTGAAAAAGAAGGTTGGCCAGTTTATCACACTGATAAACCCGAGAGGTACAAGGACACGTTATGGCCGTTCGCCCCGTATGAAACGCTATCGGATTCGTGCCATTTTCAAGATCGGGATGGCTGATTATGATTCGTCCGTTATCTTCATGCCATTGGCTGAGGGGCAGAGTTATTTCAACCGCAAAGGGCGGGTTGATGCCATCGAAATTCTTGTGAAAAGGCCTGGGGAGGTCAAGGAAAATCTTGTAGAACTGGCAATGGCCATGCCCCCCGGGATAAGTTTGGTTGACTGGACAAAGCGTAACGAGGGCTTTTTTAATGAGCTGAATGTCCAGCAAAATGTGATGTTCCTGATCCTGACCTTGATCGTTCTTGTTGCTGCCCTCAATATCATATCTGGCATTACCATGCTGGTCCAGGACAAGTCCCGTGATATAGCAGTCTTGCGTACAATGGGCGCAACCAGGGGGTCGATCCTGCGTATTTTTCTGATTACGGGAGCGAGTATCGGTATTGCCGGTACAGTTGTGGGTGTCGTTGTTGGCATTATCTTTTCTGATAATATAGAGGCGATACGCCAGTTTGTGACCTTTCTCTCTGGCGGCGCAGACCCCTTTAATGAAGAGCTGTATTTTTTGGACCATATCCCTGCCAGGGTTGATGTGTCCGAAGTTGTTTACGTTGCCCTGATGGCCTTTGGGCTGACAGTGTTGGCAACGCTGTATCCTGCATGGCGCGCAGCACAGATGGATCCTGTTGAAGCCCTGAGATATGAATAGTTGATGTGACGCAAAAGTGTAATGCCGGTTCACAAAAGGGATCTTGCTTTCCATGTGATGGCACTCCTGGAAGGCAAGGGAGTTAAGGTCGGGGAGTTCCTGCATTTATAAGCGTCTCTCCTTTTGTGAATGAGTAGAATGTCAGTGAATAGAAATTGAGGAACAGGCATGACTTCAGAAGAAAACCGAAAACCGATCCTGTCACTGGTTGGCCTGGAGCGGTCTTTCAGGCAAGGGGAACGGGATATTCATGTCCTGGACAAGGCCAGTGTTGACCTTTTTTCTGGGGAGACAGTCGCCCTGGTCGGGCCGTCAGGTTCAGGCAAGTCAACATTCCTGCATATTGTCGGTATGTTGGAAAAACCGGACAGGGGACAGGTGTTGTTTGATGGTGAGGACACCATTGTGATGGATGACCAGGCTCGCACACGCCTGCGCCGCCGTGACTTTGGCTTTATCTACCAGTTCCACCAACTGTTGCCGGAATTTTCTGCCCTGGAAAATATTGTGATTCCCCAGCTATTGCTTGGCATTCCCAAAAAGCAGTGTGAAAAGCGGGCTATGGAACTGCTGGAGGGGATGGGGCTTGGCAACAGGGCTGTCCACCGTCCGGCAGAACTCTCAGGCGGGGAGCAGCAGCGCGTTGCAATTGCCCGTTCCGTTGCCAACAAGCCGCGCCTTTTGCTGGCAGATGAACCCACAGGCAATCTGGACCCAGCTACCTCTGACCGCGTGTTTGACAGCCTGGTCAAGCTGGTACGTGAAACAGGCCTGGCCACCCTCATGGCCACCCATAATATGGAACTCGCCAAACGCATGGACCGCATTGTCCGGCTTGAGGCTGGCAAACTGATCGAGGTCGACAGCTCAGAGGTCTAGGGCTTTTGGAAGCGTGACCTGGCGAGGCGCGGTACAAAAATCACGAGCAGGGCTGTGACGACCAGGGCAAGGGTGAAAACTGTGAAGAATTCGTCCCATGTGTCAGGACGGACCGTGCCGCAATAGACAATGACCGCAAACATGGGTAAATCCAGGAAATGGACTATCTGGTTAAGCAGGGTGCGGGCTTCATGACGCACTGCTTCTGTTAGTGCCTTGCTTTCAACTTGTGCCTTTAGGGACAGTCCCAGGGTCTTGCGGAACTGGAGACGTGTGATTGTGTTTCCTTCGACAAATTCAAACAGGAACAGCCCCCACATCCCAATAATCCAGGGGGCATCAAAAAAACCTAGCCCGAGTTTGTCCAGTAGAAAGTAGCCGGAAATGGCAACAATGATCGCACCAGGGATAACAAGGCTGTCATAGAACCGTGCTGTGTAGCGGGCGGCCTCAACAAAAGCCTTCATCTCACGGGTATGGTAGGCCTCAAACTCTGATATAAATACCGCCAACAGGCCGCCGCCCAACAGAATAAAACCAATAATATGGGCAAATTTTAACAGGCTATAGATGTCCATTATTCTGTATCCTTTTCAATTGTCATGTTGTTGTGCCCGACCTGCCTAAGCAGTGTCAGGGCATTGCTTATGGCTTTTTCATCCAGCCCTTTGCCCAGTTCTGTAACCCACTGTTCCTGCGCCCTGTTAAGTGTGGTCAGGGTGTCCTGTCCCTTGTCAGTGAGCAGGACAAGCTTGGCACGGGCATGGTCAGGATTGGGGGCAAAGCTGCAAAACCCCAGCTTTTCAAGATCATTGGCAATACGCTGCACGGCCTGGCGTGAAAGTCCCATCCGCCTGCCAATCTGGGCGACAGTAAGGGGTTGGCCTGCCAAATAGACAGCCCCCATAACTTGCCAGCGCGCACTGGTCAGGCCAAAAGGCCTGGTGAGACGGTCGCCGGCCTGAAGAAACTGGCCATTGAGTTGGAAGACTTCCAGAACCAAATCTGTAAGCTGTTTGTTTTTTTGGTATTGGGTCATGACTCTATGGTGTCGAATTGACAATATATTGTCAATTGTTTTCTGACCCAGTGATTTGATGTTGTGTAGAGATCCTGTTTATCGCGTCTGTAGGTTGCTGCGAAAGTTTGGGTAGAGCCGTACAGACCCCAACAGGTCATGCCCTGGAAACATTGTTGAAGATTGAGAAGTTGCGGTGGTTTTTCGTGCTTTTGCGGGGGAGGTCGGGGCCAGTATAACTGTTGCGGTTCATGGCGCATTGTAAATCTGCTATGGAACATCCTCACTCGGGTAAGGGGCTTTTATGAATACCAGAGACTTCAGATTTTCTCCTCGGTTCGTCGTCTTGATAATTCCCGATACAGGGCTTCAGGACTGACACCAATCTCAATAGCCAGATCTTTCCATATTCCCTTAGGTGGCAATTTTTTATTGTGACAGTCCAGCCATATATCAAGGCGTTCAGTGACAGTCTTTCTTGACAGGATTTCACTTCTGAACCGTGCTGTCTGTACTTCATTTGCCAGGTATGATGACCATAGTTCAGAAAACGCACGATCAGTATAAAGGCTGGACAGGAAAGCAGCTTTATCAATGGCAAAAACTACGGAAGATATTTGGGCAACGTAACTCCCCAGCTTAAATAACCAGCAAGCCAGGATTTTGCAAAACTTCAAGGATATTGAGTTTTTGTTTTTTGGCTGAGGATATGACGGAGCGGATGGTGGCAAAGGTTTTTGCACCTTCACGGGTACGAAAGCTGCCC
>JAJRRF010000224.1 GCA_024279735.1 Alphaproteobacteria bacterium
ATCGTCGGTTTGCGCAACAATGCTTCAAGTGTTTCTTCTTGTTCTTCTGTAAGGTAGCCTCTATGATCCATGATCCTATTCTGAATCAAATAAGAACACTATGTCAACATCTCACTGGGTTTTGCTGGAATCTGAGTATATCCCCAAATCTGCCATTTTTTTGCACACAACACAGCCAAGTATCGACCCGCCCATATTAATATATATTGCCTATTCCACAGTCACCGACTTAGCCAAATTCCTTGGCTGGTCAACGTCTGTTCCCATCTGCACGGCTGTATAATAGGAAATCAGCTGAATTGGAATCGCATAAAGCAGCGGCGTTACAAAATCATGTAGTGATGGCATCTGGATCACAGCCAGTGGCTCATTACCAACATCAACATTCTGCGCATCTGTAATCATGACAATTTTCGCCCCGCGTGATGCCACTTCCTGCACATTTGACAGGGTTTTCTCAAACAAGTAATCTTTTGGCGCAACCACAATCACCGGAACCTTTTCATCAATCAGGGCAATCGGCCCATGTTTCAGCTCCCCGGCAGCATACCCCTCAGCATGTATATAGGAAATTTCTTTCAGCTTCAAAGCCCCTTCCATAGCCAGCGGAAAACTCAGGCCGCGCCCCAGATACATCACATCCCTTGCCTTGGACAGGGAATTGGCCAACTCTTCAAACTGGCTTTCATCTTTCAGGAAGGTCGAGATTTCCCTTGGAATTTCCAACAGGGCATGAACCAGTTCCTTTTCCAGCTCTTCTGAAATAGTGCCGCGTTCGCGCCCAGCCTGGATGGCCAGACAGGCCAGGACTGTCAGTTGGCAGGTAAAAGCCTTGGTTGAGGCCACCCCAATTTCAGTCCCTGCCATTGTTGGCCAGACCACATCAGCCTCTTTTGCCATATTGGAGGTACGGACATTGACAATCGCCCCGATATGCTGTCCCTGCTGCTTGCAATATTTCAGCGCGGCCAGGGTATCAGCGGTTTCACCGGACTGGGAAATCACCATCATCAGGCCGCCTTTTTCCATAGGAGCCTCGCGGTAACGAAACTCCGAAGCCACGTCAATTTCAACAGGAATACGGGCATATCTCTCAAACCAGTATTTTGCCACCAACCCAGCATAATATGCCGTGCCGCAAGCCGATATGGTAATCTTTGGCAAATCCTTAAATGAAAACGGCATCTCCTCAAACTGCACCTTGCCTGTGGTAAAGTTGACATAGCCTGACAGGGTATCACTGATGACATCTGGCTGTTCGTGAATTTCCTTGTCCATAAAATGACGGTATTCGCCCTTGTCAATTGCCATTGTCGAGACATCAACCACCTGGCGTTCCCGCTGTACAACTGTGCCATCCATATCCCGGATAATCATATTTTCCCGTGTCAGCACCACCCAGTCACCATCCTCAAGATAGGTGATCTCATTGGTAAACGGGGCAAGCGCAATAGCATCGGACCCAAGATAGGCCTCGCCGTCCCCATGACCAATTGCAAGGGGACTGCCCTTCTTTGCACCGATCATCATATTGTCATAGCCAGAAAATATAATGGCAAGGGCAAAAGCTCCCTCAAACTGTTTCAGCGCGGCAGCAACGGCCTTGATAGGGTTGCCCAAGCTGTGCAGCTCTTCCGTAATCAAATGGGCAATGACTTCTGTATCCGTTTGCGAATCAAACCTGACTCCCCTCGCCTCCAGGCTGGCACGCAGGGACTGGAAATTTTCAATAATACCGTTATGGACAACAGAAACTTCTGATGTGGCATGGGGGTGTGCATTCTGTTCTGTTGGCGCGCCATGTGTTGCCCAGCGTGTATGGCCAATGCCTGTTAGGCCAGCGAGCGGCTGGGTATTGAGAACCTTCTGCAAGTTTTTTAGTTTGCCTTCAGCCCGCCTGCGGTCAAGCCTGCCGCTATCAACCGTTGCAATGCCAGCACTGTCATAACCGCGATATTCCAGCCGCCTCAAGGCATCGACCAGATCATCTGCAACAGCCTCTTTTCCTAAAATTCCAATAATCCCGCACATATGTTCTCATTCCCGTCTGACATCTTAGCCCAAAGGCTTTCCATTTCTTTCTGAACTCAGCTTCCCAAATCCGGCACATTCTGGCCTATTCCTTAGTGTTGCGTTCCTTATGTTTTTTGGCCCAGCCAGAAATGACCCTGAACTCGGCTCTGGTCAAGGCAAGCGAATCATCCTCTACATCTTTGGTAATCACACTGCCAGAACCAATATAGGCCCCGTCACATATCTTTACAGGTGCAACCAGCGCGCTGTTGGAACCGACAAAAGCCCCCTTGCCAATATCTGTATGGTGTTTGTTGAAGCCATCATAGTTACAAGTGATAACCCCTGCCCCGATATTGGCTCCTTCCCCAACGCGGGCATCCCCAATATAGGTCAGGTGACTGACCTTGGCTCCATTTTCAATGACGGCATTCTTGATTTCCACAAAGTTTCCCGCCTTGGTATTGTCACCAAGCTGCGCACCGGGACGAAGACGGGCAAACGGCCCGATATTTGCGCCCTTGCCAATAACGGCCTGTTCAAGGTGACTGGAGGCATGGATAACACTGTCATCCCCGACCACAACACCCGGACCAAAAAACACATTTGGTTCTACAGTGACATCCTGGCCAAGGACTGTATCATAACTCATATGGACACTGGCCGGGTTCATCATCGTTGCCCCCTGTGCCATCGCATTTTCACGCAACCGAGACTGTAGGATAGCTTCGGCTACAGCCAGCTGGTTGCGGGAATTGACTCCCAAAACCTCTTCTTCAGGACACTCTACTGCAACCACATTCAGGCCATCAGCATGGCCAATTTCCACAGCATCTGTCAGGTAAAATTCCTGGCTGGCATTATCATTACCAATCCGCTCCAGAATAGAGGCCATCACCTCACCGCGAAACCCAAACACGCCGCTGTTACAGAAAGTAACAGCCAGTTCAGCCCCAGAGGCATCCTTTTGTTCACGGATGGCAACCAACTTGCCATTTTCCACCAAAAGGCGGCCATAGCCTGTCGGGTTGTCAGCATGGAATCCCAGGACAGCAATATCAGCCCCCTTTTGCAAAGCAGTGTGCATATCTTTCAGGGTGTCAGCCTTAATCAGGGGGGTGTCCCCATACAGGATAATCACATCTCCCTGATAGCCTTCAAAACTTTCCTTGGCCATCAATACCGCATGGGCAGTACCCAGCCTGACATTCTGCACATAGACCTTCGCACCTGACGGCAACCACTTATCCAAGTTATAGCCACACTCAGCCATTTCAGGGCCAACCACAACCGCATGATCTGTTGCACCGATTTCAGAAGTCAGGGACAGGACATGAGCCAGCATGGAGCGGCCAGCGACATGGTGCAAAACTTTTGGTTTTTTGGACTTCATCCGTGTACCAAGCCCTGCGCCAAGCACCAAAGTCAGGAGAGAACGGTCTGACATAATTTCATATTACCTTCAAAAATTTGGGAAAAGCCCAAAGCCACTTAATACCACTGCGTTCGCGAAGTACCTGAAACAATCATTTAGGCCTCCACTCCAGATACCAGCCTTATAGTCACAAGACCTTAAAGGATTCTATACGCTGCCTTGATAAAAAAGTAAATCTGGCCAAAACAGTTATAAAATAACCCAGGGGCAATTCAATTCTCAAGATTTACTTCAGCCTCACCCCTCTCACGTCATCATTGGATTTTGTCTGTTGATCCATGCTGTGCACTGCAAACCACTAAAACACGCACTTTAATCAAGACCAAAACCTTCAGCATGAATAGTAAGAACAAGTCTTACCTATGACGAATAAGGGCATCTAGGATAATCGGAACTATGAATTGAATCACCCTGAAAATAATCAGAACCATAATAATAGGCCTTGCTTTTTTGCCTTTTTTTCAACATTATACGAGATGATTCGTCAGTAACTTTATTTCGTTTAGTTATGTGTTATCCACTGCTTTTAAGCAAGAGTATTAGATAAACATTCAAGAGATTCAATAAGGTTTCGCGTGTGATCCCCTTGATTACTTAAACAAGGCTATAAACATGCGACACGATTCACCTTCTTCCAAAACAATTCAACCTGATTTCACTGTAAGGAACAGGTTTGTACTGGGCTGGGCTGCAATCCTGATGGTTGTTGGCAGCTATGGGTTTTACCTGTTTCATCTCCGCGCGCCAGACCAAAAAAAGCGGCTCACAACCCTTGAGCAAACCTGGCAGAAAAAGATCAGCCTAAGCAGTCTTGTCCATCATGATAATTTAAAAAAACAGGAAAATTATTATCTGCTGAAGCAAGGTGGCAGGGTGCAGGAAACCAGGACTGCAAGCCTTCAGGCCAGGAAAAGCGACACCCTCAAGAGTGAGGTTTTTCTGACCACAACAGAAAAAGCCCCCAGTGAAAAAGAAATACAGAAAGAGACTGCCGAAATATTTTCACACCAGGAAGCCGTTATCTCTGAAGACAGACCTGCTGCAAAAATTGCGGTTGCCTTCAGGCCAGTCAATACACTCAAGGATATTGAAAGCAATTTTGAAGATGGTGACGATTTTATTGAAGGCCAAACCGTAGAGGAAACAGACAGTCCCAAACAGAATAAGGCTCCACAGTTCGCTCTGCAACTCATGAGCTCAAGATCACTCTATGTCATTGAAGAAAAATGGTATGAAATGAAAGAGGCTGACACAGACAACCTGCTGGATGAATTGCAGCCCAAATTCATTGTCAGCCATATTTCAGAAAACAAGAAGAACTATACCTTACTGGCAGGCTCCTTCAAGACAGCCAGCCAGGCCGTTATGCTCTGCAAAAAGATAAAGTCCCTGAGCGAAACCTGCTCGGAAACAATTTACCGAGGAGAAACCTTATTTCAATCAGAGCCTTCTGATGACTTTCCTGTTGGCAGTATTGCCAGTGACGGCGCACCAAAAATCAGGTAATAAAAAACAGCGAGAGAAGAAAGATTCTTTCGCTGTTTTTGATGATCTAACCTTCTGTTTAGTCACATTTCTTACAGGTGCTGAACCCCAGAAGTGCGTAGGGCGGACACCAGCCAACAAGGCCCGTCAGAAGTGGCACAACGCCAATCCATGCCCATACTGGCCCAACGCCAACCCCAAACATGCCCAACAACCCAAGAGCCCATGCAATCAGCCCGCCGCCAATGACAATCCTCAAAAATCTTTCAATCCAGTGAATATTTACTTTCATAGCCTTAACTCCTCAACCTGATGTAGTAATCATTAGGACACCCTCAAAAATAACCGAATCATTTAGCTTGTCCTTTATTTCTGCGTGTATCCTTAATATATAGTGACAAGACCATGATATATCCAGCAGGCATCCCCAGTCTGTGACCTGGTCACACTATAGCTATTATCCGCAATATTGCAGGTATCTGGATTACCCTACTCAACCTGCCATATCCTCGAATCGTTTCAGAGCCTCTTCCAGCTGCCCTTTCAGCTCCTGCGCGGCTGCGAGCTTGCCCTTTTGCTCCTCAACCACGGCAGGCGGTGCCTTGGCGACAAATTTTTCATTGCCCAGCTTTTTGGTAAACATCATGATTTCCTTGTCAGCCTTGCCAATCTGCTTGCCCAGGCGGTCACATTCCGCGCCAATATCAATCACATCCTTCAGCGGCAGCGCAATAACAGCCTCATCATGGACAATCTGGATCGCACCTTCCGGAATGTCATCTGAAACCACAATCTTGTCCAGCCGCGCCAACCATTTCAGGGTCTCGCCATGAGCTTCCAGCCTTAACTGTGTCTCTTTGCCGGACTGGCTCACCACCATTGGAATACGCGCCCCTGCCGGGATATTCATCTCAGCACGCACAGAACGCACCTCAGTCACCAGACGCACCACCCAGTCAATCTCCTCATGGGCTGCCGCATTTTCCAGGCCTTCCAATTGCGGCCAGGAAGCCAGGATCAGCATGGTGTCCCTGTCAGTACCATGCTCTGCAAGTTTCTCCCAAAGCTCTTCAGTAATAAAGGGCATGAAGGGATGCAGCATCAGCAATACCTGGTCAAGAACCCAGGCTGTCATCGCGCGGGTCTCTGCACGCGCAGAAGCCTCGCCCTCATGAAGCACGGGCTTGATCAGTTCCAGATACCAGTCACAAAAAATATGCCAGGTAAAGTGATAGGCCGCATTGGCCGCCTCATTAAACTTATACTGCTCAATTGCCAGGGTTACATCCGCCAAAGCCCCCTGCATTTCAGCAGCAATCCACTTGTTCAGAGCCAGTTCAGCCGTCTTGGGATCAAAGCCGTCAACACGGACGCATTCATTCATCTGGGTAAAACGTGAGGCATTCCACAGCTTGGTGGCAAAGTTACGGTATCCCTCAATGCGCGGCAAGGACAGCTTTATGTCCCGCCCCTGCGCCGCCATCGCTGCCAGGGTAAAGCGCAGCGCATCTGTGCCATGGGGAATAATCCCGTCCTGATAGCCCTTGCGGGTCGCCTTCTCAATCTTCTTGGCATCCTTCGGGTTCATCAGGTTGACGGTACGCTTGGCCACCAGGCTTTCCAGGTCAATGCCGTCAATAATGTCCAGCGGATCAAGCACATTGCCCTTGGATTTTGACATTTTCTTGCCATGCTCATCACGCACCAAGGCGTGCATATAGATGGTCTCAAACGGGATCACGCCCTTGCCATCCTTATCTTTCATAAAATGCAGGCTCATCATCATCATGCGGGCAACCCAATAAAAGATGATGTCAAAGCCCGTTACCAAGGTGCTGGTCGGGTAATATTTTTCCAGTTCCCTGGTATTTTCTGGCCAGCCAAGGGTCGAAAACGCCCACAGGCCAGAAGAGAACCAGGTGTCGAGTACGTCCTCGTCACGCTTAATATAAATATCTACATAACTAGGATCAGCATCAACCTCTGATCTCAATATACGCACCTCCTTCTTATAAAAATCTGTAGCTTGCGCTATTGCCCCCTCTTCACTCTCTGCTACAAACACCTTGTCGTCAGGCCCGTACCAGGCGGGGATCTGGTGTCCCCACCACAGCTGGCGCGAAATACACCAGGGCTGGATATTGTTCATCCATTCATAATAGGTCTTGTCCCAGTTGGACGGCACAAACTTGACTTCGCCTTCCTTGACGGCGGCAATCGCTGGCTTGGCCAGTTCCTCCGCATTGACATACCACTGGTCTGTCAGCCACGGCTCAATCACAACGCCAGAACGGTCACCATACGGCACCTGCAACACATGGTCGTCAATTTTTTCTAGCAGCCCCAACTCATCCATTTCCTTGACAATCGCCTTGCGGGCTGCAAAACGCTCCATACCCTGATATTTTTCATATACTACCTCAGGAACAGACCCCGTATCTACCATACCAAAATCAACACAGGCGTGCCTGTCGAAAATATTGATCATTTCCAGCTTGTTGCGGCGGCCAACCTCAAAGTCATTAAAGTCATGGGCAGGGGTGATCTTGACCGCGCCAGAGCCTTTTTCCGGGTCAGCATAGTCATCAGCCACAATCGGAATTTCGCGGCCAACAATCGGCAGAATAACTGTCTTGCCAACAATATCGCTATAGCGTTCATCGTCTGGATGCACTGCAACCGCGCTGTCCCCCAGCATGGTTTCTGGGCGGGTGGTGGCAACCGTAATAAAACGCCCCTCCTCCCCCTTCACAGGATATTTGAAATGCCACATATGTCCCTGGGTTTCCTGCGGCTCAACCTCAACATCAGAAATCGCGGTTTCCAGCTTCGGATCCCAGTTGACCAAACGTTGGTCCTTATAGATAAGGCCATCCTCATACAGCTGGACAAACACTTTCAGGACCGCCTCAGACAGCCCCTCATCCATTGTGAAGCGTTCGCGCGACCAGTCACAGGATGCCCCAAGGCGGCGGAGCTGGTTAAAGATCGCCCCGCCAGATTCCTCTTTCCACTCCCAAATTTTCTCAACAAAAGCCTCGCGCCCCATTGTGCGCCTGTCAGGCTGCCCAGCCTCAGCCAGGCGGCGTTCCACCACCATCTGGGTAGCAATACCCGCATGATCCATGCCAGGCTGCCACAGCACATCCTTGCCGCGCATCCGCTCAAAGCGCACCAAGATATCCTGGATGGTATTGTTCAGGGCGTGCCCCATATGCAGCGACCCTGTCACATTTGGCGGCGGAATCACAATTGAAAAACTTTCACGGTTTGGGTCATCACTCACCCCTGCCCCAGCCCTGAATGCCCCTGCGTCTTCCCATTTCTTATAAATACGGTTTTCAATATCGGATGGCTGATATTTTTTTTCTAGCATGATTGTTTTCACTCATATCAATTTTGAAAGAAAGGTAAGGGCTATCTATCATTCTATGACCAACCCCAGTCGAGGATAAGAAGTAGGGAATTCCCATCAGTTTTCTGTATCACAGCGTTGTTTGTTTGTCTTGATGATTTTTACCCATTCTATGAAGGGCGGAAAAAGCATAAACTGATTGATACAGGCTGGAGATGATACACGTTACAGGCAAAGGCAAATATAAAGTACCCAAATTGCCTAAAACACAACACTCCTTTCAAGGGTTTCACCCCTTCATTGACATATAGAAAACCATCTTTTTTCTGGCGGACTGGTATCAATCCACTCCCAAGCCTGCACTTTGGAGCGAAAACAGCCCCAACCATCAAGACAAGCACGCAAAAATATCGGCTATGTCCAGGGTTATATCAGGCGGGTCAAGGCGTAAGCTGCCCTTGCGTAGGATATGGAGCAAGCGGCCATCCTGTCCGTCATCATGACGCTGATAATGGCTGACAAGCCGTTTTTCGGGGTCAATAATCAAATAGTGTTGCACCGAAGGCAAGGTAAAATAGTCATGCAGCTTGTCCCCCAAGTCCTTGCCGCGTGTGCCAGGACTGAGCACCTCAACAATAATCAGCGGAGTAGCAATATTCAGGGCATCATCATCAACCTCTTCCCCACAATAGACCAAGGCATCAGGCTCATAGCACTGTCCCTCGGTTATCTTGACAGTCGCCCCATCAGGCAGCATAAAACAGGGCTGATCCTGTTCTCCCAAGGCATCCTCCAGCAAGCGCGCTACCCGATGCCTGACCTTCAAATGGCGCAACCGCTCGGACTGCCCACACGCTGGGTCATGCTTGCGCACCGGGACACCATTGTGAAGCTCCCAACGGCCTTCCTGCTGCGCATACCACGTCATAAACTCATCAAAAGACATTTTGTCATCTGTTTCTAACTTTCGCGAAATAGGCATCTTTTTTCCTTGGCATCATCCGTCAACTTATATCATATCACAAAATGTTCCAGTCAAGGGGCAACTGATGGGCAACTCTTCGCCCATATCTGCCAAAGCCATTTTTATGGCCTGGTATTTTAGCCCTATTCCCCAGGCCTGCCTGTGATTGAACCACGCATTTTTAGCTTGACCATTGTCTGGGTAGCGCAAAAATCTTTCGGGACAGTCCCTCCATTTCTGGGGACGCGCCAGCCAGCAGCCTTCGCCTCATCGTCTGAAGCAAACCAGCGTTCACCCGTCTTGACTGTAATAGCGTTCACCCGTCTTGACTGTAATACTGGTTTCCGCATAGTATTTTGACCCCACGACATGATAGATCTGGCCATTACGGCTAATATTGCCCTTGACACTGCGGCCAGGCGGCGCATTTTTAGGCACGATGCAATCTCTATAATCAAGCTCAGGCGGCAAGCTCCAGAGTTTGCCTGCCTTGAACCAGCCTGCCGCCAGTGCCTGCTCCTCTGTTCTGAACCATTTTTCTCCCTCTGCCTCAATAATCAGTGTTTCCTCATAAAGACCAGAACACGGCACATGGAACATCTTTCCCCTACGGGTTATGTTGCCCTTAATCAGGGGATCTGTTGCTTTCCTGCCCTTTGGCAGGTCACAGTCTTTCTCATCCCTAACAGGCCTTTTAAATGTCCCTAATTTTCTCCAGCCAGCTTCCTGCGCCTGCTTTTCAGTGCAAAACCAGCGTTCACCCTTTTTATTGATTCTGGTTCGTTTATAAAACCATGTCCCAGGCAAGTGATATATCTTATGCTTTCTGCTGCTGAGGTTGCCCTTGATGTCACAGCCTTCGGGATGCTCTATTATAAATTATAACTTTTTGAGAGGCCCCACGGCCAGGCATGGCCATCATCACCAACAGCCACAACACACACCCCAAATATAGAAAGAAACGTACCACTTGCAAAAACCCTGACAAACTTTTTTTCAGCCTAACAAGTTTCTGCTTTTCCGTACAAGGGCTTTCTTCCATATCCTTAACACCCCATCCAACACCAAAACATGTGTGTATTTTCTGCTGTTTTTCCTTTGCTGGATATCACCGCTTGCTGTTCTTTGGCGGGGCGGGTATAAGCGGGGCAATATCTAATTTTTTCTCCATATAAGGATCAAAAGACATGGGAATCGAACGCACTTTTTCAATCATCAAGCCAGATGCCACCAAACGTAACCTGACAGGCAAGATTGTTGCCAAATTTGAGGAAAATGGCCTGCGGGTTGTGGCTTCCAAACGCGTTAAATGGACAGAAGCCCAAGCTGGTGAGTTTTACGGCGAACATAAAGGACGTCCTTTCTTTGGCGAGCTGGTTGAATTCATGACATCCGAGCCTATCGTGCTTCAAGTGCTTGAAGGCGAAAATGCCATTGCCAAGAACCGCGAAATCATGGGCGCAACTGACCCTGCTGACGCTGAAGAAGGCACAATCCGCAAACTGTTTGCAGAGAGCAAGGGCGAAAATTCCGTCCACGGCTCCGACAGCCCGGAAAGCGCGGCTCGCGAAATCGCCATGAACTTTAAAGATAACGAAATCGTTGGCTAGCAACATAGTTGCTTTTGTTTGGCCAGTTCTTGTGATCTGGCGCAATATCTGGAAGGCGCGGAATAAAGGGAGGCCTTGGTTCTGCGCCTTTTTTCTATATTCCTTCCATCACTTAGGACACCCTCAATAATAAGTGCTTAGGATAGCGCAGGAATTTTATTTGTCAGTTAGGTCAAAAAAGGGCGTATAGCTGGCTATACAAGCATTTTTGAAACGACACTGACGGATAAAAGATCAAGCTAAACGATTCGGTTATTGTTGCGGGTGTCCTAAGTGGGTCTTTTTATCATCGCTCCTCTTAATCCTAAAACCGCTGCACACTTTTAGGAATGAGCTTCAGACCTCGCGCACCTCGCAGACGCCAGGGAGGACGCGCAGCAGGCTGGCGTGGGTGGGGTCGACCACTATTTTTTGTGGCAGCACCATCTCAACCTGTTGCCCTTCCTCTTCCATGCGGACAACCAGCTTCATGATGCCCTTGCCGCCATACTGGATATTTTCCGCAATATGGGCAACGGCCTTGATGTCATCAATCACCACGGTGATTTCCTTGTGCAGCCGCTCCGCCGCGCTGTCCAGCTCTTCCAGATTGAGCAGTCGCAAGCGTATCTGGTCATTATTTTCCGGATTACGTTGCGCGCTGACACTCATGGAGACAGCATTGCCCTTTTCCAGACGCTCGCGGCAGGCATCCAGGGTTTCGGAAAACATAATCATGTCAAACGCGCCGCTCTGGTCGGTAAATTCGGCAAAGGCAAACTTGTTGCCCTTTTTGGAAATCATCTCTCGGCGTTCGCCGACAATCCCGGCCAACCTGGCAAGATGCTCCTCATCATCATCTTTCGCCCGCACCTCTTCAACAAACTCCGCCCATTGTCGCACCTTCAGCTGTGCCAGCAAATCGGTATATTCATCCAGCGGGTGACCGGAAAGGAAAAAGCCAATCGCCTTCAGCTCCCGGTTCAGCAGTTCCATTGGCGGCCAGCCCCGCGACTGTTTCAACTCCAGCGCGGTCTCACTGTCTGCCGCGCCGCTGTCGCCAAACAGGTCATCCTGGCCAATCTGCCTGTCCATCGCCTTGCGTTGCGCGGTCTCCATAATGCGCCCCAGATTGGCAAACACCATGCCCCTGTTGTCGTTCAGGCAGTCAAACGCCCCCGCCCCCACCAGGGTCTCCAGACCGCGCTTGTTCATGGTCTTGGGGTTAATGCGTCCCGCAAAGTCATCCAGGCTCTTGAACGGGCCGTTTTCATCGCGCTCAATGCACATCTCCTTGACGGCCTCGACCCCCATATTTTTCAACGCGCCAAGCGAAAACCGCACCGCGCCATTTTCAGGACGGAACTCGGCGACTGACTTGTTGATACAGGGCGGCAGGATCTCAATATCCATGTTGCGCAATTCCTGGCCAAACAGGCATATCTTTTCAGTGTTGCCCTGGTCGAGGGTCATGATTCCCGCCATAAACTCAACAGGGTGGTTGGCTTTCAAGAAAGCAGTCTGGTAGGACAACAAGGCGTAGGCGGCAGCATGGGACTTGTTGAAGCCATAGCCAGCAAACTTGTTCACCAAGTCAAAGATAAAGTCAGCCTGCGCTGCGTCCACACCGCGCTGTTCCGCGCCCTCAACAAAGATAATACGCTGCTTGTCCATCTCAGCAGCAATCTTCTTGCCCATCGCACGACGGAGCAAATCCGCATCGCCAAGGCTGTAACCAGACAGCACCTGGGCAATCTGCATCACCTGTTCCTGATAAATGATAACGCCGTAAGTCTCCTTCAGGATACCCTCAAGCTTGGGGTGCAGATAGTCAGGTTTCTCGCGGCCAAATTTTCGGTTGATATAGGTCGGGATATTGTCCATTGGCCCTGGGCGGTACAGCGAGACCATCGCAATAATATCCTCAAAACAGTCGGGCTTCAGGGCTTTCAGGCTTTCCTGCATCCCGGTACTTTCCAGCTGGAACACCCCGACGGTGTCGCCGCGCGCCAGCAGTTCATAGGCTGGCACATCCATCAGGTAGTTATCGCGAAAATCTATCTCCACGCCCTTTTCATTGATCAGCTGCACCGCCTTCTGGATCACTGTCAGGGTTTTCAGTCCCAAAAAGTCAAACTTGACCAGGCCGCATTGCTCTACCCATTTCATATTGAACTGGGTCACAGGCCAGTCAGATTTCGGGTCCTTATAGAGCGTCACCAGTTCCACCAGCGGCCTGTCGCCAATCACCACGCCAGCGGCATGGGTCGAGGCATGGCGGTACAGCCCTTCCAGCTTCAGGGCAATCGACAGCAAGTCCGCCACCGCCTGGTCATTTTCCTGCTCATCACGCAGCTCCGGTTCTTGTTCCAGTGCCTCTTTCAGGGTAATGCCAATATCAGGCGGGATCAGCTTGGACAGGCGGTCAACCTGGGGATAGGGCATCTGCATCACCCGCCCCACATCGCGGATCACCGCCTTGGCCTGCAACTTACCAAATGTGATGATCTGCCCGACCTTGTCATGGCCATACTTGGCCTGGACATAGAGAATCACCTCCTCACGGCGGGACTGGCAAAAGTCAATGTCAAAGTCAGGCATGGAGACACGTTCAGGGTTCAGGAAACGCTCAAACAGAAGACCAAAGCGCATCGGGTCAAGGTCGGTAATCATCAGCGACCAGGCCACCACAGACCCCGCACCGGAACCACGGCCAGGGCCCACAGGAATGTCCTTTTCAATTGACCATTTGATAAAGTCCGACACGATCAGGAAATAGCCAGGGAACTTCATCTGGATAATAATGCCCAGCTCAAAGTCCAGGCGGTCAAAATAGTCCTTCTTCTCAAAACCCTTGGCAATCCCGGCCTGCTGCAAACGGATTTCCAAGCCTTCCTTGGCCTGGCGCGTCAGCTCAACAGATTCCAGCTCAAACAGTTCCTGCGGGGTGGCATTGGGGTCGACCCCTTCCTGACCATCAACAAAGCAGGGCAGAAGCGGGTCAATCACCTGGACGCGGTAGGCGCACCTTTGGGCAATCTCAATGGTGTTTTCCAGGGCTTCAGGCAGGTCGGCAAAAATCTGCACCATGTCAGCCTCGCTTGTAAAATAGTGGCGCGGCGTGACCTTGCGGCGATCCTCTACCGTCAGATAGCTGCCAGAGGCAATACAAAGCAGTGCGTCATGGGCGGTATAGTCTTCTGTCTTTTCAAAAAAGGCCTGGTTGGTGGCAACAATCGGCAGTTCGCGCTCATAAGCCATCGCCAGCAAAAGAGGTTCAACCTTCTGTTCATCGGGGTGGTCATGACGCTGGATCTCGACATAGAGACGGTCACCGAAAATCTTGGCCAGATAGTCCAGCCACTGACTGGCCTTGTCCTGATGCCCCTCCAGCAAGGTCTTGTCAATTGGCCCATCTGGCCCGCCGCTCAGGCAAATCAGGCCTTCAGCATATTTTTCCAGCATGGAAATCACCAGATGGGGTGGCTCATTGTCAGCGGTGTCCAGATAGGCGCGGCTGATGATCTCCATCAAGTTTTCATAGCCCTTGCGATCTTTCGCCAGCAGCGCGATAGTGCCATCACCTTCCTGAATGACCTGGCCGCCCTGAATCTGCTTTTTCGCCCCCTTCAGTCTGGGGACATCAAAGCGCACTGACAGGGTCACCCCATGAATAGGCTGAACGCCGCCGCCCGCCACATAGGTGGAATATTCCAAGGCTCCAAACATGTTGTTGGTGTCGGTCAAGGCCATGGCTGGCTGGCCGTCAGCCTTGGCCAGTTCCACCATTTGCGGTATCCGCAACGCGCCCTCCGACAGGCTATAGGCCGAATGGGTACGCAGATGGACAAACTGGGGTTTGTCTTGTTTCGGAGTTTCAGGCACTGTGGCAAGCTGGTCGGTCATGGTCGTGTTTTCTTGTTGGCTCATACGCTTCAATTCGTTTTAGTCTGTCGAAAACAGGGGATTTTCAAATTCTGTATCAGGTCTTATTTCATCCCAATGACTGATAAAATAGTTCTGAACTGACTTGAAGGAAACATCAATATCAATGCCATACATTTCATTATCCAGTCCAGCCCAAAGGCGGTTTTGTTTCTGAGACACAGACTCAACAAACATTCTCCTTTTTTCCAGGGTCTGTATGACTACACCCTTATCAAAAACAGCACAGGCTCTCATGAGAATGTCTTGATAATTCTGCAACCCTATTTCCTCCAGACCTAACAATGTTTGCCCAGTAAAGTCAGCATAAGGATTCCAAAAAAATTGCCAATGACCACCATTCCCGACCTCACCTTGATAATTAAGGAATAGTTGACCATAGAAAGCAGGTCGGTTCATGGCTGATAAGGTAAGGTCATCTATCTTGGGGTTTGAGGCAATCATTTGCAAAATACCATAGACCGCTTCGAAGGGATCACTGTCATAAAGTGTCTTGCTTACATAGTCTTTGGCGTACATCATTTAAGGATTCCTATTTTTAAGGGGGTTAGCCCATCGCCAGGTCTCTGCCTCATATAGTACACGACTCTTTTCTAAATATGTTGGCTTTTATGTGACACAATACTTCCAGTCACTGTCATACCGCGCCCCGACGCGGTATCCATGCCCTGCATTACCAACCTGAAAACAATAAAATTTTACGGCACACATCCTCACGACATCAAAACAAACTTTGTTACCAAGACCCGACTTCATGGCATGGATACCGCATTTCTGCGGTATGACAGTAATGGGGTTATTGTCTATTGTTTGTTTCCAATGATAGAATAAGGGGCAAAATTTAGTTTCCATCTCAGTTATAAATGTTAGTCATGTACTATGGCCTCACCACACAAGACAGACGGCAATACCCTATCCTGCCAAAGCGATAATGATAAAGAACATCACCAGGAACATCATGGGCCAAAGGGTATACATGTGAAAATATCCTGACTAAAGTGCATTTAAGATACTGGTTGGTATAGCATGTTAACCAATCTTTTTGGTGGCCTTTTTCAGCCAGGCCTGGGTTTTCTTGTCCACCAGCGGAGAAATTTCCGCAAGAACCTGGGCGTGATAAGCATTGAGCCAGGCCAGTTCTTCCCTGTCCAGCAAAGAGGTCACAATCAGCCTGTGACTGATCGGGACCTTGGTCAGGGTTTCAAAACCCAGCATTTCACGCTCCCCGCCCTCAATCTGGCTGGCAGGGCTGACCAAAACCAGGTTTTCAATCCTGATGCCATATTCCCCTGTCTTGTAATAGCCTGGCTCATTGGAGACTATCATGCCTGCCTCAAGCGGTGTCATGCCCCGTTTGGAGATATTTTGCGGCCCCTCATGCACTGATAAATAGCTGCCAACGCCATGTCCCGTGCCGTGGTCATAGTCCAGCCCTGCATTCCAAAGCGCGGCGCGTGCCAACACATCCAGGTCAACGCCCCGTGTCCCCTTGGGAAAACGTGCCATTGCCAGCCTGATATGGCCTTTCAAAACCAGCGTAAAACTACGCTTCATCTCATCTGACGGCCTGCCAATAGCCACCGTGCGGGTAATATCGGTTGTGCCCTCAAAATATTGGCCGCCGCTATCTACCAGGAACAGGCTGCCCTTTTCCAAACCCCTGTTGGAACTTTCCGAGACCCGGTAATGCACAATCGCCCCATGGTCTCCTGCTCCCGAAATGGTCTCAAAACTGATGTCCTGCAATATTCCTGTCTTGCGGCGGCACTTTTCCAGCTTCTTGACTGCCGTAATTTCATCTATGCTGCCAGGCTTTTGACGCTCCAGCCAGGCCAGGAAACGGCTCACAGCTGCCCCGTCCTGGATATGGGCATGACGCATTCCTTCTGTTTCGGTGCTGTTCTTGATCGCCTTAGGCAAGGCCAGCGGGTCAGCAGCCTGGCATATCTTGCCGCCTGCGGCCTTGACCTGTCCAGCAAGGCGCATTGAGGTCGTGGCAGCATTAAGCTGAATTTTCGCGCCCTTGCCCATCTCATTGAGAGCCGTCTTGAGCTGTCCGCCAATCTCTTCAGGTTCGTACAGATCTGCCAGTTTTTCGAGGGCAGCGCGCTCGGTGTTGCCCAACTTGTCACCATCAAGAAACAGCATTGGCCTGCCTTTGGCTGGGACAAAGCCGTAACCCAGCACCAGCGGGGCGCATGGCACATCACCGCCGCGAATATTGAACAACCAGCACAAAGACGGCGGCTGCGAGATCATAAGGCCGTCATGATCCTGCCTGGCCAGCTTTTCCTGCAAGTCTGCCAGCTTGTCTGCTGCGGACTGGCCGCTATATTTCTTCTTGTGCAGGATGATTTTGGCCTTGGGCTGCGCGGGTCGGTCTTCCCAAATCTCATCCACCAAGTTATTGCGCACCGAGACAAGCCGCGAACCAGCGTCCCCGACCGCCTTTTTCAGACGCTCAAAACCTGCCAGTGTCACCAGGTTGCTGTCATATCCCAGGCGCGACCCATTGGGCAAATTTTGCGCCAGCCAGTCCCCCATTGAGTTTTGCGGCACTTGCAGGGTCTCAAATATATCCGTGTCCACCTGGTCGCGCACCTGAAGGGTATAACGCCCGTCAATAAACATCGCTGCTTTTTTAGTAAGGATAACTGCGCTGCCTGCCGACCCTGAAAACCCAGTCAGCCATAGCAGCCTGCGGGCATTTTCTGGCAAATATTCATTCTGAAACTCATCCGTCTGCGGCACGATAAAGCCGTCCAGTTTCTTTTTTTTCAGCAAGGCACGTAACATCTTGACCCGCTGCGTCCCTGCCTTCGGGTCGGATACATCTTCAAAAGTCTGGAACATGGTGTTGGCCTGCCTGGTTTTTTGGGCCAGAAAGCTGGCCATGAAATTACGCAACCCCAGTCACCGATAAAAAATAAAGCTGTTTTAAAGCCAAAGATACGCCCAACATCTTGTCATTAATCCATAACCCCTAAAAATTTAAATGGGGCTGAATAAATGCCCAAAAACTATATCTAAGTCTTGGGGTTATGAATCCTGAAACAAGTTCAGGATGACAAGGTTATTGATATATCAATCGACTTAACGACACCCTTAAACGAGACTGGACAACTTATCCTGACAGAAGGCTGCATTGTTAACATCAGCACATCCCTGCCAGCTACCGCCACATGTTATCAGCATAAGGCCTGCTGTTCCATAAAAAACTCTTCCAAAGTGTCGCGAACCCTTGAACTGTCATTTTCAGAGCAGATACGGCCGCGCCACTGTGAAAGGGCTGTCTTGTCAGTGCAGAGTTCATCCAGATACCAGCCCAGATGCTTGCGGGCATTGCGCCCCCCCATATCGTCCCCATAATAGTCCAGCATATGGGCATGGTGATCCAGCACAATATTGCGTATTTTATCAAGGGAAGGCCTGGGGGACACGGGAACGCCGCCGATAAACTGCGCGGCCTGCCCCAAAAACCACGGACGACCCTGCGCGCCGCGCCCGATCATCACACCGTCTGCGCCAGAGCGTTCCAGAGCCTGACCAACATCTTTCAGGGTGAGAATATCTCCATTGACAATCACAGGGACAGTGACTGCTTCCTTGACCTTGCGGATAAAGCCCCAGTCAGAGCTGCCATTATAAAACTGGTTGCGGGTACGGCCATGCACTGTAATCATACGGATGCCAGAATTTTCAGCAGCCTTTGCCAGTTCCGGGGCATTCAGGCTGTCAAAGTCCCAGCCTGTCCGCATTTTCAGGGTCACAGGCACGTCTGACGCACCCACCACAGCAGCAATAATCTCCAAAGCTAAATCTGGCACACGCATCAGGGCAGAACCCGACTGGCCGCCTGTCACCTTGCGCGAGGGACAGCCCATATTAATGTCTATCAGCTGCGCGCCCTGCCCAGCTGCAACCTTGGCCGCCTCTCCCATCCAATAGGGATCACGCCCCACAAGCTGCACCACAAAGGGGGTCAGCCCCCTGCCCTGTGCCTTGCGCTGCATCTCTGCACTTTCCTGCACCAGCTCCTGTGAGCCAACCATTTCAGAAATCACCAGTCCTGCCCCCATATCACGAGCCAGGGTGCGGAAGGGAAAGTCTGTAATGCCTGTCATTGGGGCGAGGAAAACACGGTTGGACACAGAAATTCCGCCAATCGATAGTCCTGTTTGATTGACAAAAAAACCGTCATCATGGCTTGTTGTATATTTTATCGTGCTATCCTGTGACATGACATACCCTCATCTCAATTTATGCAGTCATAACCTATACTGAGATCACACAGTCACCAAGATGTTTTTGCTTGTTGTCGCATAACGGGAAAAAGCTCAAACCATTGGGCAAGGGAAGCCTTTTTCAGGAACACATCCAAAAAATGGAACGAAATAAAATCATGATATGGTTTGGGTATTTTTGGTAACACTTTGAAGGTTGCAACCTAGGCATGTCTGGGCATAAGATTTAAGAAAATATTTTGTCCTTAGGAGTCCATTATGAAAAGTCTTATGACCGTGCTATTACTCTGCCTGATTGCCGCCCCTGTCAATGCTGACACTTCCCTGAATTGTTCAGACCCAGACACAATTGGCAATAATGACCAACATCTTGAAACCTGTATTGACCAGGCAAACAGCAGCCTAAATGAAGTCTACCAGACATTGCGAAACAGGCATCCTGGGCAAAAGGAAAAGCTCAGGGCATTAAGGGATATGCAACGTGGCTGGATCAGGATGCGGGATGCCGAATGCCTGTTCCGCAGCATCAACTCTATTGGCGGCGGAGGTATTGGCAGGACTGCCCTGCGCTGCAAGATAGCCCTTACCCTCAGGCGAACCACAGAGCTTGAAGACCTGTAACCTGGCCAACCCTCTATTACAGTCTGGCTAAAGAACCAGGGCATAAGGTACAGCAAAATCAATAACTGCCGCGCCTTGGCTGACTGATTGTACGGTCTGGCGGGCTGTTACTGACACCATTGCCGCCTTTGGAAGTGCAGGCTGACAGGCCAAGCGTAAGCAGGCTGAGCATAACAGCTGCGCCAAAAATATTTTTCATTCGGTTTCCCCAAAAGTTATGGTAAATAAACAGGAGGTCTTGCCCTCACAGCAAAACACACAAACAAGGCTGGCCTAAATCACAATTGCTGATATGTCATCACGCTTCTGTGACAGCGGCAGAATTGCCATACTCGCCAAAGGAACAAGCTGCTGAAAATCTGCGTCCTGATTGTTGCTGCCGGAAAAGGCCTGAGGGCTGGCGGCGGGGACATTCCCAAACAATACCAGAAGATTGGCGGCAAGGCTGTTCTCGCCTGCACACTGAAGACCTTTTCACAACTTGGGCAGGTCAGCGATATTGTCTGCGCCATCAACCCAGAACATGAAAGCCTGTATCTGAAGGCCATAGCTGGCTGCGAGTCGCCAAAGTTGGGAGACTGGGTCTCAGGCGGCAACACCAGGCAAGAAACCGTTGCCAATGGCCTGAAACAGCTGGCAAAGGTGGGGACTGGGGCAAGCCATGTCCTGATCCATGACGGGGCGAGACCCTTTATCAAGGCAGACCTGATACAGCGCATCATTCAGGCATTGGAGAGCAACAAGGTCGTCTTGCCAGCCCTGCCTGTAACCGATACCCTGAAATATGTGGAAAATAATCTGGTCAGCCACACAGTAGACCGAACACCGCTCTGGGTAGCACAAACCCCGCAGGCCTTTGAGCTTGAACTGATATTGGGACTACACAAAAAAGCAATAGATGAGGGCAAGACGGATTTCACAGACGACATCGCCCTGGCAGAATGGCAGGATCATCCCGTCACTATTGTCGAGGGTGAAAGCAGCAACACAAAGATCACCACAGCTGAGGATCTGGTTTTGGCCGACATGATTATGAAAATGAGGGAAGCAGAAAAATGAGACATTGCGTTGGCATGGGCTATGATGTCCACGGTTTTACCCTTGGGGATCATGTCACCCTGTGCGGCATCAAAATCCCGTTCCACAAAAGCCTGCATGGTCACAGTGACGCGGATGTTGCCATGCACGCCCTGACCGATGCGATTTACGGCGCGATTGGCAAGGGCGATATTGGCCTGCATTTCCCCCCCTCTGAGCCGCAATGGAAAGGCATGGACAGCGCGTTTTTTCTTGCCGATGCCCTCAAGCAGACCAAGGCCGCTGGCGGCATTTTGCAAAATGTCGATGTTACCATTATCTGTGAAGAGCCAAAGATTACCCCTCACCGCACTGCTATGGAAGAGAAGCTGGCCTCTATTCTGGAGCTTGATGCCCGCTGGGTCAATGTCAAGGCCACCACCACAGAAGGCCTCAGCTTCACAGGCCGCAAGGAAGGCATCGCCGCCCAGGCTGTTGCCAGTGTTGTTTTTGGGGCGTAATCAATTTCATGCGGCTATCACTGGGATAGACAGTCTCCTTTCGCTGTCAGCAGCAAAGGACAGGTAAGCCTGTATGTCTTCCCTGGTCAGTTCAGGAAAATCTGCGATAATTTCTTCAATACTCATGCCGCCTGCCATATAGTCAAGCACATCATAAACAGTTATCCGCAATCCACGGATGCAAGGCTTGCCACTTCTTTTTCCTGGCTCAATTGGTAACTCCCCAGCTTGTTTTAGGTGCATTAACTAATTGATAAATAACGATAAAAATAAATCGTTATTTTTAAAACCACTAAAATATGATCATTTTTCCATTAAAAAACAGGATTTTTAGACTGTATTCCGCTTGAAAC
>JAJRRF010000225.1 GCA_024279735.1 Alphaproteobacteria bacterium
CGCTTCAAAAGCAGGTAAATCTTTCGGAAAATCTTCCCAAAGCTCTCTCTTATGGTCTTCTGTCATGTCATATTCTCCCTAAACTATTAACAACAGAGAATACAATGAATATGAGCCTTAATTAAGGGGATAGGTATGCCTGTTGCTCTATGTGATGAAGGTCACCCATAACCCAAAGACAGGAACAGCTGAAGACATTGCATCTCTCAGGAAACTTGGCCTGTCTGACAAGGATATTTTTGAGGCAGTGCATTATGGGGCAAATATGGTGATGGTTGACATCTTGTTTGACAGTTTCCAGCTGGAAAATGACTAGCATTCAAATAGGAAATCGGAGGGAAGCCGGACACACCTTGACGGGCTTACCTTTGGTCTGGTCAGGGCATTTCAATCCCCGCTATAAAAGAAATGTCCTGACCTGCAAAATTCTGCTATCCTGCCTGGTCAGAACCTAAAGGAAATGACGATGAAAAAAATACTATATGTTATGACGGTTTTGATGGTGGCAATGGCCGTTCCGGCTTCTGCAAAACTGGTTGGCAACACTGTGAGCTATCAGGTGGATGGCCAGGAGTTTTCAGGTTACCTCGCCTATGATGATGCCGTTAAAGGCAAACGTCCAGGGATTCTGGTGGTGCATGAATGGTGGGGGCACAACCCCTATGCCCGCAGCCGCGCTGACAAATTGGCTAAAATGGGATATATTGCCTTCGCCTTGGATATGTACGGCAAGGGCAAGCTGGCGGGGCATCCGAAGGATGCCAAAGGTTTTATGACGGCTTTGATGGGTGACATCAAGGCCATGGAAAAGCGTTTCTCTGCCGCACGCAGTATATTGGAAAGCCATCCAAGGACAATGAAGGGCAATATCGGGGCGATTGGCTATTGTATGGGCGGCGGCATTGTCCTGCATATGGCACGAACTGGGGCAGACTTGAAGGCTGTAGCCAGTTTTCATGGCAGTCTTGGTTCCAAGGTTGCCGCGAAGCCTGGCAGTATTACCGCGCCTCTTCTGGTGATGAATGGCATGGATGATCCCTTTGTCAACAAAAAGGCACTGGAGGGGTTTAGGAAAGAGATGGCAACAGCCAAGGCCAACCTTGTCCTGAAAAATTATGCAGGGGCAAAGCACAGCTTCACTAACCCTGGCGCGGATGCTTTTGGCAAAAAATTTAAGTTGCCGCTGGCCTATAATGCTGATGCGGATGCCGAAAGCTGGAAGGAAATGCAATCTTTTTTGGCAAAGCATATGCTGATAAAGCAGGAGTCGAAATAGTGGCTTGTGAGACCCGCGAAAAAATTATAAAATCGGCCAGCGTGCTGTTTTACGCCAGCAGTTATGCAGATGTTGGCGTACAGGCGATTTGCGTTCATGCGGGGGTCAAAAAGGGGAGCTTTTACCATTTCTTCAATACCAAAACAGAGCTTGTGCTTGCTGTGATTGATTATCTCAATGCCGATTTTTTGGAAAATATACTGAAGCCAGCCTTCAGTCCTGAAATTCCGCCGCTGGAACGTTTTGGCCGGATGGTTGAAATTATCCAAAAATACAACCATATTACCAGGGAACAGGGGGGAGCCGTTTTGGGGTGTCCGTTTGGTAACCTGGCCATTGAGTTGAGTACCCGTGACAATGACCTGCGCCTGTCACTCGACAAAATATTTGTCGAGATGAAAAGGGTGTTCTTTGAAACCCTGGAACAGGCAAGACGCGATGGTGAGGTTGGTGATATTGACCTGGATGCCAGCGCGGATGCCCTGGTTGCCTTTTTTGAGGGTGTTGCCCTGCTGTCAAAAACCCGCAACGACCCTGACCTTATAGAAAAGCTTTCGCCGATGATCAAAAATTTTTTTGTCCCGCGATAGGATGTGGGTTCAACATTTCAAGATTACAAATTATTAAAGGATAAACATCAGATCAGGACTGTAATTACCCTGTTTTTTTTGGTAAGGATGAGGGCAGATGCCCAATAGGGTCTTGTTTTTAGATTTTGTACCAAAGGAATACTGCCCATGTTTGATCCCAAAGACCTTTTTGATATTCTCATTGCTGGTCAATCCAAGGGTACTGCGCCCATGCGTGAGCGTTCTGGCGGTTTGGGCGGGCTTGGTGACATTATGGGTGACATTCTTGGAAATGCCCCCGAAACCCGTGACAGCTACAGGTCGCCTGCTGGGCGTTCTGCGCAACGCTCGCCGCAACAAACGCCTGACCTGGGTGATATTTTTGGGGACATTCTTGGCGGTGGTGCTGGCCAGAGGCAGGCACAACAGCCACAACAACGGGGCGGAAGCCCGGAACTTGGCGGTCAGCTGAAAGATATTTTTGACCAGATGACTCGCGGCCAGACCCAAAGGCGGACAGACTACCGTGAGCGGCAGGTTGAGGAAGACCTGGGACGCGGTATGGGAAGCGGTATCAATACAGGCGATATTTTGGGCAAGGCCAAGGATATTCTGATTTCCAACCCGTCTCTTGGGGCTGTGGTATTGGGCGGCCTGGGTTCGCTGGTTTTGGGTACAAAAAAGGGGCGTTCCATGTTGGGGCGCGGCATCAAGCTTGGCGGCATGGCCTATGTTGGCAAGATGGCCTGGGATGCCTACCAGAAATACCAGCAGGGCCAGATGGCGGGCGGAGACCAAAACCCATATCAACGGGAAACACATTACCAGGAAAACCCACAGTTCGACCCCAATACTTTTGACTTGCCCAAAGAGCTAGAGCCAGAACCCGCGCCGCGAAATTCAGGTTTTGATGAACAGTCGCTGTCAGGCCAACATGCCATTTTGTTTCTCAAGACCATGATTGCAGCGTCTGCCACTGATGGTGAGGTGGACATGGAAGAACGCAGGGCGATTATTGACAATTTGCGCCAGCTTGGCCTGGACAGTGATGCCATGGCCTTCATTGAGGATGAATTTAACAGCCCGGCTACTGTCCAGGAACTGGCAGAAGCGACACCAAATGAAAAGGTTGCAGCCCAGGTCTATACTGCTGCACGTATCACCATTGTCCCTGATACACGCGATGAAATTTACTTTTTACGCTCCCTTGCAGAGGCTCTGAGATTGCCAGCTGGGTTGGTTGCCAATATTGACCGTGCCGCCAATGCCGCAAAATCCTAGACTTCTGGAAAAATCCGCGGCTGGTATTGTTCGGCTGGAGCAGGACAGGGACGGAGACTGTATCCAAAAGATGTATTGTGAGGCCTTTGGACCAGGACGTTTTGCCAGGACGGCTTACCGTATCCGTGAAGGCGGGGATTTTGCAAGGCAGATTTCCTGCGTTGTTGAGCACAGGGACAAGGCTGGGGAAAAGCAGGCCTGCATTGCGGGGACTATTCGTTTTTCCAGGATAGGGATTGGCCAGGATAGGGATAAGAAGAGAGGCAAGGCCTTGTTACTTGGCCCCTTGGTTGTCAGTGAGCACTATCGCGGGTATAACTATGGTATTGCCCTGATGAGGCATGGGCTGGAGTTGGCCAGGCTGGCTGGTTTTGACCTGGTCATCCTTGTCGGTGACCTGGCCTATTATCAGAAGGCGGGTTTCAGGCTCATTACTGCTGGGGACATTTGCTTGCCTGCACCTTATGATCCGGGCAGGCTGTTGGCCTATGAGATAAGGCCTGGTTGTCTGGAGCACTATAGGGGTCTGATAAGTGGTATCAAGGAATAGGGATAAGATATGTATTTGATGAAGATTGTGATTGTATTGCTTGCCTTGTCAGTTGCCGCCATACTGGGGCTGGGACTGCGCAATATGATGCATAACGGTGATATGGCAACCAGCCAAAAACTAATGCGTTTGCGGGTGGGTGTTCAGTTCATTGTCATCGGCCTGGTCATGACGACACTTTACATTTTCAGCTAGGGTTCTTGCATGGTCAAACTGAATAAAATCTATACCAAAACAGGTGATGATGGCACTACTGGACTGGTTTCAGGGCAACGGGTGGCCAAGGATGACCTACGGGTTGAGGCCTTTGGCAGTGTCGATGAGGTCAATGCAGCTATTGGGTTGGCCAGAAGTCGCCTGAAGCAGAATAATCCGCAAATAGATGAAATGTTGTCACGGATTCAGAATGACCTGTTTGACCTTGGGGCCGACCTGGCAACCCCTGCCATCAAGGATGAGGCCGAAGGAAAAGTATTGCGCATCCAGCCCCAGCAGGTCGCGCGGATTGAGCAGGAAATTGACCAGCTTAACGGGGAATTAGAGCCATTGACATCCTTTATCTTACCTGGAGGTAAACAGGGCGTTGCGGAACTCCACCTGGCACGTACTGTTTGCCGTAGGGCTGAGCGGGTGATGGTGTCTTTGGCAAAATCTGAAAACATTAATAATGATGCCTGCCCCTATATTAACAGGCTGTCCGATTTCCTGTTTGTGGCCAGCCGCTATATTAATGACTGCGGGGCAGCAGATATTTTATGGACTCCTGGCAAGAACAGGTAGTTATCTGGCAATTCAATTTACCGATATTAGGGATTTTAAACAGAACTAAAAGTAGAGACAAGGCATGCCTTGTCTAAAATCTAGCCAAAACGTAACTCCCCAGCTTGTTTTAGGTGTATTAACTAATTGATAAATAACGATAAAAATAAATCGTTATTTTTAAAACCACTAAAATATGATCATTTTTCCATTAAAAAACAGGATTTTTAGACTGTATTCCGCTTGAAACCG
>JAJRRF010000226.1 GCA_024279735.1 Alphaproteobacteria bacterium
GGCATTTGATCCAGAACAGTTGTTACAATGTCCATGAGTTCCTCCGTTTTGAAGGATTGATGTCGTTTACAACACCATCTTCCCACAAATTGAGGGCTCACTTATTTTTTTGTTGGGTGAAAACTGTCCGAACTATTGAATAAAAACCAGGCAAAATTCAAGGAAACTGAAGTCACCAATTTGTGAACTCTGCCTTTATCCACCCAAAGCTTTAAAAAGCGGGAGGGGCAGAAAAACAACTCAAGAACACTATTTAACCCCTAATTCCAGAAATATAATGATTTTACCCAATTATTGCTTTAGCCTAAAAACTGAAAAACATTGATTTTGTAAAAATAACCTTCTATTTTATCGGTTAACCTTTTCGGGATCTGGACAACTGAAGATACAAATATGCGTATTGGCCTTATTCATAAGATTTTATTGTCCGCCCTTTGTCTTGTCATGTCTTTTCTCATGCCATCTCCTCCGTTGCAAGCATCTGAAAATATGCTGGCACCACAGGCCTTCCTCAAATCCCTGGCTGCCCCTGTCTACATCCGTATTTTCAAAGAGGAAAGCAGGCTAGAGGTCTGGCAAAAATCTGGCAATAGCTACACACTCTATAAAGCCTACAAAATCTGCAAATGGTCTGGCAGACTGGGGCCAAAACAGATTGAGGGTGACAAGCAAAGTCCTGAAGGGTTCTATACCCTGACCAGCGGACAAATGGGATGGTACACCCGCAAATGGCGGCAGTCTTTTAATATTGGCTTTCCCAACAATTATGATCTTTCGCAAAAGAGGACAGGGACAAACCTGCTGATTCATGGAGGATGCAGCTCTGTTGGCTGTTATGCCATGACAAACAAGGCCATGTCTGAAATCTATGAATTTATCGCCAGCAAGGCTGAGAATGGCCAGCAGGTCATTCCCCTGCATATATTTCCGTTCAGGATGACGAAGGCCAATTTAGAGCGTCACAAAAAGTCACCCTGGCTGTCTTTTTGGCAAGAACTGAAGCCAGCCTATGACATGTTTGAACAGACACGCACCCCGCCCTTTGTCGAGGTCTGTTCTGGAAAGTATCATATCAGGAATGATAAACCTGTCACCCTGAGCCTGAAACTCTTGAATGCCTTTAACCGATACTTTAAGAATTCTGCCCGTCTCACGCCCAAAACAAAACAGCAGCAGATCACCCAATCACGGATATGCAAAAACCTCCAGGCACGCTGGGTTGCCAAGAGAGCTGAACGTCACACCCAACCCAAGCGTGGCAACAGTTTGTTCCTGCCATCCATTGGCGAACAAGCTTACGGCGGAAAATTACTGTATCCGCGCATTGGCTCCAGGACACGCCAGATCATTATCAGGTGCAATATCAACAGGCCAAGTTGCAAACGCTGGATTTATCTCAAGAAGAAACGCCTGAGAAAGATTTATGCCAAGTCTCGGTCACGTCACAGAACCAGAAAACGCAGGTCGGCACGACGCAGGATAAAACACAGGAATTATAGAACCACCAGAAAACGGGGACGGCGCGTTGCCAGAAAGCGCACAAAAAAGAGACGGCGTTAAACTCTATACAATAGATTGTCGCTCAATCACTTCATATCAAGACTTTATAGACCTTTTTAACACAGTCTTGATACGCCCTGCTGGTGGCGAATGGGATGGCAACCTTGATGCCTTTAATGATTATTTGTCATGGCCTAAAAATGTTCCCTATAGACTCGTCATTATAGGCTCTCAAAGATGCAAGACTATTCTTGATTATAAAGAACATCCCAGACATAAAGGCAGCTTATGGTCAATCCTGTGTAAAATAATGCAATCTCAAGATAACAAGCCCTGGGTACAGGTTGAGTATATGGATTAGATCCTGTTGCAGTCAGCCATTATTGACGGTCAACAGTTGTACTGTTGACTGGAACATTACAGATAGATGCTTGCTTTGCCCAGTAACGCTCCGGCGAAGGGTTCAGCCCTTCACCAACAAAATCTAGAATGCTTTTTTTAAAATAGCATTACCAATTGTTGCTGTTGGATGAGACCTGATATAGTCATTCAAGCGACCTGTCAGGCCATCCTCACACTTATAAAATTCCTGGTCACATAGACCAAGCTTTGCCTGACAAACCCCGCTTTGGGAAATTGGATACCAGATATTTTCACATTTCTTCCTATCTTTGGGAACAATTCCGCCAGGAAAGCAGGACATTGCCCGCTTTAACAAGGCCAAACTATTGCTTGCTTCCAACAGTTTCAGGCTTGCCAAAAGCTCCGCACAATGACTACCCAGTGAAAAACTGAAGACAGAGTCAAAACCGCCACTATGCACATCCCCTTCCAGATTATAGACCAGGTAAACAAGCCTGGCCTCAGCGGATAACCGTCCCATATGCTCTACGATGCCATCCCCGTCAAAAACCAGTTCCAGACAGGCACTGTGGACTTCCTGAACCGGGTTTCCAGGATTTATCCTGGCAATCTCCCTAAAAGTCTTATGGTCAGCCATCATCCAGCCCCGCCACCATCTTTTCAACAGCTTGCGTAATAAAGTCAGGAATATTCTGGCCATACTTGGCCTGTAGCTTTTGCTGACCTTCCCAGGCAAAGGCTATTTCCTGCGGGGTTATGCCAGCCTTTTGCCAAAACGCAGCAGGGTCATCACGGAAAGTTGCCAAGATGTCGGCGGCCTCCTTATAACTGTCGACGCAGCACACCATATTGGTCAGCCATTTTGTCCCAAGCGGGGCGTTGGAAATATCTATATCCTCTAGCCCTGCCTTTGTCCTGTAAACCAGTTTCTGCGTGGTGCTGATGACATGCGCCTGCATATCTGCATGTTTCCAGATATGCTCGCCCTCACTGCTGTCCACCAAAATAATAGGGAACGGAATATATTCATACAGCTTGGAACTGCACATGGTAATCGCAAGTTCCTCATTGGTGCCAAAACCGCCGACATTAAACACTGAGATATTGCCCCAATGATCCAGCAATTTCTGGCGGTAGGAGCGTTCGTCATTATCAAACTCCAGGCCAATTTCGGGGGCAAAATTAGGCTTCTGGTCAATCTTTTCAACATTGATGCCAATCCCAATCGACAATATGCCCTGGTCACGCGCCGTCTCATCGGCCAGCCGCATAAAGCCGGGGCCCTTGCCATGGGACACCGCCAGCCTGTCCTTGCCAAACAGGTCTGACAGGGAGGCAAAGAAGCTGGCAACATCCTCCTTGGCCAGGTTGGCTGCGTGATCCTTGTGCCAGCCATACATGTTGACAATCACCTCAATGCCATCCAGGCGAATTTTGGCGGCGGGGTCACACCAGAACCCCTTGAACAGTTCGCGGATATGGGTTTTTAGCAACTTTCCGTCATCGCCAAACTCATCAAAAAACAGGGTAAAGGCCACCCCTTCCCCTGCCAACTTCATCAGTGTTTCATGAAGATGCCCGTCCATATAGACATTCAGCCTTTGCGGGGCAGAACCACTGATAAAACTGTCCTGGCTTGAGCGCATCCCCTTAAAGATAAAGGAGCGGATACCGCATTCCTCCACCAGATAAACCAGCCTCTGTGCATCTGGCAGGTTATGCAGCACCAGCACCCTGCCCTGGTCCTTGCTGTAGGAAAGCCCGGCAATAAAGGGATCAATATCAGGGTGGTGGGAACGGCCATGGGTCTCGTTAATTACATTTTGCAGACGGTTAAAGGTAAACTTTTCAGTCGGCAGCCATTCCACCGCACTGACACCGTTTGGTGTGATGACGCGGGCATAAATGCCTTCATCACACAGCACAGCGGTAATATTATCAAACAGGGGCTGATAGACCTCGGGCCGTTCCAGCCCTGTGGCCTGCAAAAAGCTGATGCCATGCTTATGGATAAAGCTGGTCTGGCGGGCAGAAGTAAAATACCTGTCGCGCTGCTCCTCAAGATTGTCCGCAGGATAAATATCCAGGGTAATCCAGATATCGCTTTTTTCCACGCTGGTTTCGCTACCATTATACAGCTCAATCTGGCGCACACCGCTTGCCCTGTACTGCTTTCCGATGCGGGTGGAGCGGATCGCTTCCAGATACAGCCCGCCTTCCAGATGCTTCACCCCGTCATGAACCTGCGGCCTGATAACCGACTGGTAAATCCCGCTGGAAAAACGGATAGAGTGGATTGACAGGCTACGGCCATGAATCAGCGGCGTTGGCACCGGGTTAATGTCCTGATAGGGGATCAGGCCAGAGCGCGAATGGATCAATACCGCGTCATGCACCTTGTGGGACAGCTTCATCGCCATATCATCATTGATAAAGGAAATATCATCCAGCCGCACCGAAATTGAGCCGTCCTCATTAATTCGTGGCTCGCCTCCGCAGGCTATATCGCCGTCTGCCAAGGCCGCCTCCATCTCAGCCCTGGTCAGGCTGGCGACAGTATTGAGGGCAAGCAACCGGCCCACCTTGATAGGCAACTTTTTCTCGACCAGACGCAACACACGGCGCAACCACATGTCAGGATTTTCGCCCACGGCCTGGAACATGATCGGGACGTAAATGTCATTGCCCTTTATGACAGGCTGTTTCTCCGTGTTGGCCAACACATTCAGCCCAACCTGGGCATGGCCGCTGCGCCCCAAGGTATGGACCTTGTCATAAAAGCTCTCGCCCTGCGCCTTGCACTGCGCCAATATTTCCGAAAACCCCTTGAGCTGCGTCCCCGTCAGGCCAATCTTCAGGTCTCCAGACAGGAAAGGCAAGTCATCCTCCCGTGTCAAAATACCGTTATGGGGAATAAAGATACCGTCAGATGTAATGAGCATAAAATGTGTGAACCGTTCTTGTTGTTGGACTGTTTCAGGCAGTTTACACCCTGACAGCAAGAAACAACAGAACTATGACTGGCCAAGGCTAATCAGGGGTAAGCGGCTATGAAAATAAAAATTTTGGGAACCAAATCTCCTGCCCTGGCGTTTACAGTGTAAGATCACAAACAACGTGCTTTAATAAGGATAATGGACATGACCCCCAATATACAAAAACAGGAGAGAAAGCCTGCACAGGTCACTTCCACTACAGTTGACCTAACAGGTCTGCGCCGCAAAGAGCAAAAAGCTTTTGAAGCCATTATCCGCATCCATAACCAGAGGCTGTACCGCATTGCCAGGGCGATTGTCCGCGATGATATGGAAGCCGAAGACATTGTACAGGAAGCCTATATCAAGGCCTTTACACGGCTTGAGCAGTTTCAGGGAGAACCCAGCAAGTTTGGGGCATGGCTGGCGCGTATCACCACAAACCTAGCCATAGACCGGACACGCAAATCAAAGCGTGCCAATCAGTTGGTCAGCAGCCTGCTAGATAGCTTTAAATCCATTTCTGGCGAATCTTCCCCTATTCCTCAATCCAACACTCCCTCACCAGAAAGACAAGCAGCCATGTCAGAAATCAGGCAATTGCTGGAACAGGAAATTGACAAATTACCCGATGGTTTTCGCGAAGTGTTTATTTTCCGCATTGTTGAAGAAATGAGCATTGAGGAAACAGCTGATCTATTACAAATTCCTGCGGCAACCGTCAAAACACGTTTGCACCGTGCGCGTGCCAAATTACAAGTTTCTCTCAAGGAGCAGCTTACAGCTGCCTCCCTCACCGTATTTCCCTTCGCTGGAGCACGTTGTGACCGTATCACAGCCCATGTGCTTGGCGATCTGGAAAAAAGGGGCGTAATCTTGCGGCCATAATGCTGCCAACGCCCTGACCAACACCCTCATATTTTACAATAACTGGAGATTTTTTATGTTCAAAAAGTCAATGATTTCGCTCGTCCTGATTTTAGGGTTTTCGTCCGCTGCACTGGCTGGGAATGCGACAGCCACCGAGCCACCAAAAGGCACATATAAACAGGTCAGCACTTTGGTTAAACTGCCATCTTTCTTGCCTGGCATGGGCAGCCTTTATGTTGATCCCAAAACGCTACCAGCCGGGCCATTTGCAGCCTATGACCGTGACAAAAAACTGGTCAGCACCATTTATATGATCCCAATGGCTGACATGAAAGCCAAGAAAAAATTTGCAGGTCTTGGCGTTGCAGGCAGCACCGCCCATTCTGTTGATTTTATCTTTAATGCTGGTCATCCAGGCGTTTCGGAACCTCATTACCATGTCGTGATCTGGCATGTAGACCCTAAAACAGCAAAACTGAAATAGGTATCCTCGTTTTCTGTTTTGTGAAAAATAAGCAGCCTGTTTTCGGCAGCCTCGTTTTGGGGATCCTGACCATCAATCCCCAAAACACCAGAACCTACCTTACTTTATTTCTTTGAGACCTCACTCATGAAAACTTTTCTTAAAACCATTCTCATAACCGCCCTGCTGGTACTGGGCACAACCACAGCTCAGGCTGAGACTTATGGCTATTTCACAGATTACCCTGGCTGGGCACGTACTGCATTTGGCGTATAGCCCATTCACTGTGAAGACAAGGCAAGTCTTATACCAAATCACAAAGGGGATCTTGCTGTCCAAACGATCAAAATCCCCAATTGGTACAGTCTAGCGTCTTGGCAAAAAAGTCGCGCCCTTTGTGATCTAGTATTAGTCTTCACAGCTCTTTCCAATCCAACACTCCAAGGCTTAAAATGCTTACAAGACGAAAATTTATCCAGTCAGGCGGGACTTTGTTGGCCGCGCTGGCATCATCTCCCTCCCTGGCGATACCTGTCAGGAGCAGGCCAAAAACACAGGAAATCAGGATGGAAAGTGATCCTGACGGGGCAAGGGTTTGGTTTGATCCCATAGGAATTTTTGTGCAGCCTGGAACGAAAATACGGTGGGTCGTCCATCATAACACCCATACAGTTGCTGCCTACCATCCTGACAATGATGACCACAGCCTACGCATTCCTGCCAAAGCCAAGCCCTGGAACAGTGGATTTCTGGTTCAGCCAGGCGAAAACCTTGAAGTGATCCTCCATGAACCAGGTGTATATGACTATTATTGTATGCCCCATGAAGATGCAGGAATGGTTGGCCGCATTGTGGTCGGGGAAATCTCTGGTCCTGGTGCATTGCCCTTTGACTATTTCAAGAAACTAAAACCTGCCCCTGACTGGGAAAATGTTCCAAAGACAGCCCAATGTGTACTGCCCTCAGCCCAAGAGATACTGAAACAAAAAGCTATCCCTTTTGATGCCAAAAAGCTGACTAAAAAATGCATCCTATGACTTTTTTCTTGCCACGCACTCACCAAATCCTGTTGGGGGGGCTCCTACTTCTTCTTGCCGCCATGGTGCAGGAAATATAGGCCAATGGACAAAGCGAGGATGGACAGGGCGAAATAGAGCATTTCGAGCGCGTCCTTATATTCGGTATGCAGGACGCGCTGGAAGAAGCTGACAATCAGCACCATTACAATCACCTTGGCCAGCTTGTCCTTCAGTTCATCAAGCGAGTGGACAATCAGGATTTTTGAGGTCGCGCTTTTTTCGGCCACATCAATCTTGGAAATGAACAGTTCATAGACCCCAAAGCCAAAAATAAACATCACGATTGCCATCAAATACAGGTCAATTGCCCCGACCAGCCCGCTGACCAGATCCTCATGGAATTTCGGCAGATGCACTCCGCCCCAATAGGTCTTGAAAACCATGCCTGCCACGCCCGCAATATCAACACTGGCAACAATAAACAGCACAACCCCGCCAATCATGCTGAAAATAACCGCAAACAGCACAAAGAAGCGCATGTTCCACAGCAAGGTCTCAAATATCTGTTCCAGCTTTTTCATAAACCTGTCCATCCACTTATACTCCCCCAACATCAAAACCCAGATTTTCAGCTGGCTCTTTTGCACTCTGGAGTCGTTCTGCCCTTCTCCCAATGCGAAGGCATTGCAGCGAAGAACGCGCCTATCCAGATCACAAAATTTCTCACCTAAAAAAACTGGTTTTCCACGTCGTGTGAGTCTAGTTCCAAAAAATTACTGCGAAAACCAGTGAGGCAATAACAGATATAACCACAATACGCCACTTATTAAAGGAACAAGGCAACACGCCCCCAAAAAGTTGCCTCATATTGAAGCTGTCTCAATATCCCTGGTAACGAGACAAGAAAATTTCGCAACAAGTGCAGTATAAATTTCATATTCCCCCCTTTTCACCCATACGCCCATTTACAGCCTGGGCAATTCAATTCTCATGCTTTACTTCAGCCCCTCTCTTGTGTCATCATTATATCATTGGCATCACGCAATACACCAAAATAGTATTACTGTCATACCGCAGAAATGCGGTATCTATGCCGTGAAGTCTGGACTTCAGAATAAAATCTATTTTAAAATGTGAGGACAGAGCCTAAAGTCATAATGTTTTTCATATTGAGAATGCACGGCATGGATACCGCGTCGGGGCGCACTGCTGTCCAGTTTAATTTGTTAAGCTTTGGGCAAGCCGTTGATGATACTTAAGAAAATAGATGTTTTTGTTAATGAGACAGTAAAATTAAACTAAAATATTGAAGAGGCATGATCTCATGTAGGGGCCGACCTATGTGTCTGCCCTCCTTCGTAACAGGGGATGGTGAAAAGGTTTTCAGCCTAGAAGCAACCTTTTGTTTTATAACAATAAAATGGAGATTGATCGCCACCAGGGCGGACACATAGGTTCGCACCCTACGAGGTTTTGTGCTTGTGTAAAATATGGGGAATGAAATTAATTTACAGGATTAAGGGACGATATTTTTAAACCAGACAGCAGTGCGTCGGGGCGCGGTATGACAGTGAATGGCAGTGTGCCATGTAAAATTCAAGACATTCAAAAAACGGCCTCCCTTTTCCCCCACACGCCCAGTTATAGTTTCTTCTCCCAAAATTCTGCCTTGCCCAACTCAGGGTCAAGCAGATAGGGGGCAAAGCCTGCGCCTTGATAGGCCTTTTGCGCCGCCCCATTGCCTTGCAGCACCTCCAGGGTCAGCTTGCAGCAGCCGCGTTTTTTCGCCTCGGCCTCAACAATAAACAACAGTTGCCCCGCCAGTCCCTGGCCGCGAAAATCGGGATGGACAACCACATCATGGATATTGAGCAAAGGCTTGCAGGCAAAGGTGGAAAAACCTTCGATCGCTGTCAGCAAACCTATCGGCTGATCCGCGTCACTATAGGCCAGAAACACCACCACAGCAGGACGCTTCGCAAGGGCAGCAGGCAGGGCAGACTTGACCTCTTTAGGAAAATCCTTCCCGCCGCCCATCGGGTCACAGGCGTAAAGGCTCATCAGCCCAATATAGTCCGCCGCCTGGTTAGGGTCAGTCAGGTCAGCCTTGATAATCTTCATCTTGTCATTATTCCTGTATTCAATAGAGGGATGCCCTTATACAAATTCACAAAAGGCGAGCAACAGGAAAATAAGATCCCTTTTATCAACCATCATAGTACACGACTAATTTGCATAAGACATTGAAAAAGCGTTAAGATTTTCTGATTTGTTTCACGACATAATGAGGAAACCTTATGAAACACTTGATCAATGCCCTGCAAGGAAGCCTAAAAGAATATATTCCGCTGCGCA
>JAJRRF010000227.1 GCA_024279735.1 Alphaproteobacteria bacterium
GAGGGCGTGAAATATCTGGCATTTGATCCCGAACAGTTGTTACAATGTCCATGAGTTCCTCCGTTTTGAAGGATTGATGTCGTTTACAACACCATCTTCCCACAAATTGAGGGCTCACTTATTTTTTTGTTGGGTGAAAACTGTCCGAACTATTGTTAAAAGCAAGGTTGGTTTATATTTGTAATCTTCACAGTGTGGATCCCAAGATCTTGCGTCTTGGGATGACAAGACAAAGAGATGTTTTTTGTCAAGAAATAATAGCGCATTCTTTGAGTTTCAATCAGGAAGCCGACACAAATCTACAAAACAAAGAAGAGTTTTTGCGGATACCCTAAAAACCTAGCAGTATATTCATCAGGCCAGCCTGTCCCCGTCTTCCAATGGGGGATAGCCCAGGGCTTCACGCTTTTCATTAATAGTCAATATATCAGAACTGCCAATCCGCTTCCATCTGGCATCACGCTCCCCTGACAGTGCCTCTATCCTGTTCAGGTCTGGGCGCAGGTTCACCCCCGCCTTATTATCCTGCCCCTTGCCAAGCCAGTGCCCCAACGCGTGGGATGTGCGGCTGACAAGCGGCAAGACCGTTGCACGCCAAAATGTGCGGTTGGCCTCAGAGAAGTTGGCAAATGTGTTGTCACCGGGAATGCCCAAAAGCATTGGCGGCACGCCCAGAGCCAAAGCAATCTCACGGGCGGCTGTATGTTTGGTCTCGATAAAGTCCATGTCACGGGGAGAATAGCCAATATTCTTCCAGTCCAGGCCGCCTTCCAGCAAAAGCGGCCGACCTGCATTTTGCGACCCGAAAAAGCTATCTTCCAGTTCATCACGCAGCCTTTTGAACTGGTCTGTGGTCAGCTGGCCGTTTTCAGAACGGTACACCAGTGCGCCGGACGGGCGCGCACTGTTGTCCAGCAAGGCCTTGTTCCAATGGTCATTGTCAGGATGGAACAGTTTCATATGCAGGATTGGCGGCTGACCATCTGCGTTCTGGTCAAAACTGACCGAGCGGCCACCGACGCTATATTGATAGCCATCCGGCCAACCATTTTCCCCAGGAACAACCTTCATCCTGTCAGGACGCAGGACATGCAGTTCCCGCAGCTTGCCACCAAGATGGACAGCCTCCAGGTAACTGTTTCCTGATGTCAGCAGAGTCTTCCAGCAGGTCAGTGCCTGTCTGCAAGCTGTTTGGCCTGGAAAGTAAATCCTGTATTGGGTGGTTATCCTGCAATTCCCCCTGTTCATAGAGCTGTAACGGGACAGAAGAGGCTGCCTCAGCAATCATCCTGACGCAGCGATAGACCACCGGGTTGCACATCACTCCTTCACGAGACAACGCGCTATAGTTACGGGGTGTCCAGACAGGCTGTCCCAAGGCAGAGACTGCCATTAGGCTGGCAGTGCGGCTCGCCTTTTGTTCACCAGGCTGGTGGGGACGGTACAGAAATGGCAGGTTTTTTTCAAGAAATGAGGTGGATGGCTTTGGTGCAGACATGGAATATCCTTTTTGCGGGAAAAATTTTTAGTTTATATAATCTTTGGGCTGTTTAGCCGCCTACACCTGAAGCGAAATTGTTTTTGGGTATTGATATACATCAATCTTATCCCTATATTTTAATACAGGGTTCAGACCCTATTTCAAAAAATAACAATATGGGACGCACCAACTCATAAAATTTATAGAGGGAGAAGGTTCATGAGAAAATTGTTTGAATCAATTCTGCTCGTTATATTCCAGTGCATTGCTGTTTTTGCAGTCTTTATTGTGTTCATACTGGCGATGGAGGCTCTGGGATTATTTTTACCTGCCATCATGGGAACCCAACTTGCGATCGGTGTCACTGTCTCAACCCTGACCGTTCATGTCATTGTTATCCTGTCCATTATCATTGGCATCCAGTTAATGGGAAAATCATCCTCCAAAGCATCTGCCATGCGCACACTGCCTTTCCCAACAAAAAAAACCTGGCTCATGACAACCCTGTTTACACTGCTGGGCGCAAGTCTCGGTTATGGCCTTTCATTATCAACATCTTATGCTATGCCTGACTATTTGGAAGAGATCAGAAGTTTTGTTCTCATTGGGGCACTGGTTGGGGGGCTACTGGGATATCATCTCTGGTCATTGCCAACAGGACGGCCAGAAGCGGGAACAGCCTCCGTCGGGACGACTTGACAACTCACTACCATAGAGAACACCTGCCTGAATATTCAGGCAGGTTTGACAGTCTTTAAAAGATGCCAATTTCCTGACCCAGTTTTCCGATTATACCTTTTTATAGCGGATCGCCGAAACGCTGCCAAGGAATTAATTCCTACGATGTGAATTAATTCTCTTTTGGGGCAGATAAGTCTACCGGATCCTCAATAATATAGTCTATCGGGTCTGCCATATTCTCTTCTGTCTCCAGGACAGACCAGTCCATGATAGAGATACCTGACTCGTGGACGCTTTTGGGATCTCCTGACAGGAGTGGATGCCATGGGGACAGTTTCTTTCCAGCAGCGAGCCTGACATAGCCGCAACTTTCAGGCAGCCAGTCTATATCGCCAATAGTGTCAGGTGTAAACTGCACACAGTCTGACACCTTTTCCAGCCTGTTGTCATAGTCAGAACATCGGCACGTCCCCCGCTCCATAAGACGACAAACAATCCGTGTGTAAAGCAGTTCTTCTGTATCTGCATCAACCAGCTTCACCAAACAGCATAGGCCGCAACCATCACAGACAGCCTCCCACTCGTCATGGGTCATTTGTGACAAGGTTTTATGTTCCCAGAACTTTTCCATAGCAAAGCCTTTATCCAAATATGCTCCGAAACCCCAGAAACCACAGTTTATACCACAGTCCTAGAGGAAAGTTACAATGGTCACAACCTTTCCTGATTTTATCCCTATAATCAATGACTTGAAACATGTTAAAAGACATATTATATAAAAGGACTTGTCAGCTCTATTACGATAGGGTGACGATAATCAGGGTCATGAAGTTGATCAATAAAAATTGAAGGATTTTCTGTACCGTGGACATTCAGGAAGCACTGGTCGAAATTGGCAATAAATTTGAAAGCGGGATTTCCAGCTTTAAAAATGCCTGGAGTACCTACTCCACCTTTTTCAGTCGATTTGATATAAAGGGATTCAAAAAATTTCTGGCCGAATTTTTTTCAGAAATGATGACAATCGGAACGGCAGGTGCCTGTGTCATGCTGGTTCTGGCAATGCCCGCCTTTGAGAAAGCTGAAGAGGACTGGCGTTCCAAGGGACAGTTCAGTGTTACCTTCCTTGACCGTTATGGTGCAGAAATAGGCAAGCGCGGCATTCTCCACAATGATACAATCCCGCTCGCCGATATTCCTGACTATGTGATCAAGGCCACCCTGTCGACAGAGGATCGGCGTTTTTTTGAACATTATGGCATTGACCCTTGGGGCACATTGCGCGCGCTCTATATCAATGCGGTAGCAGGCGGGGTTGTCCAGGGCGGTAGTACACTGACCCAGCAACTGGCCAAGAACCTGTTCCTGACCAATGAACGGTCTTTGCAGCGTAAGATCAATGAGGCTTTCCTGTCCCTGTGGCTGGAAACCCACCTGACCAAAAAGGAAATTCTCCAGGAATATTTCAACCGCGCCTATATGGGCGGCGGGGCTTATGGCATTGAGGCCGGGGCACAGTTTTATTTCAACAAGTCAATCCGTGATGTCAACCTGGCTCAGGCAGCAATGCTGTCTGGCCTGTTCAAGTCACCAACTGGGTATGCCCCCCACAGGCATTTACCCAAGGCTCGCGAACGTGCCAACGAGGTGTTGACCAATATGGTTCAGGCCAAGTTCCTGACTGAAGGACAAGTTCATGAGGCTCGGATTCATCCTGCCCGTGCGGTTCAGCGACCAGACCGCTATGAACCCGGCTACTTTCTTGACTGGGCTTTTCAGGAAGTAAAACGTATCATGAAGGACAAGGGCGACTATGTCCTGATTGTCAAGACCACGGTTGACCTTGATCTTCAGCGTTCGGCAGAGCGTATCGTCAGCAGGATGCTCCGACTGAATGGCCAGGCCTACCGGGCCAAACAGGCCGCCATGGTCTCAATGGAAGCCCATACTGGGGCTGTACGGGTCATTGTCGGGGGACGTAACTATGCCCGCAGCCAGTTTAACCGCGCCACCAATGGCAAGCGTCAGCCTGGGTCTACCATCAAGCCTTATGTCTATCTCAGTGCTGTTGAAAAGCTGGGCATGGGACCTTATTCCCGCGTGCTCGACACCAGGGGCGTAAAATGCAAAAATGGCTATGCCCCCAAAAATGCGGGAGGCCGTTACCGTGGCCGCATCCCGATGTGGCTTGCCCTGCAAAAATCCATCAATGTCGTTGCCATCTATCTTGCCAACCGGGTTGGGCGAAAATACATCTATAAAAAGCTCAAACAACTGGACATCCACTCCATCAAACCAGGTTGCACCATGCCACTGGGATCCGGAGCCCTCTCCATTATTGACCATGTCTCAGGCTATTCCATATTTCCGACTGGGGGGATACATGTCCCAGACTATGTTATTTCCGAAATCAGAAACAGTGCTGGTGAACTGGTCTATGCCCAGGAACGTGATGGGGCTAAGCGTAAACGTATCTTCAGAACAGCCAGCATTGCCAAAATGAACAAGATGATGCGAAATGTCGTTCTTAAGGGCGGCACAGCTCCACGGGCCGACCTGGACTTTACCATGTGTGCTGGCAAGACAGGGACAACAAACCGTTCCAGGGATGCTTGGTTTATGGGATTCACTGGACGCTATGTTACTGGGGTCTGGTTTGGCAATGATGACAACTCACCAATGATCTCAAAGTCTTACGGGGGCAAACTTCCAGCAACCACATGGAAGAACTTTATGACCATCGCCCATACGGATTCTAATATTCCTAAAATTCCAGGGCTAAAGATTCATCCTGCGCAAAAAGGCCGTATGTCACGGGAGGAAGCCAGAAAAGCGGAAGACCCCTCAATTGGCAAGTCTGCTTCCCTGGGAGGACGCGGCCTGTCAGAAGGCAGCAGGCTTGTGCTCCAAAGTATTGCCCGTACCATGAAAAAAGCTGACAAAATTGACCAGTCTGCCATTGAAAGGGACAAATATGTCTTTAAAGGGAAAAGCGTTGGACCACGGGAGTAGAGACAAGCACAAACATTTGACATTCACAATTTCGGGAGCTTCAGCCAAAACCCCAAGGCTTCCAGATACAGACCGGACTGAACTATGCAGTATGACAAAATTCTTGATTTTATCAAATCCTTTGCGCCCTCACGCCACTCTTCCTTTCCAGGACTGTTACTTGGAGCCTTCCTGTTTATCCTGCTCGCCTTTTTTACAGGTTTTGGGTCCGCCTGGTACATGATTGAAAAGGGCACCCCCCTCACCAGACACAAATTTGGGGTATGGCATAACTGGCATACCCAGGGGACCGTCAACTCTGACCCCTATACAAAGGCCTATATTGCCAGGTCAGGACGGCTGCCGCTCAATGCCAAATATGCCCAATATTTCAAGGCAACCACAGATGATGACGGCAACAGGCTAACATCCTCCTGTTCCTATATCATGCAAGGACAGCCCATCGCCTCTGACTGGTGGAGTATTGGCCTTTATGACAGCAATTCAAATGTCGTGTTTAACAAGGCGGAACGCTATGCCTTCAACAGCAAGAACATCGCAAGACTGGAAAATGGCGGCTATATTATCCAGGTTTCCCCCTTTGCGCGCCCTGACAACTGGCTTCCTTCTGAAAAGGCAGGAAAACTGACTGTGCTTATCAGGGTGTATGGCATCCAGGCTTCCGACGACACCAATAGTGGCAATGTGATCTCGGCATCCTTGCCAAGCATTAAAAGAATAGGATGCTCATGACCCCCAAATTTTCCAAAAATTTTACCATCTACTGGATAAGTACAGCCATCACCCTGGGTATCCTTATCCATATATTTTCGATATTAACCATGCCCTATTTTGCCCCGGCAAATGCCTGGTCACGCTTTAACAGTGCCCTGACGGCAAACCATATGACCGTATTACCTGAACCGGCCAAGGGGTATCCAGGCATTCTTCCCTACCAAGCCAGTGATGTGCGTTATGCTGTCTGCCGTTACAATATCAAGGAAGGGCCTGTCCTGATCACAGCGGAAATACCTGATGACCTCTGGTCTGTTGCCCTCTACACAGAAACAGGAGAAAATTTTGACCTGATCAAGGGGGCTGACCTAAAACTTAACCTGCTGCGGCTCAAGCTGTTCAAGAAAAAGAATAACCCAGGTGTTGACGACCATATCCGCAGGGATAACCAGAAAGGGGTGCTGAAGGATGAACGCTCCCTTGATGTTACGCAGGATACTGGCATCATTGTTATCAGGGCACCTCTTGCCAGCAAAGCCTTTTCCAGCGAAGCCCATGCCTATCTGAGCAACGCGACCTGCAACCAGCTCAGGGCAGAGGACAGTATCGACAACTCGTAAATTCAGGCCACCCTCAAAAATAATAAAGCCTTTATTTTTGAGGGGATTACAGCCTCTTAGGACACCCGCAAAATTAATTGAATCGTTTTGTTTGACCTTTTTACCCGTCAGTGTCGTTTCAAAAATGGTGACATAACATGCCTTGGTACATGACTATACTTTTGGGTGGGGCACTTGATATCGTTGACCACATCCACTGTCATGCCGCGCTACAACGCGGTATCCATGCCCTGCACTGTCAACATCAAAAAGACCAACAAATTTAACAATATAGGGTCTCACGCCCCCAAACAAACAGTGTCATTTCAACGCAAATTTCACGGCATGGATACCGCATTTCTGCGGTATGACAGTGATAGAGTGTAGTATGTTCTGTACTATGAGAGTTCACTATGCGCCCATTTCTGTGCCTTGAAGACAAACAAAATTACCGCGCCAAATATGAGCACTTGTTTTTGAGGGTAGCCTCTTATGCCTGACAAGACTGCCAAAAAGTCAAAAAAATACCCCCTGGCAAGGTTGCCAGAGGGTATTTCATACAGATAATCTAACAGCTTTTCCCATATCCCAGCAAAGTGCCAGAACAGCTGATAAATTATGTCAGAGGTCTAACCCTGATTGATTTCTGCCTTCGCAACATAGTCATCATCATGACGCTCATAACGGATGCCTGGGAAAATAATTATTTCCGCTGTCCAGTTTTCGCTAAGGTCACTTTCATGTGTTTCACGAACATAATTCATTTCCCTGACCCGACTGCTAAATTCAATAATTGTTGCCATAACGCTTCTCTAGTCCCTTATGTCAATCCCAATTCCTGGATGCAGCTAATGACCAGTAAGACTGACCGTGCACTCATGAACACTTCTCCGATAAGGACTATTTTGCCGTTCATATGGTTAAAATAATGCTAAGAAAACGGCAAGTTCAAGATAGTTTTTTGGGATTACACGAAATGCATCCAAGAAAATAATGAAAAGGACCTCTCACCACAAGACAAGTCCGATGGCCGGGCAACAAGCGGCACTCAGCACCTTCGAGAAAACAGCCTATTGAATCACCTTTATAATCTTGATCTTTCCACCCTGAATTTCCCAGTGGCCTATCGTGCCTTCAACGTCGCCATTCTTATCAAATTCATGGCTTCCGGCTGCCCCCTCATAATTAATATCCTTTCCGGCACGGATAAAGGCTATGGCCTTGGCATATTCACCAACACTGACCTTATATCCAGGTGCACTGGCCACAGAACGGATTGCAAGCTTTATCTTGTCTCCATCCTTGCTGCCCGCCTTTTCCATCGCCAACATCATGATCATTGTCGCGTCATAGGCCGAATCAATATAGGGCTTTGGCGGGAATTCTGAAAACTTGGCCTTATAGGCCTTTTTGAAGGTATCCAGTGCCTTTGAGGAAACCGCCTGGGGCACTGTCCCAAAAGAACCATTCAAATATTGCGCACCCAATTGCGAAATGATCCCTGCTGATTTCATGCCATCTGAAAAGATAAACTTGCCAAAGAACCCTTCCTCCAGCGACTGCTTCAAGATGACCATACCGCCATTGTCAGGATACGCAATCACCAACAGGTGACTGGCCCGGCCCTTTGACAGCCTGAGCAATTCACCGCGATAACTCGCCTTGTTCGGCTCATAAGCCACCTTCCCTGTAATCACTCCCCCCAAGGCTACAAATGATTTTTCAAAATTTTCGCTCAGCCCAACACCATAGTCATTGTTGATGTAGATAATTGCCGTCTTGCCAACCCCCTTTTCCTTGACCAGCCGCGCCAGGGCAATGCCCTGATAGGCATCTGAGGGAATGGTGCGAAACAACAGGTCATTATCTTTCAGGGTGGAGATAGCTGGGGCTGTTGAGGCACCCGTAATCTGGGGAATTTTGGATGGAACAGCAACTGTACTGCTGACAGGTATCGTTGAGCCAGAAGCCAGCGCACCAATCAGCCCCCGTGCCCCCTCAAGCGAGACCAGCTTCTTGGCCGCATCTATCGCCGACTGGGGCTTGGTCTGTGTATCCCCTACCTTCAGGACAACCTTTTTACCACGGATACCGCCCGCCGCATTGGCTTCGGCCACAGCCAGCCTGATCCCGTTAAGCGAAGACTGCCCATAAGACTGCAATCCTCCCGTGATTGGCATCAATGCCCCCAGCACCACCTGCTCAGCCAAGGCCGCACTGGAGCAGCCCAATGACAGGCTCATGCTAATTGCCAGCCAAGCTGCCCTGGATTTTAGTATTTTTTGACCTGTCATGTCCTGTCCCCTCAAGATTATGCCTGACCCTTATAGATTTCTGAATCTTAGAGTCTGATTGAATGTTTGATTTTATTATTTGATCTATATCTAACAATTCAAAAGCATTTTTCAAAGAGGGAAACAAAAAAATATAATAACCTCCAGTTCTTTTTATTTAGGCCGCCTGATCCTGGTCACTGGCCAGCCCTGCCCTTTTCTTCAGGTCATGCTCAAATTTGGCCAGGTCTTCTGGCATTTCAAGGCCAAAGGCACGCATTTCATTGAGCTTTTCATGGATTTTTTCATACAGCTCAAAATCATCTTCAGGAAATACTTCCATTTCCCCAAAAAGCAGTGCCAGCTTGGCCTGGTATTCAACACTCATCATCTGCGATCCCTCCTTCTTTGTCTAAGGACACCCTCAAAAATAACCGAATCATTTAGCTTGTTCTTTTGCCTGTCTGTGTCGTTTCAAAAATCCTTGTATAGCTCGCTATACGCCCATTTTTAGCCTAACTGACAAACAAAATTACGGCACTATCTTGATCCTTTATTTCTGCGTGTATCCTAAGCAATAGTTCGGACAGTTTTCACCCAACAAAAAAATAAGTGAGCCCTCAATTTGTGGGAAGATGGTGTTGTAAACGACATCAATCCTTCAAAAC
>JAJRRF010000010.1 GCA_024279735.1 Alphaproteobacteria bacterium
AGTTTGGCAGCCAAAAAATCTTGCATCAAGGGTGCTGCGCATCGCCTGCGGCGACCAAGGCCCCTGACCCAATATTTCCTGCCCGCCATCACAGGCCATAATCCATCAGCAAACTGAGTGTTGCGTTTCGGAATTGAAACGAGGGATGTTATTATGGTCAGGCCTTCATTTTTTACTTTGCTTCACCTATTGGGAAAGTCTTTAGGATGACCTTCCACAAGGGTACTCTTCACAAAAATAAAATCAAGGAAGAACATAGCTAAGTCATTGGGAACAAAGGGTAAATGAGAGTATTAGTATGTATGAATATTTACTTTTTCCAGTTAGGGATTTTTGGATAATGAAGACCTGGAAGTTGGCAAAACTATCTGCTTGATATTTCTCAATAATTTAGAGGAAAATATCATTTTGTGAAGGGACAGTTTTTGGGAGATTTGCCAGGCAAGATCATCAGGATTTTTGAAAGATTTTTCTTGTAAACGGTCATAATGTCGCACAGCTAATTCCGTTAATAAGACACCGTTTGTTCTTGTCTTGTTTCTGCAAAATCTCTATTTTGACTGCTTTTTAATCTCTTTTAGCCACTTTTTTTCCATCTCCAGCAACTCCAGGATTTCCTGTTCGCTGAAACCAGCCTGTTGCCGGGCTTTATCGTTAAATGGACTTTTTGGGGGGCTGGTCATGTGTTTTTTGACCAGGGTGAGGAAGGTTGGGACTGGTTCCAGGCCGCGCCCTGTGCAGCAGTGATGAAACCAGCGTGAGCCAATGGCGACATGGCCTATCTCATCTTCCAGGATAATTTTCAGCAGCCTTACTGTTTCCATATCGCCTGTGCCTGAGAGTTTTTTGATCATAAAGGGGGTGATGTCCAGGCCGCGTGCCTCCAGGACACGCGGTACAAGTGCCATCCGTACCATCACATCATGAGCGGTTTCTTCTGCCATGTCCCAGAGGCTGTTATGGGATGGAAAGTCACCATAGGCATGACCCAGCTCTTTCAGCCGATTTTCCAGCAGGCCGAAATGATAGGCTTCCTCACTGGCAACCAGAAGCCAATCGGTATAGTAGCGCGGCGGCATTGCGCGAAACCGCCAGAGCGCATCAAGTGCCAGATTAATGGCGTTAAATTCTATATGGGCAATGGCATGGACAAAGGCGGCGCGCCCCTTTTCTGAGCCGAGGCCGCGCCTCTTGACGTTGCCGGGTGCAACCAGTTCAGGTTTTGCGGGGCAGCCAGGAACAAGCCCGCTGTCTTCAATAGCGGGTTTTGAAAGGTCAGTGCCAGCTAGTTTTTCAGGGCTGTTATAAAGCTGGTGGAGCTGCTCAGTGAGCCGACATTTTTTTGCAATATCAGTTTCAGTCAGGCAGGCAAAGACTTGGTCAAAAAAGTCAGGGCCAAAAAAAATAGGGCCACAAAAATCAAGGTTAGCCATCGCTTCAGCCTGTTTTCAGGTCAATATCGACCATGATGTCATTGGCAATGGTTTCCAGGGCTTCCTCAAGGGCGGCAATGTCAATATTGTCTGGTAGCCGCAGCTCGGCAACAGCCTTGAACATTGGGGAGCCTTCCATTGAGGCACTGGTGACAGAGGTTTCGAGATCCAGTACGTTGACCTGGTGACGCGCCAGAATTTGGGTGATTTTCAGGACAATCCCGATCTGGTCATGACCCAGCAGTTCAAACGAGGCAAGCTGGCCTGTTGGGCTGTCTTCATTGGGGCTATTTTTGCGGACGGTGACAGAAATTTTCTCGTCCCTGTCCAGCTCTGTCAGCTCTTTTTCAAGGGCGGCCGTCTTGTCTTCAGGAATAAGGACGCGGACAATACCAGCAAACTCGCCTCCCAGACGGGACATGGAACTGTCAACCCAGTTGCCGCCATGGCTGGCAACAGATTCTGCAATTGTCTCGACGAGGCCAGGTCGGTCATGGCCGATAACTGTAAGAACCATTTCAGTTTGCATTGTGACACTCCTGTTTCATTCATCAGTTAATCGGTAAAGGCGAGCCTGAGTCTGTCAAGCCGCTCTGCCAAATCCTTGTCCTTATAGGGGATGGCATCGCCAATGCCCCAGACAGGGTTGGGCCAGGTATGGTCACTGTCAAAGCGGGCAATGACATGGATATGGAGCTGGGTCACAATATTGCCCAATGCGCCGACATTGATCTTGGTTGGCATAAACAGGTCTGTCAGGACAAGCGAACTCTTTGTAATTTCCCGTGTCAATAGCAGCTGTGCCTGTTCATCCAAATCATGGATTTCTGACACATCTGCAACCCTTGGGATCAGTAACAGCCAGGGATAACGGACATCATTGAGAAGCCTCACGCTCGAAAGCGGCAGGTCAACGATAGCAAAGCTGTCCTGTTCCAGTTGGTCATCCAATATCAGGGGCATAGGGTTTTTGTCTCCATTTTTGGTTATGGTAACATTATTCCGCGTATCATGAAATAGATCATTGCGGCCATCATTGCGGCTGCGGGAACAGTAATGACCCAGGCGGCAGCGATCTTGAACAGCATGGAGCGTTGGACAAGTTCTTTACGGTAGAGCTTTTTCAGTTTTCTTTTTTCTTTCTTGTTCAGGCCTATGTGTTTGTCCCTGCGCAAGTGCTTGAGCATCAGCCCTTTTTCCTCAAGATTGGCAGCGTCAAATTCAGCCAGGAACTTGCGGAGTTCTGCCTCTTCCATATCTTTATGGTGATCCTCAATCTCATGAATAATAATCGAATTATTCATTTCAAGGTATTCACGCAGGAAGCCAACACCAAAGATGCCGCCGACAGCAATATGGGTGGAGCTGACGGGCAGGCCAAGCTGGGAGGCAATAATCACGGTAATGGCAGCGGCCATGGCGACACAAAAAGCCCTGATCTTGTCAAGTTCTGTGATCTGCGTACCTACGGTTCTTATAAGTTTTGGGCCAAACAGGGCAAGGCCAACAGCAATGCCTAACGCCCCGATTGCCATCACCCATAATGGGATGGCAGCTTTTTTGGATATGCCGTGGCTGAAGATGGCATCATTAATGGCTGCCAGCGGGCCAACAGCATTGGCGACATCATTTGCACCATGGGCAAAGCTGAGCAGGGCGGCGGAGAAAATCAGCGGCAGGACAAACAGGGCGTTAATGTCTTCCCGCTTGTTTTGCAGTTTGGCAGCAGAGACCTTGATGCGGGGTTTTGTTATAAGATAGATCACGACGGCAATGGCAAGCCCGATCAGGCTGGCAGTTATAAAGTCAAATTTCCAGAGTTTTTTCAGGCCTTTTAGGATCAGGTAAGTGCTGAAGGCCCAGGCCATGATGGCAAGCAGGATAGGGACAACCTTTTGCGCAGCTGTGATCTTGTCACGGCGGTAGAGAATGGTGCGCTTGATAAGGTAAAGGAAACTGGCAGCAATCAGCCCGCCAAGGACAGGCGAAATCACCCAGCTTGCCGCAATTTTCCCCATGGTTGGCCAGTTGGCAATGCCCCAGCCGCCAGCGGCAATGCCAGCACCCAATACGCCGCCAACAATGGAGTGGGTTGTTGAGACAGGTGCGCCCATTGCTGTGGCCAGGTTGAGCCAAATGGCAGCGGCCAGCAAGGCTCCCATCATCAGCCAGATAAAGGTGTCTGCGTTATTGATCAGGCCGGGGTCAATAATGCCCTTCTTGATGGTGCCGACAACCTCGCCGCCAGCGATAAAGGCTCCGCCAGCTTCAAAGATGGCTGCAATAATGACCGCGCTGGCCAGGGTCATTGCCTGCGCCCCGACAGCTGGGCCAACATTATTGGCAACATCGTTTGCCCCAATATTCAGAGCCATATAGCCGCCAATGACAGCAGCTATGACAAGCAGGGGGCTGGGGGACTGTCCCAGCATGGAACTGATACCGAAATAGATTGCAACCAGAAATAGAGCTGCGATGGCAAACCTGTAGCGGTCACCACTGTCCGAATCGATCAGGGCATTAAGCTTTTCCATTTGGGTTGCCATCGTGAAGGTTACTCCCGTTATGCTGTCATCAAAGTGTCATATATCATGGTGTTGCTAACGAATATCGCAGCAAGAATCAATAAACTTATCACAGGGTAGGCACTTTTCCGTAAGCCCAAAATTCGGCTAAAAATGGCAGGTTTCCTACACTTTGATTGCAAATGGGGACTGTTTTATAAAAACAGGATGGGTAAACAGGAAAATATGGAAAAATGACACTTTTTTTGTTAAAAAACACCAATGTGGACAACTCCAGGCATGAAATGATTTACCTGGTTTTTTGTGGGTGTCCTTACTTCAGGGCAATTGCCGCTTTTATCAGTGCTATGGCATCAGGGGATGCCCAATGGGCAGGGCCAATCAGGCGGCCAAGTTCCTTGCCGTTCTTTCCGACCAGGATTGTGGCAGGCAGTCCAGGGGCGCGCAACAAGGTTGTGAGGCGTTTTGAAGTCGCGCCATAAAGGGACAGGTTGATGATGCCCAGTTTTTTGAAAAATCTGGCAGGTTTTGCCAGCCCACCCTTGTCGATATTGACAGTGACAACATCAAAGTCTTTGCCGCCTAAAGAGGCCTGTAGCTTATCAAGGTCAGGCATTTCTTTGCGGCAGGGGATGCACCAGGTTGCCCAGATATTCAGCAGGACAACCTTGCCTTTCCAGTGGGACAGGTTCTTTTGTGCCCCAGAGGGTGTGACAAAGCTAAAGGCAGGAATATCCATTGGTGTCTTGCGTACCAGAAAGGCCGCCATTTCGCCCTTGTTCAGTCCTTTCAGGCCAGTGTTGCCGCCAGACTTTCCTGCAACATTAACAGGGAGACCTTTACTTTTGGTTATCTCGGTGGTGTTGCCAGGCAGGTTCTTGACATTGCCGGTTTGCGGGGTTGCCTGTAAGGGTTCGTTCGATTTTGCGCCTGAAGCCATCTTGGAAGAGGGCTGGATATTGGTGTCGGAAACAGCCTTGGTTGGCACTGTATTTGTTGCGGCTTCTGGATAAATCATGTTGCCAGCCAGCCTTAAAGCAATATATATGGTAGCAAAACCGAGCAGGGCAGCAGTCACACCAAACCAGAGGATGGTGGCAAATTTAACGGGTTTACTTGTTTGCTTTGTCATTCAGAACCTCTTGGCCAGCTTGAGCCTGGCTGCTGTAAAAGGAAGCATCATAGCATTTAAAATCTTAAATTTTATGATCTATATCAATTTATTCAGGATAGATGTGAGATGAGCAATAAAATGTGGGGTGGCCGTTTTGGCGCGGGCCCAGGTGCAATCATGAAACAGATTAACCAATCTATTTCATTTGATCAACGTTTGTATCAGCAAGATATTGCTGGTTCAAAGGCGCATTGTGCCATGCTGGCAGCAACCAAGATCATTTTACAGCAGGATGCCGACAAAATCATGGTCGGGCTGGATCAGGTTTTTGCTGAGATTGAAGACGGAAATTTCAGCTTTTCAGAAGACCTTGAAGACATCCATATGAATGTGGAATCACGCCTGACAGAAATATTGGGATCCGTTGCGGGGCGGCTGCACACAGCCCGTTCGCGCAATGACCAGGTGGCGACTGACTTTAAGCTATATGTCAGGGAAGCCTGTGACCATATTGATGGACAGCTGGCAGAATTGCAAATGGCTCTCGCCAAAAAGGCAGAGCGTTATGCAGATGCGGTGATGCCAGGTTTTACCCATTTGCAGACTGCCCAGCCTGTGACCTTTGGTCACCATATGATGGCCTATGTCGAGATGTTTGCCCGTGACCGCAGTCGTTTTTCCGATGCCAGGACGCGGATGAACGAATCGCCCTTGGGCGCGGCTGCCCTTGCCGGAACCTCCTTTCCGATAGATAGGGAGATGACAGCCAAGGCTCTTGGCTTTGACAGGCCGACAGCAAATTCATTGGACAGTGTGTCTGACCGTGATTTTGCCCTGGAAACACTGTCTGCGGCAACTATTAGCGGGGTTCACCTCTCCCGCCTGGCTGAGGAGATTGTGGTCTGGTGTTCAGCTGGGTTCAAGTTCATTTCGCTAAGTGATGCCTACACCACCGGCTCCTCTATTATGCCGCAAAAGCGCAACCCTGATGCTGCTGAACTGGTGCGAGCCAAGGCTGGACGGGTGGCGGCTTCCTTTTCAGGGCTGGTTATGGTGATGAAAGGCCTGCCGCTGGCCTATTCCAAGGATATGCAAGAAGACAAGGAAGCCACATTTGACGCGCTGGACAATTTTTCCCTGATGCTGGCAGCTATGAGTGGGATGGTGGATGACATGACCCCGGACAGGGACAGGTTGGAACAGGCCGCAGGGCAGGGGTTTTCAACGGCAACAGATATTGCCGATTGGCTGGTCAGGGTTTTGGGGATGCCGTTCCGAGATGCCCATCATGTGACGGGATCAATTGTTGCGCTGGCTGAGGGGCAGGACAAAATGTTACATGAACTTTCGCTGGATGAGATGCAGCAGGTCGAAAAACAGATTACAGAAGACATCTTTACTGTGTTGTCAGTCCAGAGTAGTTCGCAAAGCAGAACCAGCTATGGTGGCACATCTCCCACAAATGTCAAAAAAATGGCTCAAGGCTGGATAAAACGTTTGGAAAAAGAAGGTAAACCTGTCTAATATGACTGTAAATGCTTGACAGATAAGGTCTTCTTGTTTGTTTGGGAGAGAAGTAGCTATTGGGATTTGGGGCTTTAGGTGACTATGACAGTAAGTAAACGTGTTACGATTATGACAGTGCTGGCATTTGTCGCGACCACTGGCCTGTCTGGCTGCGGTGTGCGCGGAAAATTGCGTCCGCCTCCTGGTGAGACACCTGTGACGACAGACCGTTTGCCGCCAGAAAACCCTAAACATCGGCCATTTATTCTGGATGGGCTGGTGAAATAGGGACACCCTCAAGAGATTCTTAAATTCGATGGAGCTGTATCTGATGAGAGTACTTTGGGTGGCATTGTTTGCCTTGGTTTTGTCTGGCTGTGCCGGTATGGTGAACTATCCCCTTACTGTTGAGAATGAAATTGCCTCCTCATCCCGTTACCAGTTAACTGGTGGTCAGAAGGCAAGGATTGTTGTATTGGTGAGGCAGCAACAAAAGGACTTTCCTAAAATCAGTTTTCGTGAAGCCCGGACCAGGCTGATTGTTAAAAAGGATGGCAGCCGTCGCGTGGAATTTTGCGGAACAGTTTTTACCGGAACAACCAGTCTTTTTACAAAAAAAGTATTTATGCAGTTTTATGGCACGGTTCAGCCTGCCGGGTCTAATAATGTAACAGTGCAAACCCCTGGTTCAGACAGAAATCTCCTGAATATTGTTGGGGTCTGCAAACGGGCTGGACTGGCTCTTTAGAGGCAATGAATCGGGTGCTGAAGGTTCTTGCCTTGAGGATGTCCAAAAAAGTTGCAAAACATCATCATATCGTCAAAGAGGTGAGTTGTTGCCATGAGTGATCCTGATGAAGCATAAAAAACTTCCTTACACTGTGCGGGCTTTCTTTATTGCACCACTTGTCCCAATAATTTTGCTGACATTCTTTCTTCTATTGTCTTACCTGATTACCACTTCCTTTCCGCTGTATAGCCACAAAAATATATTATTCTTTAAAAACAAGGAGATATAGATATGGCTCAAAATTCGGTTCAATTGCAAAAAGGGTTAAGCATCACTGCTTTTCTGGAACAGTATG
>JAJRRF010000228.1 GCA_024279735.1 Alphaproteobacteria bacterium
TGGTCAGCCTGAAGTTTTTTATCCCTTAGCTTATTGGAAATATTGGCAGCAAGCTGGGCGACAGCCTTATTAAGGCGATCCTGTTTTTGCTGGTGGCTGGCTCTGGCCTTTGCAAGCCCTATATCAAACTTCTTACGCTTGTCTGTTTCAACCTTATAGGCATTGTTAACCTGGGTTTTAAATGCAGTAATTCTCTGAAACATTTTCAGGGCATTAGCCTTTTCTGCGTCACCCGCATTTCCTGAGGCAACCTTTTGCCTGAGCTGTGCCAGGATCTGGCTTTGTGCCTTGATCTGTCCAAGTGCTTTGTTGAGTTCCTTGTCAACCTTTTGCCGACGCGCGCGATCCGCAGCTTCAGCCTTGCCAATATTTTGATTTTCCTTGTCCAGCAAGGCAAGCTGAGCCATGACCTGCTTGTGCTTGGCTGCCAGGTTCACATCCCGTGTTTTTTTGGCAGCAGCTGTTATCTGGGCAGCAAACTTTTGATATATTTTTTGTTTGTTTCCATAATCTGTACGAGCCTTGCCGATCTGGGCAGCAAAGTCCTCCTCTTTTCAGCTTCTGCCTGGTAAACCTTATTGATTTGTGTCCTCAGGCCAGAGATTGTTTGGGAAATTTTCAGAATATTCCTTTTTTCAGCTTCGCCGGGAGTCTTTTTGAGGGCTGCCAGCTCATTTATTTTCTTGTTACGTTCAGATACAGCCCGCTGGTGACGTTTTTTCTCATCTGCAATCGCTTCCCTGATTGCTAGATTTTCCCGTTCAAACTGTTTTTTCTGATCGCGTAACTTTTCCAAGGCAACCAGCTTTGCCCCCATATCCTTGCGGTGTGCCTGGTTGGCCTTGCGGATTGCGCCTGCAATCTGGGAACGTCTTGAGCGTTCATTCTGGCTGGACTTGTCGAGCTTGTCCTTCATGGATTTGGACAGTTTCAGGTTATGTTTCTGTTTTTCAAGGTCTATAATATCGTTGATATCAATGCCCTGAAGTTCAGCAAGACGGACAAGCTGCCTTTCCCGCTGCTTGTCAAACGCACGCTGGCGGCGGTTTTCTTCCTTTTTAGCCTGTTTAATAAGACGTTTGGAATTTTTTGACTTGATGGAGGATTCCTGGACACCATCCCTGATATTTTTCTGGGTCTGACGGTTCTGGACATCTTCGCGTGCCTGCAGCTCATCAATGGCCTGGTAGGCAATTTTCCTGTTGAGCCTACCCAATTTTCTCTGGAGAGACTTTTTCTTACGGGCAATGGCATATTCATGGGAGCGGTTATTGTTCAGTTCGGCAATCTTGCGTTCTTGGAGCAGGTTACGGATAGCATTCCGCTCCATGATCCGGAACCAGCTGCCCTGTCCTGTACGGCTCAAGATATCAACCAGGATGGAGTCAGCACCCTGGGTTACTGCTGTAGAGACCAGGGAAACACTGTCATGAGGCTTGCGCTGTCCTGTCTTGTCGACAATATTATAGACAGCCAAGCTGATTTTTTTCTTGGGGGGCGAGAGGGCATCAAGGTCAAGACTGTTTGCAGATTCCTGTACCGGGGTAGCTGCCCGCGTAATCGGGTCATCAAGGCCGCCTGCGGCGCATCCTGACAAGACAAAAACAGCAGACAAAACTATAGTGATACGGGATAAAAGCATTTTCATTCTACAATCCTGAGAAGTGTACAGACAGATATCTGATAGTGATAGTGATAAAAACTAACTACTCAGCGAACTGAAAATACACAACTTGAACATTGGAACGAAGGGTAACACCCTACTTTTGAAACGTGCAAACGTACCCATACTATTTATTCAGGAATAATATCTGGGGTATATTTTGATGTCAATCAGTATTTGCTAACGGTTTATTAACTTTTTGGAAGCAAACATTGCCTGTTGCCTGACCAGGGCATTGCTGAACCCAGGCCTGATATATTGGTATATTATGCCAGGCGGCAAAAAACAGAACCCATTTGCCGGGACGCAATGTTCCAACAACGGGGAGTCCTGTCACCAGAAAAGCAAAAAATAGCTTTTGTGACCCAGTATATTATGGATAAGCGGAAAATCCCTAGTGGGATTGGCCCCACTTAAAACAAAAGTGGCAAGCCACTAGTTTGCGGGCGTTGTTGTATCTGGTGTGGCAGGGGCTGCCGGGGTCTGCTCACCCAGACGGATCAGGGCACGCTCCAGGCCAGAAAAGTCAGGCAGGGGAGCTGGCGCGTTAGCAAACTGATCCTGGGACGCTGCATTGCCCTGAAGAAAGCCACCGCCAAAGGGGTTGCCGCCAAAATTGGGGTTGACCGGCTTATAGACCAGTTCGCTGGCAGAAGCATTCCCGATAAGGGAAGGACTGGCAACAACTATACAGGCAAGGCAGAGGAAAAAGGTGAGCGCACCTTGTAATTTTTTATCAGTCATGAAGCTGTTACTCCAAAAAATTCAATATTTTATTGTCATGACAAAAGGTGCGTCTCAATCATCATCCTTCCATAGAAAGCTGATTCGCTCCCCTGCCTCAACTGTCCTGGCATGGCGGGGCAACTATAGCCCGCATTGTGTCTTTGTAGCAACAAAAATGGGGATAACACTCCTTGCACCCCGCATTATTTATGTGCGGCGGCATTATCTGCCAATCACAATCACATCCCTGATCGGGCGGCCTGTATCATTAAGGTAAAGCTTGTTGCCAACAATCACCCCGGCATTGCCGATCACAAACACATCAGAACGCTTGCCGTTGCCAGTCTGGAGATTGATAACATTGGTGCCCTGGGCATTATACAGGCTGATATTGGACTGGTGGTTGTTACCAAACTGGTCAACAAACACGCCGCTATTCTCTGAGCCGGCAACCAACACATTGGATTCATTGTTGTTGCCATACTGGCGTTGCAGGGTGGTTGTGCCTGTACTGCCAAGGGAAAACTGGCTGGCACTGTTATTATTGCCCTGCTGAATGATGGCACTGCTGTTGGTAGAGCGGGGGAGTACTCCCCGCGATCCCAAAAGGGAGGCCTGCGCTTCTGAAGCATCATAGGAACTGCCGCCGGAAGCCAGGCTGTCGCCATTGCCCAGCAATATATCAAACTCATTCTGTCCGCTGTCCTGGGCGATGGCAGGCGCAACCGCCAGCAGGGTTGCCAGTGCCAGGGATACCAGACCCTGCCTGATTATCTTTAGGCTGTTTTTCATCATGTCCCGCTCCGTCATATATATCTGTTTACCTGTCATCGCACCATGTTTGCAGTGGTGATGCAACAGTCTTGTCCCCAAAAGGGTAATAATTTTGGGTAAATTTGCCCCTGTCTGGTCTCTGCTACAGCCGTATGCTGTCACCGTCCAGGGTTTTTCGGCATTGCAACTGCTTGCCGTCAACCATAAGGGTCAGTACGGCCTCTATTTTTCCGCCCGCAGGCAGGTTATGGGTCTGGACCGACAATATCTTGCGTTGGCCTGAGACCGAAAAATTTCCTGAAGAGACTGACTGTGCCTGGCCGGAGGAGGACTTTTTGCTGATGGCGATGCGGTATTGTCCGTTCGCAGCCCCGCTGGCCGAGACAATGGCCGTAATGGTCACCATTTCCCCGTTATGGTCTGTCTGCAAAAGGCATTGCGGCCTAGTCATGGCAGCTGCCAGAAAGGCGGCTGAAAGAAGCGATGTCATATATTTCCCCCATAATATGGGAATTGGTTCTTTATTATGAAAACAGGCGGGAAAGAAAAATTTTCCTTCCCCGCCTGATAATGGTGTCAATATTTTTTAACCGCCGATAATTTTAATAATATGTTGGCGGTGTTGGCGGTGTTGGTGCCTGTGTATTTTTATTAATGTTAGGCGCGAAATGCGTATGGACATTAATATTATAGCTGCCTGTTGGGATTACATGCACTGGTGCATAGGCAGGAGGAGTCGTGATACTTGTTCCTGTCCAAATGTTATAGGTAGGCACCTCAACTGTTATGTTTGCCAGGTCAGGAAGATAGTCAGCAGAATTGACATCCACAGTAGGTGTACTCGCAGTTGGATGCTCACTAAGGGTTACAATTCCCTCAACAAATGCATCCCCATAGCCATTGCCACTATAGCCAACCTGGACAGAAACAGCCTGGTTATTGTCACCAATCTGACTGATGGTTGAGTTGTTGCCAAGTGCAACAGCTTCTTCCGTACCGCTGGAGAACTGGACGATTGTTGCCCCGTTATCATTACCCGTTCGCGTCAAGCTGGCAGTGTTATTGCCATAATCTGCAACCTGAAGGATTGTGCCAAGGTTATTGTCACCGGTCTGGTTGAAAGTATCAGCAGTGTTCGTGCCGCCATTTGCAGAAGACTGAACCACATTGCCATTATTGCCATCACCGTTCTGAACCAATATAGCAGAACTGTCACCGCTATCTCCGACTTGCAGAATACTTGCTGCGTTTACGCCGCCAGATTGGGTCAGAGCGGCTGAAATGATGGAACCATTGCTTCCGCCCTGTATGATATTGGCCAAGCCGCCAGAATGATCCTGTGTCAGGGTCAGTGTATTGCTTCCACCGCCATCGCCAAGCACCTGCAAGACATTGGCATCACTGCTTCCAACATTATCAGGACCAGAGGACTGATTGATGGTTGCTTTGTTTGTGCCACTGCCTGCAATCTGGAACAGGCCAGTATTGGAGTAATCGTTCTGTGTTACAGTTGCCAGGTTAATGCCATCATTGCTGGAAAGCTGCAATACTGTAGCTGATGCAAACAGATTAGCAGTACCTGTCTGGTCTTGGGTAATGGTTGCTGTATTTGATGAAGTGTTGAAACTGCTTTGGTAAAGGTTAGCCTCTGCAAAAGATCCAGTCTGTTTAATGGTACCGGTATTTGATCCACCATGTGCGCCCTGAAGAGTATAGGCCTTGTTTTTACGGTCTGTGTCTTCATCGCCCTGGGTTACAGTCAATGTATTGGAGCCGCCATACAGCGCGGCCTGGATGCCAGATGCTGTGTTATACTCGCCAGTCTGGTTAACCGTTGAGTTATTGGTGGAATCTGCGCCGACAGCATACTGGACATTGTCTGACTGGTTATACCAACCACTCTGGTCGGTTGTGAGTGTGTTCTGTCCGCCTTCATAGGCTCCCTGAAGGGTGACCACACTATTGGTTCCGGTCTGGTTTGATATCTTTGTATTGGAGGAACCATTGACACCGTCACTGATTTGCAGCGTCCAGTCAAAATTTCCGTCATCCACAGGTTCACCGACATTGCCTTTTTGTGTTGTATGGTTGCTGTTTCCTGAACCGACCTGATAAACGCCAGCAATATCCTTATGGCTCTGGTTGATGGTATTGAGGTTGTCCAACAGCAAGCTTCCTGCTGTATCAGTACTGTCTGCCGCCATGGCCGGGGAGGCGATGGACAGGGTCAGTACGCTGGCACTGACAAGCAATAATTTTTTCATAATAACAATAGTTCGGACAGTTTTCACCCAACAAAAAAATAAGTGAGCCCTCAATTTGTGGGAAGATGGTGTTGTAAACGACATCAATCCTTCAAAACGGAAGAACTCATGGACATTGTAACAACGGTTCTGGATCAAATGCCAGATATTTCACGCCCTCAAACA
>JAJRRF010000229.1 GCA_024279735.1 Alphaproteobacteria bacterium
ACCCGCAGAAATAAAGGATCAGGATAGCGCAGGAATTTTGTTTGTCAGTTAGGCCAAAAATGCGCGTATAGCGGGCTATACAAGCATTTTTGAAACGACGCTGACGGGCAAAAGAACAAGCTAAACGATTCGGTTATTATTGCGGGTATCCTAAGTGCGATGACGGGTGTTCATTCAGTGTAAATTCTTGCAGGCGAGAGTTTTGGTTATTTTATTTTGGCGATCCAGGGATTTCTTGAGTTATGGGGGAGATAATACAGGAAAAAAACTATCACAAAAGACACCAGATTCTGGGCGGGAATGCACCAAAAATTGACAGTTTTCATAAAGATGTTAAGCGTGTGGTCAAGGATGTGCGGAGTAATTTGAGCCATGGCCATGAAGTCCCGATAGAGTTTGAACGAGAACTTTTGCTTATATATGCCCAAAACATGATGCGTTCGGCTCTTATTTCCCCATTCTTTTTGTTGGTTGTTGCGCTTGTCATGATGAACTGGGTGAACCATTCACTTGTCTGGGTCTGGCTTATTGCCAACCTGGTGACGAATGGTAGCCTGATTCTTTCGGCGCAAACATTCCTGAAGCTGCCAACAAGCGGTATCTATCTAAAATACTGGAAAGTAAATTTTCTGGCTCTGGAATTTTTGAACAGCCTGGGATGGGCCTCGCTGTCAATACTCACATTGGGTGTTGAGATTGAGCTTGCCAGTTTTTTTATTGCCCTTGTCCTACTCGTCCACATCTCGTTCAGGATGATTTTTTCCAATAGCTGGATCATGTTGTTCTATGCAGGCACCATTCCTGCCTTTTTGGGAATAGTTATTCCTCTTTTCATGTATGAGAACACGTTTTATCCTGCCTTGTCGAGTATTATAGCGGGGCTTTACCTGTTTATACTCTTTATTATGCGCGGACAGAATAATATTATTGTCAATATGCTGTCTTACCGTATCCAGAAAAACAACCTGATTGTTGACCTGGAAGAGGCGAATCATATTTTGGAAACAGCCAAGTTCAGGGCTGAACAGGCCAGCCATGCCAAGACACTGTTCCTTGCCAATATGAGCCATGAACTCAGGACACCCCTAAATGCAATAATAGGGTTTTCAGAGCTGATGAAGACGGAAGCACTAGGAAAGCACGAGGTGGGGCGTTACAAGGAATATTCTGAAGACATCCACAATAGCGGTGCGCATCTCTTGTCTTTGATTGAGAGCTTGCTTGACCTGTCGAGGATTGAGACAGGGAACTATATACTTCATGAGGAGGAAGTTGACCTTTGCGCCTTGGCGCGTGAAAGTGAAAAACTTCTGAAAATACGGGCAAGCGGAAAAGGGGTGAGCCTGTATGCAGACTATGAAGGTTCTTTTCTGCCGCTGTGTGTTGACAAAAAGGTGGTGCGCCAGATATTACTTAATTTGTTGTCCAATGCGGTAAAGTTTACCCCCAGGGGAGGCATTGTCCATCTTCAGGTAGAGGTTCTTGAGGGCGGGTTCCAGTCCTTTACCGTTTCCGATAATGGCCCAGGTATTCCGGAAAAGGAAATGTCTGTTGTCCTGACTCCTTTTGGCCAGGGAACGCAGGCACGGGCAAACCTTGAGGGAGGCACGGGGCTAGGTTTGCCTATTGTCCAGGAACTGGTGAATTTACATGGCGGTTCTTTCAGGCTGATGTCCAGGGAACGTGAAGGGACAGCAGTAACGGTTACTTTTCCGCTGTCACGTATATGTCAAATTGAGGAAAACCATGCTGGCACACAGTCTGCCAGCTTTCAGTTCGGCCATCGAAACAATGAGGGAGGAAGGTGAGGGGATGCTGTCTTCGCTCTATCTACAGCCCAAGGGAATACTCTTTGGGAAAGCTGGCCGCGATGCCCAGGAAAAGGGGTATGCTCTGCCATTGGCTGGGCAGGATACGGCATTCTCACTGGTTGAGGTCATCAGGCGGAAAAATGACAAGGTTACGAAAAGACTTTATGGTACTGGCGAGATTGTTGCTGTTACGGATAGCCTTATCCAAGAAAAGATAGGACAGTTATGCGGCATAAGGCCAAAATCCGGAAATCTTGCATTCAGCCACCCACTTATCATGGGGGTTCTAAATGTCACCCCTGATAGCTTTTCTGATGGTGGGCAGTTTGATGATGTTGGTTTGGCCATCAGGCAAGGGCAACAATTGCGGCGGGATGGCGCAGACATTATTGATGTTGGCGGGGAGTCGACCCGTCCGGGTGCTGCTGAGGTTGGTGTTGAAATTGAAAAGGGACGTGTGATACCTGTCCTGGAAGAGCTGGTTTCAGCTGGTATAGCTTGTTCTATAGACAGCAGGCATGGCTCAGTTCTGGAGTCAGCACTTGGGGCGGGAGCTGAGGTCATTAATGATGTCACAGCCCTGACCCAGGATAGTTTGGCCATGAAAGTAGCTGCCCAGGCTTCCGTCCCAGTTGTTTTGATGCATTCACGTCTTGCACCGGAAGGCGAATCGGGGGATATGGGGAAGAACCCTTCTTATCAGGACGTATCCCTGGATATTTATGATTATCTGGAAGGGCGGATTAATTGTTGCGTTGCTGCCGGTATACGCAAGGAGAACATTATTGTTGATCCGGGGATTGGTTTTGGCAAGACCCTGGAAGATAATTTGGGACTTTTAAAAAATATTGCCCTGTTTCATGGTCTTGGTGTTCCGTTACTTGTAGGCCTGTCTCGCAAACGCTTTATCGGTGTTGTTTCGGGAGAAGATGATCCAGCAAGACGAGACCCTGGGTCAATAGCCCTGTCTTTGGAAATGATAAGGCAGGGGGTTCAGATCGTCAGGGTACATAATGTGGCAGACATGAAACAGGCCTTGACCTGTTTTATGGCAATATCAGGATAAAGAGCCTGCACAATCAAGGGAGAGGCCATAGAATACCCATGTTGTGCCTGTTTATGGGAGGGGTATAGTAATGGCTGTTTACCAATCCAGAAAATTCCTGTCTATTTTTGGGGAAGTGAACTATGATTCTGATCAATGGTGAAGATGAACGGCTTGATCATAAAGAGTCGGTATCTTTTGTGAATCCGTATTAAGGCTGAAAAAATAATAATGGCTAGACTTAGTGTTAAAAGCAATGGCTTGGGAGATACCATGACAAGAAAATATTTTGGGACTGACGGCATTCGCGGGGAGGCAAACGCCTATCCAATGACATCTGAAATCGCCATGAAGGTCGGTATGGCTGCGGGCAAAATTTTTGCCAGAGGTAACCATAGGAAACAGGTTGTCATTGGCAAGGATACCAGGCTTTCAGGCTATATGATCGAATCAGCCTTGGTTTCCGGATTTACAGCGGTGGGGATGAATGTCCTCCAGCTTGGGCCTATGCCAACGCCTGCTGTTGCACTCTTGACCCGTTCCATGCGTGCTGACATCGGGGTGATGATCTCTGCGTCCCATAACCCATACCAGGACAACGGGATCAAGCTGTTTGGACCAGACGGCTATAAGCTTTCTGACAGCACAGAGATGGAAATTGAGGCCATGATTTCAGGTGATGTGGCCAATCTCCTGACAGATGCCCATGGCATTGGCCGCGCCAAACGCATCAAGGGTGTGGCTGCCCGCTATATAGAATTTGTCAAGCATACCTTGCCGCGTTCGGTTTCCCTGGAAGGTCTTCGGGTTGTGATTGATTGCGCAAACGGTGCCGGTTACAGGGTTGCGCCTGAGGCTCTCTGGGAATTGGGAGCGGAAGTTATTGCCATGGGTGTTGAGCCAAACGGGATCAATATCAACAAGGATTGCGGCTCAACAGAACCTGATGCCCTGTGCGCCAAGGTGAAAGAGGTGCGTGCCGATATTGGCATTGCTTTGGACGGCGATGCTGACCGGGTTCTTATTGTTGATGAGAATGGCGCGATTATTGATGGCGACCAGATCATGGCTGTTGTTGCTGAATCCTGGCTGGAAAGTGGTCAGCTTTCTGGCGGCGGTATTGTGGCTACCATTATGTCCAACCTTGGCTTGGAACGGCATTTGCAGGGCATGAACCTGAACCTTGCCAGGACACCTGTGGGTGACCGTTATGTGGTCGAGCATATGCGCAAGCATAAATATAATGTTGGTGGCGAGCAGTCTGGCCATATTGTGTTGTCAGACTTTACCACTACAGGGGACGGTCTTGTGACAGCCCTGCAAGTTCTGTCAGTGGTTGCCCAAAGTGGCAAATCTGTCAGTGAAGTCTGTAAATGTTTTGAGCCAGTCCCCCAAATCTTACGTAATGTACGCTATAAGTCAGGAAAGCCGCTTGAGGACAAGCAGGTCATTTCTGCAATTGATGAGGGTCGTAATGCCCTTGGCAAGAAAGGGAGAGTGATTATCAGGCCTTCAGGAACAGAACCCCTTATCAGGGTGATGGCTGAGGGTGATGATGAGACACTGGTTTCAAAGGTGGTTAATGATATCGTGGTGACACTTGAAAAGGTTGCTGCCTAAAACTTTAGGCTTCCAGTACAAATAAACGATACCACCTCTTAATCAATTGACAAAAAATCTCTCTATCTTGTCATCCCAAGACGCAAGATCTTGGGATCCAGACTGTGAAGGTTGCAGATATAAACCAGCCTTGCTATAAGGCCAAGACCTTCAGAATGGATGGCAAGATCAAAGTCTTGCCATGACAAAACGGTTTATTTTTAGCATAAAGGCTGGTTTCTGTTTCGGAAGCCAGTTTTTTTGTGGGATCAATCTAGGGGAGGCTGGAATGTCCAGGCGGGAAGTTTTTGAAAAGGAAATCCTGGCGGCCTTGTTAACGGAGCTTGATGAAAAGTTGCTGGGGCATGGATTTTCGCGCAAAAAGGACAGTCGTCATTATTACCGCATCTCTGGCGGAGACAGGCAGCTGATATTGTTCCATTTTGAAGCTGGTCCGCGTGATGAGCCAGGGCAGGAACTTTTGATAAGGCCAAAAATACAGGTTGAGTTGCCAGACCTTTCACAAAGGGCATGGGAGTTTGCAGGGCAAGACAGGCTGATCTTGCCTGCCCCAGACGTGGTTGTTGCCTTACCGCTCACGCCAAGTTTGCTGGCAACGCCCAAAATTGGATGGTTTGCCACAGGGAAGACTGAAAGGCGTGCTGCGATAAAAGCTGGCTGTGATGGCATTATTGGCTATGGCTTGCCGTTTCTGGATAAAATGAAATCAGCGGAAGACCTGATACATCTTTTTGAGGCCGATAAGCCCAGTTTGCGTTTTGATGGCAGGATGGTGATTTTTGTTGCAGCGGCCTATATGGCCCAGGGCAAAAAGGCGGAGGCTTGCGCTTTGGTGCGGGCACGTTTTGGAAAAGGCGTTATGGCAAAGCGTTACAGGGCTGTCCTGGAGAATGCCTGTCAATAAAAAGCCACCCCTTAAATCAACAAGGGATGGCTGGAATGTCGGTTGGTAAAAACTGCGGGACTATGCCGTTTTGTTTAGCGGCCATGTCAGCATGATGCCAGCAACAAAGGTGACGATAAACAGGATGCTTTCCGGTGCGCCAAGAAACAGGGCGGCAATATCGGGGCCAGGACACAGGCCAATCAGTCCCCAACCAATACCAAACAGGGCAGGGCCAAAGAACAGCCGTGAGTCAATCTTCCTGTTGGTCGGGATAGAGAATTTTTCGTCAGACAATGGCTTGTGCATCTGCTTGGAAATGGCATAGCCAACCGCAGTGATAACCAGCGCGGTGATAAAGGTGACCAGCAGGCTGGGATCCCATTTTCCTGTGGCGATGGAGGCAAAGTCAAGAAAGTCCTGTGTCTTGGCAGGGTTGATCATGCCTGAGACTGTCAGTCCGGCACCAAAAAGTGTTCCTGCTATCAGAAAATAAAAAAGTTGCATGTCTGTGTTCCTTGTTCATGGCACACCACAAGGATAGCTTGTGTACACCTTGTTTATAGGAATTTTTTCCAAACCGAGGCAGCCGCCATTTCAGGACGTGTCCGTTTGTAAATTCCAATAAAGCGAAGGTATGCAGCCATCAAAGGAGTGTGAAAATTAGATAATGAGAGTGACTGGGAGTCCCTGGCACAAGTTGCGCCAAACAACAGCCTTGAAGCAGCTCACTGGAGTCAGGTGGGCTGTTCACGGTTCAGTACTATGGGGTTACCAGTGCAGTCACAGCAGGCACATAGCGCACGGCGTACACTGTCAGCGCAGCAGTTGAAAAGAATATAACTGTTGCAAAGATTGAGCGCGGTGACATCCGTGCCATACCGGAAATGCCGTGACCAGATGTGCAGCCACTGCCAATCCTGGCTCCAAAGCCCATCAGCAGGCCTGCAAGGCCAATCGCCAGCAGTGAGGCATTGGGCTTGATAGTCTGGACAACATCAGGCATGGCTGTTGCGACCAGAAATGCACCTAGAACCAGGCTGATGATAAATGTGGCAGGTTTATAGAATTTCTTGAAGGAGGATGTCAGCATCCCCTCGACCATACCTGAAACGCCCAATACCTTGCCTGTAGACAATAAAAAGAATGTTGTCGCCAGACCAATCAGCATTCCGCCGCTAAGCGCCGCCAGTGGTGTGAAGTTTTCCATATCTTTTTCAATTCCTAAACTAAAATTTTGTTACTAAACTACCGGATGCAGTCACGCCTGTTATTGAAACGACATGGCAGTGCATCTGGCCTTAAATCACTGGGCCTGCTCTTCAAAGCTACAGAGCCAGCATATTCACTTATAGGTAATATAAGCATGAAACCGAAATATTCAATTATCTGAATGTTTGATCCCTGTCAAACTATAACTTGATAGTTGTGGTCAAAATAAGATGCACCTGAGGGAGGCGGTAGCCCCCTTTTACACGTCGGTTATGCTGGCAATGTGGATATTACAGGCATTTGGTGTACCTGATTTGTTTGCAGTTATGTCAAAGTGAAGCAGGGTAATAAAAAGGTTGGTGGTGGGAGGAAAAGCATATTTTAGATGAAATAAGCATTTATCCGAATATTCAGGGCCGCTAATATGTGACTAGCCTGGAGTTAGGAAATTTCTTGATGGAAAAATGGGGGAGACGGCCAGGAATGGTCTCAATACATCGCATAAGGAGTTAGGAAATGCAGATAAATACCGAGTTTATAAAACGCTACAGTAAGGTGCAATGGTCGTTTTTCTGGGCTGGCATAACATTTGGCATTGCCCAAATTATCTATATGGTCGGTTTGTGGGTGCAACATGTGCAGGCTGGCAAGATGCCGTCGCTCAAGCCCATTACTGTGACAACCGACCTGGGCAAAATGTTTCGTGGGCTGGAGGTTTCCTTTTACCAGCTTTTCAGTCTTCCTGATTACCAGCTCTATGGCAAGGCCATTGACGGCGTTGCCTCAACAGGCGGTGCTTTTGTGCCAGGCGTTGGCTGGCCAATTGTCGGCATGATATTGGGTGGCTGGTTGGTGACCCGTATGGAGCGGGAACACAGGGGCTGGGTTTATTATCCACCCAAGGTTCTGCTGATTTCCTTTTTTGGTGGTATCCTGTTCAGTTACGGCACCAGGCTGGCGGGCGGCTGTACCCTGAACCACCTGATGGGCGGTATTCCGCTGATGAATATCCATTCCTTTATCACTGTGTTCTTTATGGCGATTGGCGGCGCGGCCGGGTTCTATATATTGGGGCGTGTTGGCATGGCCTCCTATTTCAAGCACCAGGAAACCCGCTCCTATGTCTGCGGAAATGATGCAGGGGAGGCGGCAACCTGTCCAAAAGGCAAGACTGGGATGAGCAACCCGCTCTATTGGGTAGGCCTGACCTTTGCCCTGCTGTTTGTTGGTGTGGCAGTTTATGGCGGCCTGTTTAACCCCGAAAGCCTGCAACATCTTAAAAAAGGTGAGCTGGTGTCCTTCAGCAAGTCGGTTGATGCCAAGGGCTGGTATTATATGGTTCTGACCCTGGTGGCGGGGATTATTGGCGGCATCGGCCTGGCCAAAAGCGGGATGGGGACTGAATGCGCCCTGGTGTCCTGGGAGGCTGGCAGCATGATGACAAAGCATGACGGCTTTTATGCCAAACTGGGTGTGCCCCGTATTACCCGCACATTGATGCGCAGCTATCTGCCAATGATTGGTCTTCTGGCGCATTGGGTGGTGATGCTTGGATTTGTTGTGTTTGCCTGGATTATCTTTGATGTATCCCCAGGTTTTGTTGGCAAGCTGAAATACCAGACCACTGCTGGAAACTTGATTGGCGGCCTGCTTTTGGGGCTAGGGGCTGTGATGCTGATTGGCTGTGAAATCCGGTCCTATATGCGCATTGGCATGGGCTATCTCAACACCCTGGTTGGCTTTATGGGGTTTGCGGTCGGCTATTTGCCCTTCACCCTGAACTATGCTGCCCATAAGGAATTTTTGTCTGCCTCGCTGATGATTGAGAGCTATAAGTGGTATGACCTTATTTTTCCAGACAGCGTGGCTGGCCAGAAACTGGTTCTGCTATTGTGGTGGGGCGTGTTGGTGGCTGCATTATTCTATATGATCCGAGCCGGGGCGCGCAATACAGGTGCTTCAGAGCATAGCCTGGTCTATAAAAACACAGAGGATGTGCAGCGGGAGATTGATGTGAAGGGCACTGGCGAAGGCGGTACAATTGCCGGTGTCAGCGTCCCCGCCAAGGCCAGTGTTGCGTGACCCCAAGCGATGATGTGAAAGCGATAAAAGTCAGGCAGGATGAAAGCATCCTGCCTGGCTTAGGTGTGTCAATCCTGCTCTATCCAGACCTTCCTGATCCACGTTGCTAAATCAGGCCAAGATTCGTCTGATGCGCCATCATGACTCCAGAACCGAATTTTTCCATCAGGAGAAAAGCAATAATAGTCACTGTTATCTTCACAAATTGGAAGATAGCTGACTGGCATCCCATTTTCACGTGCTTCCTTAATGGCGTATTGCAATTCTCCAAATTCTTCTCTCATATTTGGGTTAAGCCTGAGTGCTGAAAAGCTTCCAGCGATTACATTGCTGGCTGATTTAAGGAAAACTTTGTAGTCTTCAGGAAATATAAAACTGGTTGCCTTTTCGTAGTTTGAGATTAGAAAATCATCAGGTAATGGTTGTGACGTTTTGCTAATATCTATTTTTTTAAGATCATTAATGGCTTTATCAATGGTATATGTCATTTATCATGAACTCCTAAAAGTCGTTTGCTCTATTTATCCAATAGCTTCTTCTCCAGCTATTAAATTGTGACCTGTTTATTCCTGAGGGGATGCCTCCTGTGTTAATGTGGATTGCTCTGAAGTTTTGTTGATGAAATGTCTGGGTAACTTCAGCAATTGGCCCATCTTGTTTTTGTATCATATGGTGAAGGTTGATTGATTTGCCGTCAGGACCAATTGGAGCACGGCCAGCTTGCATAAGTTCTCGATTGGTGAGGCCGCTATTGGTATCAATTCTGTTAGGGTTAATAAGATCATTTCTTTGATAGACTTTATTTCCATTAAAGGTAATAGGGTTTTGTGTCCAGTACCTTCTGCTTTGTCCAAAATATCTTTGGGTAAGGTTTTGCCACTTAATCAATTTCTTAGCACTGATTCCGACAGTTGCCAGAACTCCAGCAGATCCTACCCCAATTTCAAAACCTAGTGATGTTACTTTCAGAGTTTCCACTCGTTTTGCAACATTCTCGCCATAATTAAAGCTGTCACGACTGGCCTGGTCGGGCAGACTGTTATAGACTGAACCAAGTAGAAATCCTCCCAGTGCTCGGGCTTCCTTCAGGTTTTTGTCGGCTTCAGCCCCGCTCTTGCTGCCCCACAGGCTGATGGTATCACCTATTGCAGCATACAGGTCGCGGCCAAAGGCTTCAAGCCTTGATGGGGAGAGCGGGTTGGCAGTAGGGTCTTCCAGATAATCAGCCAGGCCAAGTAACTGGTTGTAGCCTGCTTTCGCGCTTGTTGGGTCTAGCCGATAGAGGGCAACAATGGCGGTATCCCATTCTGTTGCGAAGCGATAGATCTTATCTGCCTGCTTCCGAACCAGAACATTTGTAGAGATAAAAGGTTCAAGCAGATATTGTAGATAGTCCCTGTCAGTCGGGTTCAGGAATGCAAAATTATCATAATTCTTGGAACACTGAATGTTAAGGTTTGTGTACTCTTTGAGGATATCAATATTTAGCCTGTAGCCCCAATATAGTGAGTGCCTTTTATACCATGGATAATTTTGTATGGTGTGGAGTGAATTTTCTATCAGCCAGTCTGATGGTTCTCCCTGGGAGATCACAGGGATAGTGCAAGAGGCAGTCCTGTTTTTTGGTTCAGCTGAGGCAGGTAATGTTGAAATCAGCATGGTTGCTGCCAACATGGCAGCGGTGAATTTTGATGCCCGTTTGCTAGGGCGGTTTGTAATCGACATAAGGTATCCTCCTGTCCGCGAATGGAATGCGGAAAGCTATAAAATTAAAATTTGGTGTGAGGTAAAAATCGGTCATGAAGGCAATGCAAAAAACCTGTTATTTGGGGGTAACTGTTTTTATGATAGTTCAGTAAGTCCCAAGGGCTTTCTTGAAGCGTCCAGCCTGGCAGTGGTCATTCATGGCCTACCCATTGGAATGACTTTTTGGATGGTGTCTTGTGATGCCTTTTCCATACCCAGTAGTTTTCGAAGATGATCCAATAATGCGATGCATTCTTTAGGTGTTGCCAGCATACCTATCCCTTTAACTCAGGTTTAGTATGAAACATCCTGAAAGTAACGAAATTCGAAGGTATCATCCACCAATTGCCGCATTGATTTTGGTTTGTGGCTTATCATATTTTCGAGTACCCTGGCGACAATCCTTCCA
>JAJRRF010000230.1 GCA_024279735.1 Alphaproteobacteria bacterium
CGGAATACAGTCTAAAAATCCTGTTTTTTAATGGAAAAATGATCATATTTTAGTGGTTTTAAAAATAACGATTTATTTTTATCGTTATTTATCAATTAGTTAATGCACCTAAAACAAGCTGGGGAGTTACCCATTTTCTACGTTTATGCCAGATTTTCCAGCCTGGAAAGAGGTTGGCATATTATACTAATTCACAAAGGGCGCGACTCTTTTGCCAAGCCGCCATACCCCACCAGTTGGGGATTACCATCACTTAAAAAGTAAGATCCCCTTTGTGGTCTGATATTACATTTCCTGCTTTCCGTCTGGCTGCAAAAAAATAGCAACTATGTTGCTAATAGGCGTAATGCTCGAAAATTTTGTCGATATTGCCGTTCCAGTCATTTTCATATTGCTCTATCATGCGGCTGGCGGGGCTTTTGCCTTCGTCAACGATGCGCTGTACGCTGTCCAGATAAATGGTCTCGTCATCACAAAGCGGGTTGAGACGCTTGCGGTTTTTTAGGCCCTGGCGGGAAATATCAACCACCTGTTTGGCGATGTCCTGCACTGTGCCGCAGCGAAACGGGGTCGCCAGTCCAAGCTTTGGCACATCATTGCGCATTTGCTGGCGTTCCTCTGCGCTCCAGTCCTTTACCAAATCCCAAGCGGCATCAAGCGCGCTGCTGTCATAGAGCAGGCCAACCCACAATGCAGGCATGGCACACAGCTTGCGCCACCTGCCGCCGTCTGCGCCGCGCATTTCAAGGAAGCGTTTCAGCCGCACTTCTGGGAACAGGGTGGAGAGATGGTTTTCCCAGTCAACCAGGGTTGGTTTCTCGCCCATTTTCTGCGGATGTTGCCCTGCCATAAACTGGCGGAATGTGCCGCCTGTGGCATTGAGGTATTTGCCGCCGCGATAGAAAAAATACATTGGGACATCAAGGGCATAGTCGGTATATCGCTCAAACCCCATGCCGTCCTCAAACACAAAGGGGATCATGCCTGTGCGGGCGGGGTCGGTGTCCAGCCACAGCGCGCTGCGGTAAGACTGGAAGCCATTCAGTTTGCCGTCCGTAAAGGGGGAGTTGGCAAAGATGGCGGTGGTGACAGATTGCAGCGCAAGCGAGGTGCGGAACTTTTTGGTCATGTCGGCCTCGCTGGCAAAGTCCAGGTTGACCTGCACCGTGGTTGAACGGAACATCATGTCCAGCCCCAGCTTGCCCACTTTCGGCATATGGGCAGACATGATGTCATAACGTCCCTTGGGCATTAGCTCAATTTCTGACAGCTTCCATTTTGGCGAAAAACCTACGCCGAGATAGCCAATGCCCAGCTTTTTTCCAGCAGTCTTGGCATGTTTGAGATGCTCATTGACCTCGGAGCAGGTCTGGTGCAGGTTTTCCAGCGGTGCGCCCGAAAGCTCCAGCTGCCCGCCTGGCTCAAGGGTGACAGAGCCGTCTTTCCCACCGTTCTTGAGCAGGCCAATAATGTTGTTACCTTCCATAATCGGGTCCCAGGCCATGCACTGCCCCATTTCATATAGTAGAGCCTCAATGCCGTGGTCACCGCCATAGGGTAGGGGGGACAGGTCTTTTTTCAGGAAGCAAAATTTTTCATGTTCGGTGCCGATGCGCCATTGTTCCTTCGGCTTGTTGCCTTTTTCAATCCAGGCGACAAGCTCGCTCTTGCTCTCAACGGGCTGCACTTTGGTGTCTACTGCCATTTTGCTCTCCGGATTTTGGTTGTCCTGTGATCCCAGGCTCTTCAGGTCTGGCTGGATAGTGAGACCCTTAACATTAGACTTCTTTAATGTTAAAGCTGTCCCAGGTCAAACCTTACCCTGGTTTTATCATAAAGCAAACCGTTTGGTCTGAACTTTTTGTGAGGTCTGGCAAAAGGGGGCTGAGAGAAGGCTACAATATCATGTCATTGAGTAAAGAAGAAATTGCCCGTTATAAGCGTCACCTGTTACTGAAAGAGGTGGGCGGTCAGGGGCAGCAAAAGCTCAAGGATGCCAAGGTGCTGGTGGTTGGCGCGGGCGGCCTTGGCTCTCCTGTGCTGCTTTATCTGGCCGCCGCAGGGGTCGGCACATTGGGCATTATAGATGATGACCATGTCTCGCTGGACAACCTGCAACGCCAAATTATTCACGATACAGACCGGATTGATGTACGCAAAACCGCAAGCGCGGCCTGGACGATTAGGGAACTGAATCCCCATGTCACGGTCAACACCCATAATCACCGCCTGACAGCAGAAAATGCGATGGAGATCATTTCGCAATATGATATTGTTGCAGATGGCTGCGATAACTTTGCCACCCGATACCTGGTCAATGATGCCTGCTTTTTTGCCAAAAAGACGCTGGTGTCTGGTGCGGTCGGCCCGTTTGATGGCCAGCTCTCGACCTTTAAGCCTTACCTGAAAGATGAAAACGGCGTGCCTTATCCAAGTTACCGCTGCATCTTCCCTGAAGCCCCTGCCCCTGATAGCGTCCTGCCCTGTTCAGAGGCAGGGGTGCTTGGCGCGCTGGTCGGCGTGATCGGCTCAATGCAGGCCCTGGAGGTGCTAAAAGAGATATTGGGCATTGGCGAATCCCTGGCTGGCCGCCTGATGCTCTACGATGCCCTGTCCGCCCGCTTCACCACGATCAACGTCAAATGGTCTCCGCAAAACCCGCTGACAGGCGAGGGGGAATGTTTTGTGGATTTAGGGCATTTGGGCTGAGGTTCAGGATAGGGATTAAAAAAGAAGAGTGTAAGTTCGTGACAGGGGAAAATTTGACAGAAAGTTTGAGGAGGCGCAATGAATGTAGGGGCAGACCTAATGTGTCTGCCCTCTCTCGTAACAGGTCATGGTAAAAGGGTGTGAGTTAGAAGCAACCTTCTGTTTTTAATCAATAAATAAGAGTTTTATAGTATCTAGGACGGACACATAGATCCGTGCCTACAGAGGTTCGGTGTTTGTTTGGAATTGAATTTCCCTCCACAATGCATAAGGGGGGACAGGAAGAAATTCATGATCTTTAGGCGTGGTTTTCCTTATCCGAAACTGGAGTGAAGCTAGACTAGAAAGGTTTTGCCCACGAGCAGGAAAACCCCAAAGCCAATGCCGCCCATAATCCATTTAATCATTGTCAGTTCGTTGGCCAGGACTGTCTCAACATGGTCAAGCTGCTGCTTTGTTGCTATATTGTCGGTTATGGCATGGTTAAGGGCGTGGGCTTGTGCAGAAGCCTGTTTTCATCAATTCCTGCTTCACGCAAGGTTTCTGCATATTTTAGTGTATCAAATGTCATTGCAACAAGTTTCTCCTTTGTTCTAATCTAGCAGGGGGAGGGATAGGAGTCAAATGATGACAGCAAACAAAATTGCCCCCTTTCCCTGCTGGGCAAATCAGGCTAAAACAGTTTTATGAAACAATATCTAGATCTTATGCGCCATATTAAACAGCATGGCGCGCAGCGCGGCGACCGCACGGGGACGGGGACAATCGGGGTGTTTGGCTACCAGATGCGCTTTGACCTGGCAGACGGTTTTCCGATGCTGACCACCAAGAAACTGCACCTGAAATCCATCATCCATGAATTGCTCTGGTTCTTGCAGGGTGAGACCAATATCCGTTATTTGCAGGAAAATGGCGTGAAAATTTGGGATGCCTGGGCGGATGAAAACGGCGAGCTTGGCCCAGTCTATGGCTCACAATGGCGCAGCTGGCCTGCCAAGACAGCAGACGGGGCAGCGATTGACCAGATTACTGGGCTGGTGGAGAGCCTGAAAAACAACCCGAATTCGCGCCGCCATATTGTGACGGCGTGGAATCCGGCAGAGGTGGATGAGATGGCCTTGCCGCCCTGTCATTGCCTGTTCCAGTTTTATGTTTCTGAGGGCAAACTGTCCTGCCAGCTTTACCAGCGCAGCGCGGATGTGTTTTTGGGTGTTCCGTTCAATATTGCCTCCTACGCGCTGTTGACGATGATGATGGCGCAGGTGGTAGGTCTGAAACCAGGCGAGTTTATCCATACCTTTGGCGATGCGCACCTTTACCTGAACCATCTTGAGCAGGCGGATTTGCAATTGACCCGCACCCCAAGAGCCTTGCCGAACATGACGATAAACCCTGAAGTGAAAGATATTTTTTCCTTCAAATTTGAAGATTTTGAGCTGAGTGACTATGACCCACACCCCCATATCAAGGCCAGGGTGTAAGTTTAGTGATTTGCCATTTTTTATGTTAGGCGCAAGAGGGGCGGGATTATAGCGCAGGACTAACATTTATAATCGAGAATGTATGGAATTTAAAAAATTTTAATCTGTCATATCTTCCAGGTATAAACACCATACTATACCCTATTACTGTCATACCGCAGAAATGCAGTATCCATGCCGTGAGGTTTGTGTTGAAATGGCAAGGTTTGTTGTGGTGTCGTAACATTCTGAACCGCAAAATTGTCGGTCTTTTCGATGTTGATAGTGCAGGGCATGGATACCGCGTCGTAGCGCGGTATGACAGTGGATGTGGTTCAGGATATCAAGTGCCCCATTCAAAAGATAGTCACGTACCAAAGGGCGGGATATATGCTCCTGGTTATTGTAGGCTTGTTCCGCAATCCAGAACCCTGAGAAATAAGCTAGGACCGAATGACTGTTCTGGAGAGAAAATAAATTTTTGGGGTTATGGATCCTGAACCAAGTTCAGGATGACAAGGAAATAGATAACGATCAATGGGTTAGAGATTTCCTTCTTCCTGCTGGGAGTGGTGAGCTTTAGTTTTTCGGGGAAACATTACATGACAACACTTTTGGGCAGGTTCTCAGTCCCAGGCTGGCGGGGGCGGGCTGTGCTGGCCTTTTTGGTTGGCGGCTTGTCAATGCTCTCAATGCCGCCCTTCCTCTATTGGACAGTGCTGTTTGTCACCATGCCGGTTCTGGTGCTGTTGCTGGATGAGGCAGCCCTGCAAGACAGGGGCAGGCTTCGGGCAGCGGTCTTTATCGGCTGGTGTTTTGGCTTTGGCTACTTCCTGGCAGGGTTTTACTGGGTCTATCATGCCTTTTTGGTTGAAAGTAATATGTATGGCTGGCTTATCCCTGTGGTTGTGCCGCTACTGCCTGCCTTACTGGCTGTATTCTATGCGCTGGCCTGCATGATAGCGGTTTATTTTTGGTCAGCAGGGGCAGCGCGCATTATAGCCCTGGCTCTGGCCTTTGCCGTTATGGAGTGGATCAGGGGACATGCTTTTACCGGTTTTCCTTGGCACAGTTTTGGCTATTCCCTGACATCTTCCCCGGCCCTGATGCAGTCTGCTTCCCTGTTTGGCATATATGGCCTGGCCTTTATTGCTGTTGTCCTGTTTGCCAGCCCAGTTCTGTTGCTGCGTGATGACATGGCCTTGCCCCAAGAGTATAGACGGTTCTGTTCCAGCCATGAAGGGCGGTTTTTGATGGCCGTTATGGGGCTTTTTACGGTGCTTTTGCTGTGGGGCAGTATGCGGTTGATGGGGGGAACTGAATTTCACAACACAGTTTCGCTGCGGATCGTGCAGCCTAATATTGTCCAGAAAGATAAATGGAACAAGGACAAGGAGGCAGGGATCAAGGAAAAATATTTATCTCTGACCAGGCAGGCTGTGGCGCAGGATAAGGGCAGAAATTTCGACCAAAAGACACTGGTGGTCTGGCCAGAATCGGCAATGCCTTTCCTGTTGCTACGGAACAGAGCCTTTTTGTTGAAAATGGCTGAGATTTTGCCGCCCAACAGTTTTTGGCTGACAGGAAATGTGCGATTGGAGCAGGGGAAGCCTGGAACAGGACGGCGTTTCTATAACAGCTTGCTGATGTTTGATGACAAGGCAGAGGGGCTGAAGGTGTTTGACAAGAAACACCTGATACCGTTTGGGGAATATATGCCGCTCAAGCCGCTGTTTAACTTGATTGGCTTTCAGCAGTTGGCCAATTCGCATGGGGCGTTCACAGTTGGAAGCAGACCGCGCTTTTTGGCGACTAAAGGCGTGCCATCTTTCGTGCCTTTGTTATGTTATGAGGTGATTTTTCCAGGGGAGGTGATTGAGGGAAAGCGTCCTGAATGGCTGCTCAATATAACCAATGATGCCTGGTACGGACTCAGTGATGGCCCCTATCAGCATATGCACTATGCCAAAGTGCGCTCTGTGGAGCAAGGCTTGCCAATGGTGCGGGCTGCAAATACGGGGATTTCAGCAATTATTGACAGTTATGGGCGAGTTGTCAGAAAATTACCCTTGGGACAGAGAGGGGTAGTGGACGGACTGTTACCAAAAAAGATATCCGCTACACTTTATGCGCGATATGGGGGGGGGATGTTTGTGTTTGTGCTTATAATAGGCCTTTTTATATATAAAACAACCAGGCGTTAACTATAATTGGTAATAATTTTTGACTATAATTAGGGTTAATGAAAAAATATCCTGGTAATTGTTGCCTGAAACGCGTATTAGTTGCTACTATAGGTTAGTTCAATTCAATCTCTAGCAGGGATGAACATTGTGGTCGTAAAATCAAATAAAAATGTAGCCAGCGGGACAAAGGCGGTTGTCAAAAAGCCAAACCCGATAGATATCCATGTCGGCAGCCGTGTCAGGTTGCGCAGGATGCTTGTTGGCATGAGCCAGGAAAAACTTGGCGTTCAGATGGGGCTGACTTTTCAGCAAATCCAAAAGTATGAAAAGGGTACAAACCGTATTGGGGCGAGCCGCCTGTACCAAATTTCCCGTATCCTGGGTGTGCCTGTGCAGTTCTTCTTTGAAGAGGCCCCTATGGAAATGAATATGGCAGCCTCCGCAGGTGGTAGTTTCCAGGAAACAAAGTCTGAAGCCTTTATTATGGAGTTCCTTAACAGCCGTGAAGGGCTGGAATTGAACAGGGCGTTTGTTAAGATTGCCGATACCAAACAGCGCAAACGGGTTGTTGATCTTGTGCGTTCAATGGCAGAAGATGAAGAAAAATAGGCCGCTTGGCTTTTGTTGGAATGAAGTCCCTTTTTTGGGGAATAAAGAAATTAGGCTGTTGTCCATCAAGAGATGGGCAACGGCTTTTTTTTGGCAGCAAGTTCCGAAGTCTTGATATAAGTCGTGAGATTGCTGTAGTGAAAAACTAAAAATATTTTTTTTGGTTTTGCCACTTGCCCATCGCCTCTTTAGCTTGTTACAAGGCACTATATTTAGTAACAGCGAGGGGCTGGTCTTCGGAAATTTGGCTGGTCAGGAAAATAATAGGAAAAGGGCTTTTGGTGATATGAAAGATTTTTTGTTTACCAGTGAATCTGTTTCGGAGGGGCATCCTGACAAGATATGCGACCGTATCTCCGATGCTATTGTGGACAAGTTTCTGGCAGCAGACCCTGCAGCGCGTGTTGCGGTCGAGACCCTAACGACGACAAACAAGATCGTTCTGGCAGGTGAGGTGCGCGGGCCGAAGAGCGTAACCAAAGAGGTTATGGAGCAGGCTGCCCGTGATTGCGTCAAGGCGATTGGCTATGAGCAGGACGGTTTCCACTGGAAAAATGCTTCGGTTGATGTCTATGTCCATGAGCAGTCCACAGATATTGCTGCCGGTATAGACCAGGGAACAGGCTCCTTTGAGGAAGAGGGTGCGGGTGACCAGGGGATTATGTTTGGCTATGCCTGCGGTGAGACTGAAGACCTCATGCCTGCACCAATCTATTATTCCCATAAAATTCTCAAGCAGATGGCGGACAAGCGTCACAGCGGTGAATATGATATTCTTGGCCCAGATGCAAAAAGCCAGCTGACCTTACAATATGTTGATGGCAAGCCTGTTGGCGTGACATCCTGCGTTGTTTCGACCCAACATAATGAGGGTGTAGACCAGGTAAAAATACGCGAACTTGTCAAGGCAACCCTGTGTGATGTTCTGCCAAAGGGCTGGGAATGTCCAGAGGATGAACTTTATGTGAATCCGACAGGTAATTTTGTCATTGGCGGCCCCGACGGTGATGCCGGCTTGACTGGGCGTAAAATTATTGTGGATACCTATGGCGGTGCTGCTCCCCATGGCGGCGGTGCATTTTCGGGTAAGGACCCAAGCAAGGTTGACCGTTCTGCCGCTTATGTTACGCGCTATCTGGCCAAAAATGTTGTTGCAGCGGGATTGGCCGAAAAATGTGTGTTGCAGCTTTCTTATGCGATTGGGGTTGCAAAGCCTTTGTCGCTTTATGTGGACTTGCAGGGAACCGGCAGTATTGATGAAGACAAGCTGGCCAATATTTTGAACGAGGTTATGGATCTTACACCGCGCGGAATCCGTGAAAAGCTGGAACTGCGTAAGCCAATTTATGAGCGGACAGCCTCTTATGGTCATTTTGGCCGTAAGCCTGATGCTGATGGCGGTTTTTCATGGGAAAAGACTGACCTTGTCGAAGCCATCAAGTCAGCGATGAGCTAAGGCTTGGTGTTAGCCACTGGAATATATGGGCAGCCTTGCAAATTGTGGGGCTGCCTTTTTTGTTTTGGCAATAGCCTTTGTGAAGTGGATTAACAAGGTGCTTCAATTCATATATTTTAGATATTGGAAACAAGGTTTTAACGTAGAGACAGGGCATGCCCTGCCCTGTCTCTACAATTATAGTGAAAAATATGAATTGAATTGGCCTGGAGGATTCGAAGTGTGGGTTTTTACTGGGTGTACTTTTGTGTCTGGAAACGCTAGTTTTAGAAGATGACCTGATCGCGGGTGATAGGTGTGCATTATTCCAGTTACAGTGAATACGCATCTAATAAGAGGGGCGTTTTTGGAAAGCCCGCTATAATGAATAAATTTTGGAACCGTCCATGCCATTTCCTGCAAAATATATACCGCTGATGATTGCCCTGTTTCTGCTTGGCGGGGTCTCTGCCATGAGCCTCTATGCCTCGCAACAGGAGAGGTTGAACGGGGAGCAGCGGGAGACACAAAGGGTTCAGGCTCTGATTGGTGGCTCTTTTGAAATGGTAGACCATAACGGCAAGACCGTAACAGACAAGACCTATCTTGGGTCCTATTTGCTGGTCTATTTTGGCTTTACCTATTGCCCTGATATTTGCCCGACAGAATTGCAGGTGATGACTGAAGCTCTGAACATGTTGCCAGCAAAACAGGCGGCCAAGGTTAAGATATTGTTGGTCTCAATTGATCCTGAGCGCGACACACCAAAACAGCTTGCCAGCTATGTCAGTAACTTTCATGACAATACGGTTGGGCTTACGGGTAGCCTGGCACAGGTCAAAAAGATGGCGAGGACGTACCGTGCCTATTATAAAAAGGTGAAGGACAAGGACAATCCTGATGACTATACCATGGATCATTCCTCAATCGTCTACCTGATGGGGTCTGACGGGAAATATTTGTCCCATTTTGCTTATGGCACACGGGCAAAAGTAATTGCCGACAAGATTTCTTCCTATATGAAAAACAGTTAAACTGCGACATTATTGCTTTCCTTAACCTTCTGTCAACGCGGATCATGGACACTGTAAGGACAGCAATAAGGATTACCTGGACTCATTCTGGGTGAAGGCCATATTTTATTTTATGGTGAGATATATGCAAAAAACGGTTGTCTGCCTGAGCAGGGCTTGTTCCCTTCTTCCGGTCGACAGGACGCTTTTGTATTCCGCTTATTGCTACATTTTGGTATGGAATCTGCTTGCAAGATGGAGTGCAGTTAGAAAAGTAAGGCCTGTTTTCTTAAAAGAGGTCTGCGTCCCTAAAAGTTTCCTTTTTGTAGGTTGGGTCATGAGGGAGTAGTTCTATGGAAAAGACATGCGGTCAATTTAGCTGTTCAGCTGCGGTATTTGAATGCGTTGCAATGCTTGGTATTTTTACGGCCAGCTTTGCCATGCCGCTTATGGGCATTATGGCGTAAAGGCCAGATGAAAACTATTATCGTCAAAAGAGTGACAGGACTGCCTGGCTGGAAACAGCCAGGCAGTCTTTTTTTGTGGTTATGGTGTCTCTCTTTTTCCTAAACCTACCCCTTGCCCCGTCCTTCCTGAAACCACATCAGTGAAAGCAGCCCAAGTGCCAGGGCGAGAGCGAGCAGGCCAGAGAAAAGCGGGAGGGTCGAGACACCCCTGATCTCATAGGCATTGCGTTTTTTCAGGCCAAGCCAGCTTTGTCCAAAGAATTTTGTGCCGCTTTGCAGCATGGAGATACGGGGCAACGCCGTGGCAATATCCTGCAAATGCTTGTCAGCCCCTGTGGTGTTGTCTTCGGATTTCTTGCCAAGCCAGTACGACCCGCCACCGAGATTTTTCAGGATGGGGGAAAGAGGCTTGGCCGTCGCAGTGACAGCACTCATTTCACGGCTGTTGATGCGGCCGATATGCACCATGGTTTTGAGGCTGCCAGATTGCAGGTGATATAGTCCAGTCATGTCTGTTGTAATTGTCTTTTGCCACAGGCCTGGGGCGACATTCTTGAGGATGACAGTTTGTTTTTCACCGGTGGGCAGGGTCATCTCAATGGGGGCAACCGTGTCAGCCATGGAGTGACGCTTGATAATGAGCTTCTTACCCTCAGCAACACCGCGCAGATATTCCTCTTCCAGGTCAGGCTCTTTCATCAGCCAGTGGGAGACACGGCGCAGTAGGGTCGAATAGGGGCCGCCGCCTTCATAGCCGCGTGACCAGAGCCAGGCCTGGTCACTCATCAGCATAGCAACCCGCCCCTTGCCAACCCGGTCGAGAATAAGCAAGGGGCGATCCTTGCTGCCCTTCATCAAGACCTTGCCGCTTTTTTGGGAGCTGTCTATCAGGGAGTGCCAGCGTCCCCATTTTGGTTTTTTGGCATTTCCGCCAGACAGTCCGCCTGTCACGGGATGCCTTAGGCCATCTTTTGTGACCAACGGTGTGTAGGGAGTGTCAAATGTATTTCCTGTTGGCGCGGCAGGCAGAACGGTGTTGAGCGGGGTATTGTAGAGACTGAAAAAGTTGGAGCTGAAGGCTGAGCCTGTGGCCATCAATACTGCGCCACCCTTTTTGACATAGTTGGCAACATTGCCCAGATAGATTCTCGGAAGGACACCGCGTCTCTTATAGCGGTCAAAGATAATCAGGTCAAAGCCGGACAGTTTTTCTGAAAACAGCTCGCGGGTTGGGAAGGCGATCAGGGAGAGCTGGTTGATAGGTGTGTTGTCACGTTTTTGCGGGGGGCGCAAAATAGTAAAATGCACCAGGTCAACCGAGGCATCAGACTTGAGCAGGTTACGCCATGCCCGCTCGCCTGGGTGGGGTTCGCCTGAAACCAGCAATACCCGTAAATTTTCCCGAACGCCTTCAGCAGTCAGGGCAAGGCGGTTATTGGCCTTGGTCAGCTCTCCCTCAACAGGGACAAGTTCCAGTTCCATCAGGTTTTGCCCGGAATGGGGAAAGGGAAAGTCTATTTTAAAAATTTCCCCGACAGGGATACGGATCATTTCATCAGGCTTGTCCTGACGCTTGATGATGAGGCGGGCAATCTTGCCTGTTGTTTTGGATGTCCCAGACTGGGAGATACGAAGTTTGACAGGACGGGATGAACCGACCAGGCCAAAACGGGGCACTTCCTTAAGTTCGATTCGCCTGTCAAACTCACCCTTAAGGCCAGGCAACATCAGGTGAAGCGGAACATTGAGGCCAAGGGCATCAGGATTGGCAGGAATGTCATGGATTCTGCCATCAGAGATCACAATCACACCTGCCAGCCTCTCTGTCGGGATGTCAGCCAGTCCCCTGCTTATGTCTTGGGTCAGTTGTGTACTGTGGTTGCGGCTTGCTGAGTTATGGGTACTTGTCACCCACCGCGTCTCGACATTGGGCACTTTTTTAAGTTTGGCCGCCAGCCTGGTGCGGATATCAGTTGTCAGTTTGCTGCGCCCTGTCATTTTATGGCTGTCACTCTGGTCTGTCACCACCAGCACAATAGAGGACAGGGGACTGCGTTCTTCCTGTTTCAGGGTTGGGTTGAACAGGGCAAGCAGTAACAGGCCGAGACTGGCAAGTCTCAAGGGTGCACCATGAAAACGTTGCCACAGTAAAAAAACGCCAAGCCCCAGCGTCGCAAGAACCATCAGCCATAGCAAAAAGGAGGGCAATAGGGGGGCAAACTCAATAGTCCAGTTCATGGGGCAGTCCTTTATTGGCCAATGCGTTCAAGCAATGCAGGGGTGTGAACCTGGTCTGCCTTATAGTTTCCTGTCAGGGCGTACATGGCAATATTAATGCCTGTGCGGTAGGCCATTTCCCGCTGGCGTTCCCCGCCTGGCACAACCGGATAGAGCGGACGGCGGTTTTCATCAAGAGCCCAGGCCGAGGCCAGGTCATTGGAGGTGATCAGGATGGAACTGACACCGTCAGCAGTACGCGCCTTGTTGAGGGAGGTCTTTTTGCCTGCCCCGCCAGCCTCTGTCCAGAGTTTGCCACCAGCCCAGCGACCAGGGAAGTCCTGGAGCAGGTAAAAGCTGCGGGTCAGGACATGGTTGCTGGGGACAGGTTCTAGGGGGGGGATATCCAGCCTGCCCAATATACGGCGCAGGGATTTTGAGGTTGGGTCTGCCCCAAAACCTGGGAGATTGTTGACCTGTTTTTGCTGGTCAAATACAATCATGCCGCCATGTTTCATATAGTGGTCAATCCGTGACAGAGCCTTGCCACTTGGCACAGGGGCATTGGCCAGGACAGGCCAGTACAGTATCGGGAAAAATGACAGGTCATCCTGCGTAATGTTGACCCCGACAGGGTCGCCAGGCTCAAGCGCAGTGCGTGACTTGGTGACAAAACTCAGTCCTGCAAGACCCTGGCGGCTGATATTGTCTACCTTACTGTTGCCTGTAATCACATAGGCAAAGCGGGTGGCGGTCAGGGATTTGCGGGCAAAAGCTTCTGTCCGTTGGGAAACAGCAGAAGATTTTTGGGCAAAGGCAGGGGAGACCAGGGAGGCAGTCATCAGGGATTGATAGAGCAATGCACTTATCAGAGCACCTGCCAACAGGGTGAAGCCGTTGGTTTTTGTGAAGCCTTTTTGACGGCGTTTTGCTGCCAGTCCTGTCAGTTTGTCTGTCATTCTTGATATATTTATTTCCCTGCCATTCATCATCAGATAGGTCAGCACAGTATCAGCCAGCAACAGCAAAAAAGCCAGCATAAAGAAAAATGGCACAAGCGAGATGGCACTGCTTGCCTTGTAATGGCCTTGCAGAATGGAGGAGGCCAGCCCCTTCATGGGGGTAATGGTCGAGCTGTTGTCCATAAGGTTCAGGCTACGGATTGTGCCGGGGCGGCCATAAAATCCCGGGGGGTGGTGAAAGTCTGGGCGCGTCATGTCTGCCTCAGTATTGAGGGGTTCCGCCGTAGCAGGAGGCGGCGAGAGCTTGCCAAAGCCATCAAGCACTTTCAGTGGCTTGAGCGCGGTGCTGTTATAGGCCTCACTGCCTTGGCTGCTCGTTGCTGTCAGTCCGTCATTGCCGCCTGCAATCATGATGGAGCGTTTGAGCATATTGATAAACAGCTCACTGTGGGACAGGTTCGACCAGTCAGAGTTGGCGGTGACATGGAACAGGATGAGCCAGCCCTTTTCATCAGGCCGTGCTGTAACAAGCGGGGTACCATCCTCAAGTCTTGCCCATATCTGGACATCATCGCGAAGCAGAGCAGGGTCCGCCAGAACCTGCCTGGTCACTGTGATGTCTTTTGGGGTGTCCAGCCCAAAAAAGGGACTGTCTTTTTCAAACTGCGCCAGCTTTTGCGGGGTACTCCAGGACAGAGCACCGCCCAGGGTGCGCCCACCGCTGCGCAATGGGACGGGAAGCAGGTGGTCGCTGCCCTGTTCCATATGGACACCTGCAAAGCGTATCAGGATACCGCCCTGCTGCACCCATTTTTCAACTTTCGCGCTGGCCTTTTCATCAAGTTTGCCAATATCAGCCAGTACAAGGGCTGAGAGTTTTTGTTTTAATATTTCTGTGACACGGTTCTTGCCGCCCTCGCCCTTGTTGCGGTGAATTTCTGAAAACCCAGAGATGGCCTTTTCAATATAATAGAGCGGGGACAGCAGGGGTTGGGACACATCAGTGGATTCCCCGCTGAGAATACCGATACGCCGCCAGCGGGTTGTGGCATCCAGCAAATAGACAGCCCCTGCCTGACTGGACTTGCTGATCGCCAGCCTTAAAACCTGGTTGCGCAGTTCCAGCGGCAGGGTAAATGTGACCTTGCTGCTGGTCTCACCCTTGGCAACAGAGAAAGGCTGTTCGCCCAAAGACTGTCCCTTAGCGTTTTGTGCGATAACCAAGCCTGAATGGGCGGCAAGGCCTGCTGAAAAAACTGTGGCCTGTAACTCTCCCTTTTTGCTGCTCTGGACATGAAGTCCCAGGGGATAGGCCTGTCTTGCGGGCAGGATAACCTGGAGTTCATGGCCAGGGACAATGTTACCGAGTGACTTGGCAAAACTGTCATGCCCTGATTTTTTATCGGACAAGCCATCACTGAGCCAGACAACCCCGGCTTTTGGGTGGCTTTTAAAGTAAGGCTTGAGCTGTCCTATCAGTTTTGCGCGCTGCGTCCTGGCAGGATGGGGGATAAGACTGGCAGCAAACCTGCTGGCATCATTGGCGGATACAGCCTGGAGATTGCCGCCCGCCTTGGTATCCTGCACTGTGGGCAGCACCAGGACAGGACGGTTATTTTGCCGTGCCTGTTCAATCAGGGCGAGAAGCTTTTCCTTGCGCAATGCCCAGTTGTTCCCAGAAGCCCAGCCATTGTCGATCACCAGGACAAGCTCCTTTTTGCCAGGCAACCTCGTATTGTCGCCAAACAAAAGCGGGGCAGCAAGGGCAAAAATGACAGATGCTGCTATCGCCATGCGCAGGACAAGCAGCCATAATGGGGTATGGGCAGGTGATTTCTTTGCACTGGTCAGTCCCTTGAGAATCCAGGTTGGCGGAAAGCTGATATGCTTTGGCACTGGCGGGGTGACCTTTAGCAGCCACCAGATTGCAGGCAAGACCAGCAGGCCTGCCAACAGCCAGGGACTGAGAAAGGACAGGAAGGCCAAAGGAGGCACAGGAACTATCTGGAATGGGAATGAACTCATTTATCCGATCCGCTCAGGTTAAGGTATAGCCCCAAAACAGTCTCTTCGGCAGGCTGGTCAGTATGGTGCAGCTGGAACGACCATTGCATATGGGCGCAGGCGGCTTTCAATGTGTCGCGGTGGGCTGTAATCCTGTCCTGGTAGGCTGCCCTGAGGTCCTGGGCACTGTCGGTCAAAATACGCTCGCCGCTGCCTGTACCTTCAAATACGACGCGCCCCTTATAGGGCAGGGTTTCTTCGGCAGGGTCAAGGATTTGTACGAGATGTCCCCGAACGCCCTGGCGGGTCAGGCGCGCCATTTCGTCAATCAGGGGCTGGGCGGGTTCCATAAAGTCAGACAGGATGATGATTTCGGAAAAACGCTGGGGCTCAATCTGGGCGCAAAACGCGCTGGACGGCAAAATAATGCTTTGGGGGGGGCTGACCAAATGCTGTGCCAGTTTTTGCGGGGCATTGCGGCTGGCAGACGGGTTCATCAGGGTGGGGATGCCAATCCGCTCGCCGCCGCGCACCAGCAAATGTGCCATCGCCAACAACAGGACAATCATGCGGTTGCGCTTGTCTATCGGGGACAGCGTGGAGTGAAACTTCATGCTGCTGGTCAGGTTAGGCACCAGCCATACAGTATGGGCGGCTTCCCATTCGCGTTCACGGACATAAAGGTGGTCACTGCCCGCGCTGCGTCGCCAGTCAATCATGGCGGCACTGTCACTTTGCTCATAGGCACGGTATTGCCAAAAGGTCTCGCCCGGCCCCCTGCGCTTGCGACCATGCAAACCGTGGGTCACTGTCATGGCAATGCGCTCGGCCTCGACCATCAGGTCAGGCAAATGCGCCGCCAGCGCGCCCGCCTGTTCCTCAAAGAATATTTGTTGCTGCTGTTGGGGTGTGGTCATGGGGTTTTGTTCTTTATTTTTTTTGAATTACAGGATGATCGTAACTCCCCAGCTTCTTTTTTCACGTAAATACGCGGTTTCAAGCGGAATACAGTCTAAAAATCCTGTTTTTTAATGGAAAAATGATCATATTTTAGTGGTTTTAAAAATAACGATTTATTTTTATCGTTATTTATC
>JAJRRF010000011.1 GCA_024279735.1 Alphaproteobacteria bacterium
AAATCTTGCATCAAGGGTGCTGCGCATCGCCTGCGGCGACCAAGGCCCCTGACCCAATATTTCCTGCCCGCCATCACAGGCCATAATCCATCAGCAAACTGAGTGTTGCGTTTCGGAATTGAAACGGGGTTCTTAAATAAGTTGTCAAGCACATCTTAAAGATACAAAACATATACCTAAAACACAACACAATAATGCACAGTTTTTGCACACCTTTCTCACAGCCGCCGCACTCTTGGCACGCTGCTACCCCCTAACATTAGCTCAGACACAGCGTAGACCAGCGCGTCGAGGCGGTCGGGGCTGTGGCCGTTGGTGAGGCCGTCTGCGCCGAAATTGGCCATCTCGTCTTCGAGTGCGTCCAGCGCGCCGACATGGCTGACACGCCCCTGTTCATACAGGGCGGCAACAGGCTCGGCGCGGAGCCACTTGCCACGGCTGACATGGATTTTCTTGAGCGGCAGCGAAAGGTCTATCTCGCGAATGACGGTCTGCACCAGGTCGCCGCCCTGGTTGGTCTCGGCCACCAGGCTATCAGCCCCAAAATGGTGGAACGCCTCCACAGCGGCCTGCGCCCAGCCCAAGGGTGAGGCACGCTCCAGGCTGCGGTCGGCCAGAACATAGCCACGCCCGTCCCTGCCAAGACCTGCCACCACAAGGCCGCAGGCATCCGATGTATTTGTACTGGTGACAGGCGGATCAAGTGCCACCACAATCCGTGTCAGCTCTGGACAAACAGACACCCCTGAGACTGTCCAGCTGTTTGCGTGACCACAAGGCATCCTCGCGCTCTTCCAATATTTCGCCGTCCAACTCCTGCCGCCCCAGCCGTGTGCCGTCATATCTTTGGGCAATGGCTGCCAAAAAGGACGGCGCGAGATTTCTGGCATTGGCGGAAGTGGCCGCCCGTGACACTGCTGTGCCAGGGTCTGCCATAATGGCCTTGAGCAATTTTGAGGGTTTTGGCGTGGTGGTAATCACAAGGCGCGGATGGTCTCCCAGGCGCAAGCCAAACTGGAGCATGTCCCATGTCTGTTGAGCCTGTTTCCATTTGCACAGCTCATCACACCAAGCCGCGTGAAATTGCGGGCCGCGCAAGCCTTCAGGACTATGGGCAGAGAAAATTTGCGCCACCGCCCCATTTGGCCAAAGCAGCTGTTTTTTGCTGGACTCAAACACAGGACGCTGGTGCTTTTCATGCACAGCCAGCAAGCCCGACTCGCCCTCCACCATCACGGCGCGGACATCATCAATGGTTTCCCCGACCAGCGCAATCCTGAGTGAGCTATCTTTGTTACCTTTCCCTTTAGTGTCTGCATAGACAATGGAACGCACCCATTCCGCGCCGCTGCGGGTCTTGCCTGCACCGCGCCCGCCCAGAATCAGCCAGCTTGTCCAGTCTTTCGGGCTGGCAGGCGGCAACTGGTCATTACGCGCCCAAATTTCCCAGTCATGGAGCAAGGCCAGAAGCTCGCTGCTGGACAGGCTGGCGATAAATTTTGCTATCACGCCATGTCCCCGCGCTTTCCCACCTTCATGCCCCGTTGTCGATTCCCGGCTTTCCTCCGCTGGATGGACCGCCAAATTTTGCAAGGCGGCGCGTAAGGCTGTTGCGGAGTTGCTCCGTATTGGTGGATTCATTGCCGCCCTCTCCTTTGCCCCGCCCCTGGAGACAGTTCTCAAGCTCGATCATCTTTTCAAGTTGTTTGGTCAGGTTGCCCAGGGTTCGCACCTCTTTTTCGCTGTCGGCCAGTGTCATTGGCACGCCCCCTTTCTGGCATTTCTTTTGATGCCGCGCCTCAATCATGTCGAGTTGACGGGTCATCAATTTATAGAGACGGCGCAGCAGTCTGGCAGCCTCAGTTTTTAATGACGATATTTTGGGGGATGTGTTCGGTTTGTGCGCCATCTAAATTTTACCCACTTTTCCGATTATACATTATATGTAACATATCAGCGTCGCGCTGTAAAGGAATATATTCCTATTTTTTAGAACTATTTTACAAACTGAACGAACAGGGTTATGGATTTTAAGGCTAGTTTTGTTTTTCCTATGTTCAGTAGCCTTATCAGGCGTACATTTATAAAGCGGGCAACACCCCATACGGACTGGGTATAATCAGGATTTTTCATGCAGAACCATTCTAAAAATCATTTCAAACCCTCGATAGCAGCATGTTTGCTGCCCCTTTTTCTACTGTCTTCACAGGCTGTACCTGTTGCCCATGCGCAAGACAGCACGGTCTCCTCCAAGGTTGAAAAGGCCAGGACAAAAGCGCGCCTGCGCCAGAAATGCCGTCTGCTGTCGCGCCAGGTTGCACCGCATTTGAGCAGCACCCAGTTTATGCAAAACACTGAACAACAGAATGAGGAACAGGGTGCAAGACGCAAAAAGTCTTTCCTGACCTGCCTAAACCTCTCCGACCTGAAGACCAAATTCACCCCCAGTCTTGCCAGGCTAAAAAAGGCCCTGCCGCAAAACTGGTTTGCCGCTAACACAAGAACAAAGGTCAAAACAGCCAGCTCCAGCCTGACCATCAAGGCCAGCGAAAAGGGGGCCAAAATCCGTGTCCTGAATATCAGGCCAACCTATAAGGACAGGATGAAAGTCACCCCTGGGCTGTACCATATCCGTGTTGAAAAGGATGGTTTTCACAAATGGGACAAATGGCTGAAGGTCAAGGGCAGTAACTATGTCTATAAGGTCAGGCTCAAGCCAATGTTGGATGAAACGGGGCAGCCAGGGGAAACACAAAACCCTGACAATACCGCAGCTGTCGCAAAATTCAGATATCCCAAAAGGCAGGCCAGCCCTATGGCTGAAGTAAAAACCAGACCGTCACTGGCAGACCTCAGCCATGTTGCAGCCCTGAAACGCAAACAAAGGACTGCCTATATCAAGGCACAGGTCGCCAAAAAGAAAGCCCTCAAAATCCAGCGGGAGCAGATCGCCCTGATCCAGAAACAGGGTAACATAACGGCCCGCCCCACTACAGATACAGAAAGCTATGACAGTTCTGCTTCAGAACAGGTGAAATTCCTGGCTCAAGTGCGAAAAAACAGGATTATGCTGGAAAGGGGACGAAAACTTCTCAAGCAGCGCAGAAACAACCAGCGTTGATTTAGGGGCTAAAGAGATCCCTGACCCAAGCTATATTTTTCAATTTTGTCATGGCAAGACTTTGATCTTGCCATCCATGCCGAAGATCTTGGCCTTAAAACAATAGTTTGGACAGTTTCATGCTGCTATAGTCCCGTAGTTACACAGCTTCTTGAATTCAGGTTGTGATTTAATGGAGTTCAACTCAAAACCTAACATGGAAGAAAAGGTTTTGAGCA
>JAJRRF010000231.1 GCA_024279735.1 Alphaproteobacteria bacterium
GATAAATAACGATAAAAATAAATCGTTATTTTTAAAACCACTAAAATATGATCATTTTTCCATTAAAAAACAGGATTTTTAGACTGTATTCCGCTTGAAACCGCGTATTTACGTGAAAAAAGAAGCTGGGGAGTTACGTTTTTAGTAACTTTCTTTAATATGGTGAGCAGGTCAAAATTTAACCTGTTTTTTTCTATAGTCTTGAAGACTTGAACCTGGCCAATAATAGTGTCAGGCTTTTAAGTGTCTGAACTTTATAACCAATTGGCTGTCTGAACATACAGCCAGGGACGGATACATTTAATTATTTTGATAGAGGCAGGTTTCTAGATGTTGCGACAAAGAAACGTATTTAAATATTCTGTCATGATTTTATTTATGACGGGATTGTTTCTGATGACTGCTTCACACTCTGAAGGTAGGCCTAAAAAGTCCTTGAACCTTAGGCCAGTTTTATTTTCATCCCTTCAGGGATGGCAGAAGGACAATCATTTGGCTGCCTATAAGACCTGGCAGATTTCATGTGATAAAATACTGTCCCGTGCCAAATATTACAGGTCTTCCTCAAGGGTAAGACGCGGACTGCTGTCAAACTGTTACAAGACCAAAAAGTTGGGTAGTAATATAAAAGCAGCGCAGGCCAAACAATTTTTCGAGGAGAATTTTCAGCCCTTTGAAGTCAGGTCACCACAAAAACGCGGGCTTTTGACAGGCTATTTTGAACCCGAACTGAATGGTTCACTGAAAAAAACGGCTCGCTTTTATGTGCCTGTCTATAGAAAACCTGCTAATTTGCTTCCCCTGATTGGTAGACGTGCCAGTCAGGCGAGAAGAAATGGGGTCAGGGGGGTGACCTGGGCTCTGAAAACGAAAAAAGGTTTTGTAAAGTTTCCAACACGCAAGACAGTAGAACAGGGCTACCTCAAGGGGAAAAATCTAGAACTGGTCTATCTGGAAGACCCGGTTGACTGCTTTTATATGCATGTCCAAGGATCGGCGAGAATCCGTCTCCAGGGTGGTGGCTCGATGAGGATTGGATTTGCGGGCAAAAATGGTTATAAATTTCGCTCGATTGGCAAGCGTTATCTGGACAAGGACTGGCTGCGAAAAAACCCGCTGGAAGCCCAACAACTGTTCTGGAGAAACCCTTCCTTTATTTTCTTTAGAAAAGTTAACAATATTACCAAGGGGGATGGTCCGATAGGTGCGCAGGGTGTGCCTTTGACAGGGGCGCGTTCCATCGCCGTTGACAAGAGTTTTCATAATCTCGGGACTCCTATCTGGGTCGTTGGTACGAATAATGCGAGTAAGAATGGCCGTAAAATGCGCCGCCTGATGATTGCCCAGGATGTTGGTTCGGCGATCAAGGGTCGTGAAAGGGCGGATATATTCTGGGGATCAGGAGACCGAGCAGGGACGATTGCAGCACGCACCTATCTGCGTAGCCAGTTTGTGGTACTTTTGCCAAAGGTCAGTTGATATTTGTCCTGAATGCTACAATATGATAAAGGGTACTCTTTATTATCTGGCTCATGCGGAATGCTATGGCCAGTTTATCTTTTGACAGGCACAGGTTATGCCCAATGATGACAGGCGAAATAACACTAAAAAAACTGCTCCCAAAATAAATGAGCAGGACGCTGCCCTGTGGAAATATGTCAAGAAATCTGTTACCCCCCTCCAAGATAATAATAGCTTTGAACCTCATGGTGACCTCGAATCTGATTTTTCCCAAATGGTTGGAAAGGGGCAGAAAAAACCACTGGCTGCCCAGCTAACAAAGCATTCCTCTGTGACAAGTAAAAGACCAGTTGCAAGCCAGATGCCTTCCTATTCACCGCCTGTTTCAGTGCCCAAACGCAAGGTTGTATTGAGGGAAGCACCGCAGCTGGCAGACTTTGAGCGCAGGGATGTCAGAAAAATAGTAACGGGAAACTTGCCAATTGATGCCACGCTGGACTTGCATGGCATGACCCAGCGCAGGGCTAAGCCAGTGCTGAAACGGTTTTTGCACAAGCACCAGTCGCTTGGTGACAAGGTGGTTCTGGTGATAACCGGGAAGGGTAACAGCAGGCGGGCAAGGCGTACTGAGCAGGAGGAAGACCTGTTTTATGAAAATCCTGGGGAAGGGGGCGTATTGCAATATATGGTGCCCAACTGGCTGGACGAGGAAGCTTTCAGAAGCATGGTCATCAGCTACCAGACAGCGCACCGCTCCCACGGTGAGGAGGGCGCGCTTTATATTCGGATCAGAAAATTTCGGTGATAAATGCAGGCCTGATTTAAGAGTCGCCTTTATAGGTTGCTGGCCAAACCTCCTGTGCAGAATTGATAATTTTGACAGGATTTTCATCTTCTTCATCCTCATCCATATCAGTGAGCATTTCCCGCATTTCTGCTGGAAAATGAGATATAATATCTGTTCTACTATGAAAAAGGTCAAAATGCTCACTCATAAGCACGGAGTTTTTAATGGCCAATAACCTGAAGATGACTTCTTCCAGTTCAGCTATTTCTGTATTGGGCTTGGAAATGACTATGGCAGTTATATCATTACCATCTGGTGGAAAGTCACAGTCTTCAAACCAAGGCTGATGCCGTAAATAGTCGATGCCTGTGGCAACAGTACTATTACCTTTCTCTTTGGCGTAGTCACTAAGAATTTTTTCTATTTCATCTTTGGAAAAGCTTTGCTCTTGACCATCCTTAAACTTAGTAATGATAATTGTAACACCCATTTGAGTTCCTTTTACAAAATATATTTAGACAGGTCAGTGTTGGCAGCAAGATCTCCAATATGGTTCTGCACATAGGCCGCATCTATCACAACTGCTTGCCCAGCCATGTCTGTGGCCTCAAAACTGATAACATCCAGGATACGTTCCAGCACCGTCATCAGGCGGCGCGCGCCAATATTTTCTACGCTGTTATTCACCTGGACTGCAATATCGGCAATCTTTTCTATCGCATCATCGGTAAAGGTCAGCTCGAGTTCTTCTGTTTTCATCAGGGCAATATATTGCCGGATCAGGCTGGCCTTTGGTTCGGTCAGGATACGTGAAAAATCATTCTGGGTCAGTGCGTTGAGTTCGACGCGGATAGGCAGCCGCCCCTGAAGTTCAGGAAGCAGGTCAGAGGGCTTGGCAACATGGAAGGCACCGGAAGCAATGAACAAAATATGGTCTGTCTTGACCGGCCCGTATTTGGTACTAACAGTCGTGCCCTCAATCAGGGGTAGCAGGTCACGCTGGACACCCTCCCGGCTGACATCGCCGCCAGACTTGTCAGAACGGGTACAGATTTTGTCAATTTCATCAAGGAAAACGATGCCGTTATTTTCTACTGAAAAAATGGCATCCTGGACAACCTGGTCTTCATCAAGCAGTTTGTCTGATTCCTCAGCCAGCAATATTTCATAGGATTCGCTGACCAGCACACGCCTGGTCTTGGTTTTTTGTCCAAAACCCTTGCCCAATATGTCTGACAGGTTAATCATGCCAACCTGTGCGCCTGGCATTCCAGGGACATCAAACGAAGGAGCGGTGCCATTGTCAGCAACCTGGATCTCAATTTCCTTTTCATCCAGCTCACCAGAGCGAAGTTTTTCACGAAAGGAGTTGCGGGTGGTGTCAGAAGAATTTTCACCGACAAGGGCATCAATAACGCGCTCTTCCGCATTAAGGTGGGCATTGGACTGCACATCCTCATGCTTTTTTTCCCTGATAAGGGCAATGCCAGCTTCAATAAGGTCACGGATAATCTGGTCAACATCACGCCCGACATAACCAACTTCGGTAAATTTTGTCGCCTCAATCTTGATAAACGGTGCATTGGCCAGTTTGGCCAGCCTTCTGGAAATTTCCGTTTTGCCAACACCAGTCGGCCCGATCATCAGGATATTTTTGGGCAGTACTTCTTCCTTGAGGTCATCCTCAAGTTTTTGTCGCCGCCAGCGATTGCGCAAGGCAATGGCGACAGCGCGTTTGGCATTGTGCTGACCAATAATATGGCGGTCTAGCTCTGAAACTATTTCGCGCGGGGAGAAGTCTTGACTCATAATGATTTAAACCAGTTTCCAGTTATTATTCCAGGCCTTTTTTAGCCTGTTGTCTTGATTGTCTCAACAATAATATTATGGTTTGTATAGACACAGATATCGCCAGCTATTTTCATTGCCCTGCGGGCTATTTCTTCTGCGTCAAGATCCATGTCGACCAGTGCCTTGGCAGCAGCATAGGCATAGTTGCCACCTGAGCCAATTCCCATCAGGTTATTTTCAGGTTCTAGGACATCGCCGTTTCCAGTCAGGCCAAAAGTATTGTTTTTGTCAGCAACAAGCATCATTGCTTCAAGCTGACGTAAATATTTGTCTGTCCGCCAGTCCTTTGCCAGTTCAACGCAGGCCCGTTCAAGCTGGGTAGGGTATTGTTCCAGTTTGGCATTGAGCCGCTCAAGCAAGGTAAAGGCATCAGCGGTTGCGCCCGCAAAACCAGATATGACATCACCCTGGCCTATGCGCCGAACCTTGCGGGCATTACCCTTGAGCACAGTATCCCCCAGGGAAACCTGGCCATCACCTGCTATCACAACTGTATCACCCTTGCGTACAGTCAGGATTGTTGTTCCGCGTAGATTCATATTCATTTTGTGTTTTCATTTACTGTGAAGGGTTAGGACACCCACAACAATAACCGCTCCACCTGACTTGCCCTTTTGTCCGTCAGCTGCGTTCCAAAAATGGTTACATAGCACACTATGCGCCCATTTCTGTGCCTTGCTGACAAACAAAATTGCTGCGCCAAATAGATAAGCACTTATTATTGAGGGTGTCCTTACTTAAAAACTGTCCTTATGGTCATATCATAATCTGTACTGGTCAAGTCAAGTATTCTCTCCCTGGCCTGAAAATAATTATCATTTCCATGGCCTGCTGCTTCAGTCCTTGTCTGGCAGTTTTTCGCTGGTCGGAAGAATAATAAACTGGTAAACAGGGGAGAAGAGATCGTAAAACCTTTAGCTAGAGACTGAAATTCTATTATGCGAACAGCCACTGTTTCACGCCAAACAAAAGAGACCCAGATTGAGACCACTATTAACCTGGATGGCCAGGGTATCTATAATATAGATACGGGTATCGGGTTTTTGGATCACATGATGGAGCAATTGTCCCGTCATTCCTTGATAGACATTGACCTGAAGGCCAAGGGAGACCTGCATATTGACTATCACCACACCGTTGAAGACAGCGGGATTACGCTGGGTCTGGCGTTTGCCAAGGCCTTGGGGGACATGAAGGGCATAACACGTTATGCCTCAATGTATATTCCAATGGATGAGGCCTTGCTCCGGGTATCGCTGGACTTTTCTGGTAGACCCTATCTGATCTGGAATGTAGACTTTACCCGTGACAAGCTTGGTGAATTTGATACTGAACTGTTCAAGGAATGGTTTCAGGCCTTTGCCTTTAATGCAGGGATCACGCTGCATGTTGAATGCCTTTACGGCCTGAACAATCATCATATTATTGAGGGCTGTTACAAGGCCTTGGCGCGTTCGCTGCGGAAAGCAACGGAGATTGACTCACGCAGTGCCAACAAGGTTCCGTCCACTAAGGGGCAGTTGGGAGACCAGGGCTGATGACTGGCTATTCTGTTTATCTGCCTAAACAAAAAGGTTTTGCTGCCCTGGAGAAGGTAGACCGGCTTGTCTTTGTCAAGGAAGGTTTCGCCTGGTTTGCTGTCCTGTCCCCATTACTATGGGCATTATATCACCGCTTATGGACTGTTGCCTTGGGTATTTTGGGTATAATGTTGCTGTTGAATGGGATGGTCTCCCTGATGGGTTTGGGATCAGTGCAACAGATCATTTTTACCCTTATCCTGAATGTGGCGTTTGCCATAGAGGCAACCAGGATACGCAAATGGGTGTTGGAACAACAACACGGCTACCGTTTTGAAGGTTTTGTCACAGGCCAGGATGAAACTGACTGCCAGCGACGCTTTTTACAGAACTGGCTGCCAAGTCGTGAAGAGAGACCAGAAGCATAAACTAGTGCTTTTCTGTAATTTATATATGAAGAAAATTTAATGAAACTTGTTATTATAGATTATGGGTCAGGAAATTTACATTCTGCCCTGAAAGCTTTTGAACTGGCCAACAAAAAGGCAGGGCTGGGTTTTGATATTAGCCTAACGGATAAACCAGAAGAGGTGTTGTCAGCGGACAGGATTGTGTTGCCGGGTGTTGGGGCTTTTGGCGACTGCGCACGCGGCCTGAATGCTGTCGAAGGCATGAATGAAGCCTTGGAAGAGGCTGTTATCACGGATGGAAAACCCTTTTTAGGCATTTGTGTCGGGATGCAGCTCTTGGCTGATGAAGGCCTGGAACATGGCAGGCATAAGGGGCTGGGCTGGATCAAGGGGTCAGTTAGGCAGATTGAGCCAGATGATGTCTCCCTGAAAATTCCGCATATGGGCTGGAATACCCTAAATGTCAGTTCTGATAACCCTCATGCAATCCTGAAGGACATAACAACAGGGAAGGAGGGACAGCACGCCTATTTTGTCCATTCGTACCATTTTGTTACTGAAAACGAAACTGAGGATCTGGCCGATACTGAATATGGCGGACGGGTGACTGCGATTGTTGGGCGTGACAACATTGTTGGCGTGCAGTTCCATCCTGAAAAAAGCCAGAAAATGGGTCTGAAGCTGATTGAAAATTTTATTTCTTGGAAACCGTGATCAGTACCATGATTTAGGCTAGACAAAAAAGTATTGCAGGAAAAAATATTCAACAATCAGGCATAAAAACTATGCCTATTGTTTTCTGAAGCCCTGAAACCTTCATGGCTGTCGATGGAGAGATCAGCATTATAGTCACGCTGGTCACTGACATCATTTATGATCAGGATATCATCAAGTTCTATAAGGGAGAGCAGGGTTTGCTGGATATTGTCAATGGTATGGTTGCTCTGTATGTACCAGATATTATCCATCGGGTGCTGATAGGAAAAATCAAATTTTGCCACTGCCCTGATGAAATCTTCAGAACTGTTGTTTCTGTTGAATTGACATGCAACCATATAACGATTCATTGTTGATAATCCTAAAAAATCAAATTTACATACTTGAAAAATAAAACTGAACACAATTACTTAAATACAAACACAACAAAACCAAACTGATACTTTCTAAAGATAACGTAAATTTTGATGTTAGGAAAGAAAAATTGTATCAAAAAAAGTTTTGTTGAGAAAATGTAACATCATTCTTCTGTTGTGTTGTTCTTGGTTTACTTTTAATAAAACAGGTATGAACAAAATTTCTCCAAAAAATTGGGTATCAAAATGATTCTTTTTCCTGCAATTGACCTTAAGGATGGCCAATGTGTCCGTCTCAAACTTGGTGAGATGGACCAGGCTACTGTGTTTAATGACAGCCCGGCAGACCAGGCGAGGGAGTTTGAAAAACAGGGGTTTCAATATCTTCATATCGTAGACTTGAACGGGGCATTTGAGGGGAAACCTGTCAATGGCGCGGCTGTGGAAGAGATATTGGGCGCACTTAAAAATATTCCGGCGCAACTTGGCGGCGGTATCCGTGACCTGGCAACCATTGAGATGTGGCTGGAAAAGGGTATCCAGCGCGTTATTCTTGGCACCGTGGCTGTCAAGAACCCCGAACTGGTCAAGGAAGCCTGCACAAAATTCCCTGGCAGGATTGCAGTGGGCATAGATGCCAAAGGCGGCAAGGTTGCCACAGAGGGCTGGGCTGAGGCCAGCGAACTGACAGCGATAGACCTGGCCAAAAAATTTGAGGATATTGGGGTTTCGGCGATTATCTATACAGATATTGACCGTGACGGTATCCTGACAGGGTTGAACCTGGAAAGCACAAGGGAACTGGCGAAATCAACCTCTATTCCAGTAATTGCCTCTGGCGGCCTGGCCTCTATGGATGACATCAAGGCTCTGAACTTGCAAGAAAACCAGATGCTGGAAGGTGCTATTACAGGCCGCGCGCTGTATGATGGCCGCATTGACCCGAGAGAGGCATTGGCCTCTATTGCCATGAGGTCTATGGGGTAGGGGAATAGGCCAGTCTGGTTGGTTTTGTGATGTATTTCGTGTATCATGGAAGAAAACCAAAAGCCTTTAAGAAGAAAAACCATGAATAAATCTGATCTGGTGATAAAAAAACAAGCCACCTATGAAGACTTGTTGGCTGTTCCTGCGCCTTTGGTAGCCGAAATTCTCAATGGTGAATTGGTCACACATCCCAGACCCGCGCCGCGCCATTCACTCGCCGGGTCAGCACTCGGGATGTTATTGGGGTCTGCCTATCAAATGGGCGTTGGTGGGCCTGGTGACTGGTGGATTTTGGATGAACCAGAATTGCATCTAGGGAAACATGTTATCGTGCCAGATTTGGCGGGATGGCGTAAAGAAAGAATGCCCTCACCGCCGCATGACCAGGCATGGATTGATATCGCGCCAGACTGGATATGTGAAGTCCTGTCTCCCTCTACCGCCCAATATGACATGACAATAAAGCGAGATATTTATGCGGAGTTTGGCGTAAAATATCATTGGTTTGTTGACCCGATGAACAAGACATTGGAGGCCTTTGTCCTGCAAGAGGACAAGTCATGGAAATTGCTTGGCAGTTTTGGGGAGAATGACACTGTATCAGTCAAACCTTTTGATGCAATCTCACTTGATCTTGAACACTTATGGCTTCCCAAACAGCAATAGAAAATAGAAAGTCTCGACCATGCTGAAAACCCGTATCATTCCCTGCCTTGATGTCAAGGATGGCCGCGTCGTCAAGGGCATCAATTTTGTTGATCTGGTTGACGCAGGTGACCCTGTGGCCAGTGCCAAGGCGTATGATGAGGCTGGGGCTGATGAGCTGACTTTTCTGGATATTGGCGCAAGCCACGAGAACCGCGCCATCATGATGGATGTCGTGACCCAGACTGCTGAACATTGCTTTATGCCGCTGACAGTCGGGGGCGGGGTGCGTGAGGTTGATGACATTCGCCGCTTGCTGGAGGCCGGGGCGGACAAGGTGTCTATCATGACTGCTGCGGTGCATCGCCGCGAACTGGTGCGCGAGGCCGCTGAAAAGTTTGGTAACCAGTGCATCGTGGTGGCGATTGATGCCAAGACGGTTTCAGAACCTGGCGAGCCTTTGCGCTGGGAGATTTTCACCCATGGTGGCCGTGAACCGACTGGCATTGACGCTGTTGAGTACGCAAGGGAAGTTGTGGCGATGGGGGCAGGGGAAATCCTGCTGACCTCTATGGATCGCGACGGCACCCGCCAAGGCTTTAATATCCCGCTGACCCGCACCATCTCTGAAGCTGTTCACGTCCCCGTCATCGCCTCTGGCGGCGTTGGCAATCTCGATCACTTGGTTGAGGGCGTGACAGAAGGCAAGGCCAGCGCAGTCCTGGCCGCCTCCATCTTCCATTTCGGCGATTATTCCATAAGGGAAGCCAAGGAACATATGGCCAGCAAGGGCGTAGCCGTGCGTTTGGATCAATAGTCATTGGTTGTTTATGAGGTAGGTTTATGATGCGAAAAATTCGGGCAGTTTCTTGCAATGTATCAGGTGATTTTTATATTGCTGATGGATGTTGTACCGTATGTGGCGTTATGGAACCAGAAGCCCCTAATCTCATTGATTTTGCAAAATCAGATAAGGGGTATGAAACTTGTTTTATAAAACGGCAGCCACAGACATTAAAAGAACATTTTGAAATTTTTGCTGTTATGGAAGTTGGTGAGTTGGGCTGTTTACGTTATAGTGGTAGTAATAATGTCATTATGCAGAGATTGGTTGAAGCAGGTGATAGTGGTTGTTGCGATCACTTACCCAATATTGAAATAAAATCTGGTTTCAGAAATATCGTTCTTTTCTCTTTTCAATCTTTCAATAAATTTTCTACTTTGGAGAAAATAGCTCTTGATTTTGAAATTTTTTGTAAGTCACACTCACTATTGAAAAATTTTTCTATTAATGAAAACTCTCTTTCAACAAGACACGTATCCATCACTGTAGAATGGTTCTGGGGTGAGATGAAAAAAATTCAACTGATAAGAAAAAGCAGGGATGATATCTATATGTCTTTTTCGTTACGGAAGGATCAATGGTTTGGTCGATATGATCAGGGAACAGGCTTTATCATTAACAGTTGGTTAAACAGTTATATTGTTTCGGACATGGATAGAATTAGTTGGTTTACTGATAATGAATGGCAGAAAAAGAATTATGAAGAGAAGCTGGCCCGAAAAAGTCAGACCTGATTTATGGCTGCCCTGTAACCTGTTCCCGCCACAGCAAATATAGACCTGAGCCAACAACAACGCTGCCGCCAAGAAGTGTCCATATATTTGGGACATCGCTGAAGATGAGCCAGCCGAGCAGGATATGACTGATGAGCGCGGTATAGATGAAGGGCGCGAGCACAGGGGCAGGGGTGTGTCTGTGGGCAAGGATGATCAGCCAGTGTCCAAGTCCGCCGCCGCAGCCCAGCAGGAAAATCACCAGCCATGTCAGCGCGCCTTGGGGCATTTGCCAATCAGCAAGGGCAAAGGGGGCAACCAGCACCAGGGCGGCTAGCGGAGAGAAAAACTGGGTGACATCGCTATGGTCGTATGGGGCAAGGAAGCGGGTGGTGATGACATAGAGCGAATAGAGTGTCATGCTGAGGACACTGAGGAAAGCGGCAGGGTGGATTGTGCCAAGGCCAGGCTGGATCACCAGCATCACACCCAAAAATCCAATCATGATGGCGGTGACGCGGTGCCAGCCAATATATTCCCCAAGCAACGACCCGGCAAGGGCGGCAAGCACCAGCGGCGAGAGGAAATAGATCACGATGGTCTGGTCAAGCTGGAGATATTTCAGGGCAAAGAAATTGGCCAGGGTGGAGCAGACCATAAACACCGAACGCAATATTTGCAGGCGCGGCCTGTTGCTTTTGACCAGTCCCAAAACATAGCGCGGTGTGTGCAGCAGGCTTAGCAGGGCAAGGGTTACAAGCATATGCACCACATAGCGTAGCCAGACAATCTGGATCACCGGAAGCTGCTCAACCGTTGCCAGATATTTGACGCAGGCATCCATAACCGAAATAAAAACCATGCCCAGACACATCAGGGCTATGGCTTTGGTGCTTGATTGTAGGCGGCGTTTTGGCATAGTTTAAGGCAAGTTTATATTGGGAAGTTATGGGATATCCCTATAATTTGGGCAAGAGAACAGTAGGCATAGAGCAAAATTATGGGCAAAGATACCTTATTCCAGCTGGCACAGACCATTCAGGATCGCCGCGCTGCGACCGCTGATAAATCCTACACCAAGAGTCTGCTCGACAAGGGTACAAAAAAATGCGCCGAAAAATTTGGCGAGGAAGCTATTGAGGCTATCATTGCGGCTGTGTCCGAGGATGATGATGCGCTGAAGGGCGAGATGGCCGATGTGCTGTTTCACCTGATGGTGTTGATGGAATCGCGCAATATTGCCCTTGATGATGTTTTGCAGGTGCTGGACAACCGCATGGGTCTGTCTGGGCATGACGAGAAGGCGGGGCGTATGCTGGAAGAAAAATGGGGAGTGACAGCTGTTAGAGAGATTCATCTTGAGAAGAAGCTAAAGCGTAAGTGATGGTGGAATTTAGCTAAGAAATTGGTATGACTTGCTTTTTTTGGTGAAATTGGCGTAAACGATGGACTCATGAGTATTCCTAAAGACATTAAGAGACAGCTGCAATATTCGCCGTTCCAGGTTTTTGCCCGTGCAGACTGGGCCAAACTGCGGGCTGATACGCCCATGACCCTGACCCAGGAAGATCTTGACCAGATGGCAGGGGTGATAGAACGGGCATCCATGGCTGAGGTGGAACAAATTTATCTGCCGCTGTCGCGTTTGCTTAATATGTATGTCGAGGCCTCGCAGGGACTGCACAGTATTACCTCCAAATTTCTCGGAACGGTTCAGCCGCAGCCCGAAAAACGCAAAATGCCGTTTGTGATTGGTCTGGCAGGGTCTGTCGCGGTTGGCAAAAGCACCACAGGGCGTATCTTGCGCGAATTATTGGCGCGCTGGCCGTCCCATCCAAAAGTTGCCCTTGTTCCCACCGACGGATTTTTGCGCCCCAATGCCCTGCTTGAACAGCGCGGACTGATGAACCGGAAAGGCTTTCCTGAAAGTTTTCGCGCCAAACAACTGCTTCAGTTTTTGGCAGATGTGAAGTCAGGCAAGAGACAAGTCAAGGCTCCAGTCTATTCCCATTTTTCCTATGATATTCTACCCGACAAATATATAACGGTTGACCGCCCAGATATCTTGATAGTGGAAGGGCTGAATGTGCTTCAGCCAGCCAAGTTGCCTAAGGGCGGGGGGGAGATTCCCTTTGTGTCAGATTTCTTTGATTTTTCGGTCTATCTGGATGCGGACCGGGAGTTGATCGGGCAGTGGTATCTGGAGCGTTTTATGCGCCTGCGGCAAACAGCTTTTCGCGATCCGGCCGCCTATTTTCACCGTTATTCCCTGCTTGAGCATAAGGAGGCGGAAAGCACCGCCCGCCAAATATGGAAAGACATTAATCTGCGCAATCTGGAAGAAAATATTCTGCCAACCCGCTCCCGCGCCGAGCTTATCCTGCGGAAGGGTGTCGACCACGCGATTGAGAGTGTGTCTTTACGGAAGCTGTAAAAGTAACAAAATCCTGAAACGAGATCAGGAAAAAATAAAAAAGTCAGCATGGCTGACCTGAAGGCCAGGAGGGGATAATTCAAACTGTCCTTCCCTGATGAGGGTTGTCATGAGTTTATCAGGGGCTGTCTTTTGGTGGTGCATGATAATTTTGGCCACAGGGTCAATGACGAGATAATGGCTGACGCTTTTGAGGGAGAGATAACCTGCCAGCTTTTTACCAGTATCAGTATTTTTTGTGCCAGGACTTAAGACCTCTATTATGATGACTGGTTCCGGTGCTTCAATATCATCGCCGTCCAGCTCATCACCGCAATAGACTAGGGCATCAGGCTCAAATGAGGTATGCTCATCTATCCTGACTGTTATTCCATCTGCGAGCATATCACACTGAAGGTTATCTTTTCTTATGGCACGTTCCAGGGCATTGGCTGCATAATGCTTGACCTTGATATGGCGTACCCGCTGTGGAGACATGGCAACAGGCTGCCCGTCAACCAGTTCAAAGCGTTTGCCCTCTGGCTGTTCCTGATACCAGTCCAGATATTCATCTACCGTCATTTTGTGCCTGTGATGTGTATTCATGTCCTGAATATAGACTATTTTTGAGATTTTGTAAAATTATGGGGTTTTGGGATAAAGCTCATCCAGGGTTCTGGACTTGCCATCGGGCTGGACAATCCGGCAGTGCTTGCGTTTTAGGGCGCGGGGATGGTCAACGCCGCAGCTATGAGCAATCAGGTCTGTGCCGTAGTGTATTTTTTCAACAAACTTGACAACGCGCTCTGATTTTTCAGTGGGGTCAAGACCCTTTTGCAGGCGTATGTTATGGGTGGTGATGCCTGTTGGGCAGGTATTTTTGTTGCACTTCAGGGACTGGATGCAGCCCAGGGAAAACATGAAACCACGGGCTGACTGGACGACATCAGCTCCCGCGCAATAGGCCCAGGCCACTTCCGCAGGGGTGACAAGCTTGCCGCTGGCTATGATCTTGATATGGCCATGGAGCTTATACTGCTCAAGAATATCAACCACCGCCGGCAAGGCCTCCTTGATGGAAAGCCCAACATTATCCATCAGTGGCATTGGGGCTGCGCCTGTGCCGCCATCTCCTGAATCTATCGTGATAAAGTCAGGTGCAGAGGCAATACCCCTTTTGGTAATTTCGGTGCAAAGCTGCTGTAGCCAGCCATAGCCGCCAATCACAGTCTTGAAACCAACAGGAATCTGGGCAATGTCACGGATATGGGCGATAAAATCCAAAAGTTCAGAAACATTATCAATTTCAATATGACGGTTTGGTGAGATAGAGGCTTCTCCTTGAGGTATGCCCCTAATATCTGCTATTTCCTTGGTGACCTTTTTTCCTGGAAGGATACCGCCTTTGCCAGGCTTCGCGCCCTGGGACATCTTGATTTCTATCATCTTCACTTCTGGGGTATCAGCGATGGCCTTTAGCTTTTTTGCATCAATCTGTCCCTTTGCATTCCTGACACCATATTTGGCAGTGCCAATCTGGAAGACAATATCACAGCCGCCGACAAGGTGATGGGGGGCAAGGCCGCCTTCACCCGTGTTAAGCCAGCAGTCTGCCTTTTTCGCGCCTTTGGACAGTGCTTGCACAGCAGGGGCTGACAGGGCACCAAAACTCATGGCAGAGATATTGATCAGGGAGGCGGACTGGTATGGGTTTGGGGTATTGAGGCCAAATGTTAAAGGCGGCGCGCTGTGGTTGCCGTCATCCAGTTTGGGAAAGGGGCAGGGGACAAAGATTGGTGTGCCTGGTACAAGCAGGGAGCGGGTCGAGCCAAAGGCGACTGTATTGTCTATGCCTTTAGAGGATTTGTTGATCCAGTCGCGCTCTGCCCGGTTAAACGGCATCTCTTCCCGGTCCATGGCAAAGAAATATTGCCGAAAAAATTCACCCAGGGTGGAAAATAGGGTACGGAAACGCCCGACTACTGGATAGTTCCTCCTGATGGCATCTTTGGTTTGGGAAATATCCAGGAGATATAGCCCCAGGACAAATAGGGCAGCCAAACCCAGTAAAAATACAAACAGGCTGGACAACAGGGATAAGATATCCATTGTGAGGCTTGCAATAATAGTCATGGTCACACCCCTGGGTGATAGGTTTATTTGGCTGAGAGTAACATGACGGCAATGGCTAGGGTAATAAAGGGAAAAGTTATAAAATAAAAGTGATCTTGGCGCAAAAAAGCCTGCCGTTAAAGGGCAGGCTTTCAGGCTATTTTTGTCAGTATCCAAACCTATTTGCTGATGCGCAGGTTTGATATTGTATCCGACACACTGGCAAAGGCATCTTTCAGGCTGACACCTGTTGTAGTAGAGGCATCGTAATAATAGCTGGCTTCACTGGCACAAGCCTTGAGCCTGTTTTTTTATGTCTTCGTTTGTAATCTGGAAGGCAATCGCAAAAATCTTGATATCGTCATCCTTAATGTTGTTACAAAGCTGAGACATTGTACCATCGGCCCCTGAATAGGCTGTATTCTTGCCATCAGTCATCACAACTATGAATTTTTGCCATTCAGTATCTGTTTTTGGTTCACCTTCGGTAAAGGCTTCACGGTTGGAGATCAGATGCCAGCCCCATGACAGCCCGATTGGGATATCTGTACCTGATTACCACTTCCTTTCCGCTGTATAGCCACAAAAATATATTATTCTTTAAAAACAAGGAGATATAGATATGGCTCAAAATTCGGTTCAATTGCAAAAAGGGTTAAGCATCACTGCTTTTCTGGAACAGTATGGGA
>JAJRRF010000232.1 GCA_024279735.1 Alphaproteobacteria bacterium
AACATAACTGAAGGGTTGGATCAGAATTGTCAAGACTTTTTGTATGATTTCTTGATGACAAGTTTTACTGTGAAAGAACAGGATTGATATTTTTTGAAACAGTAAAACTGAAAATAGTTACAATATAACCACCGTTATTTTTGGCAAAAACGGCAGCAACACGTCTGCTCCAAGGTTTCAGCCAAGAAAACTCCTAAAATCTATAAAATCGTATAATTTCAACAGACTTACTTACTCTCAACAATCCTCTCCAGTGAGGCTGTGGCTGGGTTATAGGAAAAATCGGTTATTGTGCCATCTTGGATGCGATTGACCACTTCGTCTATCACGCCAAGCGGTACAAGAAACCATTCACGCGGCTTGACAGGTCGCCCAAAACGGTCATCAATCTGAATATCAAGACGGGCAGCAGAAAAAAATCTGTGTAACAGGTTTTCCAGCTTGGTGCGGTTGATATTGGCAAGCTTATAAGTTGCCACGATTTTTACATCAGAAAACAGGAAAGTTGCTTGGGTCGAAGCATTGGCAATGCGTGTCTCTACAGGGCTACCTGTAACCCCTATTTTGTGAAGAACCTCCCTGTTTTCAGCAATTTCAGGATAGTCAGAAAGGCTTTGCAAGACATAGATCGTGCCACTTTCAATATCCCCTTCATTTTGATCCTTGCCAAACAGTGGTCCTGCCACAGGGTCAGTAATACGCCTGCCAGCCTCATCCTTATACAAGGCGCGCTGGAGTGAGCGAAGCAACAAATTGCTCTCAGTACCATTGGAATAGATCACACGCAGACGGGCATCAGACGAACCATTAGGGGCTTTAAATTCTTCCCCGACCTCGGCAACATAGGCAATCTGGCCACCCAAAATAAAGAAATATCCCTTTTCAATATCAGCTTTAAGAAAACCAACGTCTTTGACGACTTCCCGTGTTTCTCGCAAACCAGTATCCAGATCATTTTGCACCTGTAAAAACAGGGGCTTGAACTGTTCAAAATCATCACAAACATTTTGCCTAGCTATTTCTTCGGCAGCACGAACCTCAGAGCGTAATTTTACATTTTTAAGAGAACGAATATCATCATCAGCCAATTCAGAAACGCCAAGCTGTGCCAACAAGGCAGCATCATCCATTTCTTCATCCGCCTGTGCCTGTTCGCACTCAATATCTCCCTCAAGCAAACCATGCTTATCCAGATCAACAAGAAGGTCATGATGATGTGTCAGGGCGCATACCCTATCCAAACGCACAGCATAAAGCCGCTCAAATATATCCCTGTTTTCACCATGACAGGGCGGCCTTCCATGCTCATCGACAAAGGCGTTAATCTCTTCAAATCCTGCAATAATGCGCGCTTCTTGCGGCGTGCGTTTAGCCTGTTTTTTCGGCGCAATAGAAACGCCTAATTCAGCAAGCAAGTCTAGGTCTGATGGATTGCTCATGATTCAGCTTCTTCCTGTTTTTTCTCTGCTTCCATTGCCATACGCTGTAAAAAGGCAACGCCCTCTGCCATACGCCTTTCCCAAAGGTCAGCTGAGGTGATAAGAGGCAATCTGCCCCTTTCTTTCTTAAATTTCAAGGCACGTAAAGCCAGTTCCCGTGCTTCATCTGGGGTCAGCTTAATTTTTTTGGCGGCAATGGTGGCCGCGACTTGTTGAAGGGTATTTTCATCCAGAGATTTTGATAACACAGCATAGGCCGCTGCAAACGGGTTAATGCGGTCAATCAAATCAATATCAAGCTCACGCACATCCATGGCATATTTGCGAATACCATCAAGAAGGGCTGTCCCCCCTCTGCTTTCTATATCATCACCGTTTTCAGCAGTTTCCTTGCCCTTCTGGATCAGGTTCATGGCGACGATGGCATGTTGCCTGACAGATTCCTGATCATTCTCGCTCAAATCAGGATATTTATCTTTCACAATTTTACCCATGCGCAATTGTGTCAGTTCTTCTGGAATGGTTTCCTCATCAAAAAAACCGCGCTCAATGGCATGTTTATCCTGCACAAAAGAGGTAATAACCTCATTAATATCCTCTTTGACAATCCGCGCGGCTTCTGGACTTTGCGGTGTCACCAGACCATTGAGTTCAACATGAAACTGTCCTGTCTTGTCATTAAAACCAACATTGGTTTGCCCGTCCTTATAGCCACCCTCACCATAATCAACATCAGGAACAGCTCCGCTGCTTTTGGGCGCAAAGGTAAAGCGCGGGGCAAGCACCTGTTCCATCAACAAACTGGCTGCAATCGCCTTAAGCGTATCATTGACAGCATCAACAACCTTCTCCTCAGAAGCATCAGGCTCGGCAATCAAATTAGTGAAACGGGCGCGCGTTTTGTCTTTGGCATCACGGGTGGCGCGGCCAATAATCTGGATAATCTCAGTTAAACTATTGCGATAACCAATGGTCAAGGCATGTTCACACCAAATCCAGTCAAACCCCTCTTTTGCCATACCAAGGGCAAGGATAATATCAACATGGTCACGGTTGTTTTTCTGGGCAGGGTCTTTGAGGGCATTACTCACCTTACCCTGTTTTTCAGGATCAATCAGGTCAGCCACCTTTAAAATTTGGCCATTATCACGCTTGATAAGGTTAAATCCAGTTTCGGGGTCTTGACCATGCCATTCTCCCAATTGTTCCATAATATTTTCAGCTTCGCGTAATTTGTCCTTTGAGCTTTCACGAGAATTAACATTGGGAATATGGACACTGGTTTTTTCGCCAGCATCCAGTACCTTCATAATAGTATCGGTATAGTCATCATTATAAAAATAATACCCAATATCCAGCGTCTTTAAAAATTCATAACCATTGAGCTGCTCATAATAGGTATAGGTGACTGTGGCAAACTTTGCCTCGTCTTCTGGCAACAGGACAGGCTGCGCATCACCGCGAAAATATGAGCCTGTCATGGCAACCATATGCACCTTGTCACGCGCCAAAACATCGCGCAAATGCGCCCCAAGCTGGTTATCTTCTCCTGTGCTGACATGATGAAATTCATCTATCGCAATCAGGCAATCATCAAACAGCTCAATACCAAAATCACGCACCGCAAACCGAAAGGTCGCATGGGTACAAACCAGCACAGGATCATCGCTTTCCATAAACTCTGCAACAGCTTTGGCCTTGGAAGCCGCAACCTTTGGTTCATCAATGCCAGGGGCGTTACACAAGTTCCATTGCGGCGCAACCACCCAGTCATAGTCAAAGCCAAATTTTGTCAATGACTCATTGGCAAAACTGCTGCCAATAGACTTTTCTGGCACGGCAATAATCGCTTTTTTCACCCCTTGGTGATGCAATTTGTCCAAAGCAATAAACATCAGGGCGCGCGATTTTCCAGAAGCAGGCGGCGATTTTATCAGCACATATTGCTCACCGCGCTGGGCGTAAGCCCGTTCCTGCATGGCGCGCATTCCAAGCTCATTAGATGATGTGGATGCTTTGGTCTGGCCATATTGCATAGAAACAGAAGGGATTGGTGCATCTTTATTCGAGGTCACTGTAAAAACTCCTGCCCACAAAATTAAAATCCATAAAAAATCATATCAAGGGCATTGCTGATACGATCACCATGACCAGAAAGATTGGCCACGGGGGTTTTAAGGGTCGTCACAGGGATAGCCGCCATAAACTGGGTGACCATCACATGGTTTTCTCCCTCAATCTCAAACACAGGATTAAGCCGTCTGGCAGCTTTGGTGCAGCCTGCGGAAGCAGCAAAGGTACGACAATCCGATTATTCAACCCTTCCAACAGATCAGCCTGAATATCAAGCAGATAGCCAGAACCTTGATGGTGGGAAAACACATCATAACGTGCCATTAAAACATCCTGTATTTTTCAAGAGGCAAACCATTTTTTTCAACCCACGCGTTTGAACTTTTGATAGCCTCTGCATTCTCCTTCTTCCATTGCGCAGCGCGGCTTTTGGCAACCTTTGCTTTAAGAGCCGTTTCCAGCGTTTGGGACAAGTTGATATTCAGGGCTTTGGCCTCATCCAGCAATTTTGTATCAACCGACAGGTTGGCAGCACGTTTCATAAAACAACCTCCTTATTTAAGCGCATGATAGATACGCATAGTATAGGCTTATTATGTGTAGAAGGCAAGGCCGTCAAAACCATCTTCCAAAGCTGTATTATGCTGCTTTTTTCGTGGTCATTTTGGTATAGAGATCAAACAGTTTTTCCAGCCGCTCAGTATCATTTTTAAACAAACGCCCAATATAGATACGCTCCAGCACCTCGTCATTGCGTTCATGGGCATGGCGCAGATTTTCAGGCATCTGGTCTGGCTTATAGAGATCGGCAATGGTCGCTGGAAAATGGGCTTCACGCGCCAACAAGATATTTTGCGCGCATTGCGTCAGGTCATTTTTTTGCTTTTGGGTCAGTTTTGGCACAGGAAAAGTGTTCCAACCAAGGGTGTGGGAGTAGGAAAAATCTGTCCTCATACGAACGCAAACCGTGCCAATCCAGACCCAATGCAGGCGTGAGGCAATCAGTGCCATATTCCAGAGGGGAGCATCATAGAGGGCATAAATTTTATTGGTAATAATATCCCCTTTAGGCAAAACACCAACAGGCAAATAATCGCGGTTTTCAGAACTAATTGCGGGAATAGCAATAATCCTTTCATCTCCATTCTGTCTAACCTCTCCAAAACGGTGCGGAACGGCTGCAAGTTCATTTGTTGATTTTCTAGGGCTTTCAGTCCTCATCATTCTCACACCTTCAATCCGTTCTACAATTTTGGGAAGTGTCAGGGCTTCTGCAAGATTGTCATCCTTGATCCAAAGGCAATAACGCTCCAAGCCCCTGATAAATTCAGCTGAACCATAAATGCGGCGAATAAATTTTTGCCGTTGCTCTGTGGTCAATCCCAAACTTTCAACTTCACCAGCATCAAGTAACAAATGCCCTCCATCATTTGGCATATTTCCAAAATTCATTTCAGGAAGATTGCAAATAGGTTTTGATATTGATTCAATAAGAATATTCGCAGAGGAAATAAGATAAGCATTAATATTCATAGCTTCTTTTACTGCTACTTCATTAGATTCATTAATCGAAAATATTTTACGAATTTTTTTAGGATGATTGGTAATACCAACGATAACAACAGTTACACCTGCATTATGACTAGCCAAATTTGCCCACTTAAAATTAGTATATGCAAAAGCTATTTCATGCCCTGTTTCACAGATAAGTGACCACAATGCTTCGACTTGTCGACCTTGACAAATAGAGTTTGTCGACACAAAAGCAGCTTCTGATTTTGTATATCCCCCATAATTAGCCGCCTTCATAAACCAGCCAGCCACATAGTCTAAAGACTTCCATTTACTTGTTATTTTTTCAAAAATATCCCCTAAGTCTTGTTTTTGATCTTTCGATTGCCACTGACTGCCAAGATAAGGCGGATTACCGCAAATATAAGTTTCAGCCTCAACCTTTGCCTCAGCCTCCAGATTAAGCCGCCCTGTTGCCCCTGCCAAGTCCTGCTCCACCATGCCTGCCTGTTCCTCCTGCTTTGCAGGAGGACAGACCTCCAGCCAGTCTAGCCGCAGGGCGTTGCCTGTTGTAATTTGTCCTGTGGCATTCAGTGGCAACACTTCCAGACAGGCTTCACGCTGGCCAATATGACGGACATTGCATTGAAACTCGGCAATCAGCAGGGCAAGACGGGCAATTTCAGCAGCAAAACTTTTGATCTCAATACCGTAAAAATTGGTCAGTTTCAGCCAACTCATTTCAGCCTTGCTGCCCTGCTCGCCCCTGCGCCTGACAATCTCCGCCTCTATCTCGCGGATATGGCGGTAAGCAATCACCAAAAAATTTCCAGAACCGCACGCAGGGTCATACACGCGTATGCGTCCCAGTCTTTTACGCAAGTTCAGGAGTTTTCTTTTATTATCGCCCGCCTTGTCCAGACAATCCCTCAAATCATCCAAAAATAGCGGGTTCAGCACCTTTAAGATATTGGGTACGCTGGTATAGTGCATCCCCAACTCGCCGCGCTCATCCTCATCAGCCACCGCCTGAATCATCGAGCCAAAAATATCAGGGTTGATTTTTGACCAGTCCAGCCCCCCTGCACTCAGCAGGTAAGAGCGGGCAATCTTGCTAAAACGCGGTACTTCATTATCATCGGTAAACAGGCCGCCATTGACATAAGGGAAGACATCTGCCCAACTTTTAACGCCCTGTTGCGCACGCTGTTCTGGCCGTATATCCATCGCCTGAAACAAGGTTTTAATAATGTCATCTGTATTGCCTGCGTTGCGGTCACTCATTTTCTCAATGGTGTTGGTAAACAGATTACTGCCTGTAAAAATGCCCGTATCTTCGGCAAAAAAGCAAAAAATTAGCCGTGCCATAAACTGGTTCAGCTCGCTACGGCGGCCATCGCCTGCCCAGTCCTCATTATCCTTAATCAGCTCAAGATAAAGCTTGTTCAGGCGCGCCGTCGCCTTGATGTCAATCGGGTTGTTCTTGATCTGGCTGACCGTGGAAATGCCCGCCAGCGACAGGAAAAATCCAAATTTATTGGAAAAATCAGGGTAATCACAGGCAAGCGGTTCACCCGTCTTCATATCTTCTGCCGCAAAATCAATACCATCGGTTGCCAGAATAAACTTGACCTTACCCTTGGCTGTTTTGGGACTGTCGCGCAAGATATTCAGGGTTTCATTCACTGTGCCCTCATCGCAAACCGCAATATGAATATTGGTGCGCTGCAACACACCACCCTCAATATCAGAACTGTTGGTTGATCCTGTTTTCCCCTTTGGCTGCCGCAACCGCTTGATTGTGGTAGGCTTGTTACCAAAGGCTGCCAAAAAGGCAAAGGGAAATTCTGCACGCTCAAAAGGCTGCTCTGCCAGTTCTGATATGGCCTCTTCAATCTCAACAGCATTCATACGCACCGACACTCCGCCTAAACTCAAAAAAACACCAAAACCCGTTCATCATACCAACCATATAACGCACCAACAAGGTAGGGCAATTGCACGAAATTTCAAAAATGAAAAACAGAAAAACTGTTTGTTTTCAGTAACTTAATGCTTTTCGTATTTTATACTATCTTCTAAATCGACTATATTGGGCATGTTTTGCTGCTGTTGGACATAGTTTATT
>JAJRRF010000233.1 GCA_024279735.1 Alphaproteobacteria bacterium
CCCATACTGTTCCAGAAAAGCAGTGATGCTTAACCCTTTTTGCAATTGAACCGAATTTTGAGCCATATCTATATCTCCTTGTTTTTAAAGAATAATATATTTTTGTGGCTATACAGCGGAAAGGAAGTGGTAATCAGGAAATATTTTTGCTGTGCCTTATAATAAGAGCCAAGCAGCTTTTGCGACTGTTTGTTCAGCTCATCAAGCTCGCCGCGAATTGGTGCAATCTGCTGCTCGACATCCGCCTTCTGGCCAACAAACTCCGCCAGCATCACCTGCTCCTGGCCTTCCAGCCAGGCAAAATATTCTGTGCGGTCTTTTGGCTTCATCCGTAAATCAGACACCACCACATCATGCAAGGATGAAATTGCCTCGCGAAATGGCAAGTGTTTGCCAAGCTCTGCCACAAAAAAGGTCGGGTCGCGCAAGGTATCAGGGGCAAAGGACATAGATGTCTCGCTTGCATTACTGCTGACAGCCGACTTTCCCAAAAAGCGGTAGTTAAATTCCATCAGGCCATTCCCCCTGCATTCTCCTGCGTTTCAGGATGGAAGCCACGGATTTCAGGCTGACCCTGGCTCAAGGGCATCTTCAGTCCCGGATATTGCTGCTGAAGCTCCAGCATCGCCTTGATAAATCTGCCCTTGTCCATGATCGCCACCGTAACAGACTGGCGTTCGAGTATTTCGGACACTTGCTGGGCAATCGCCTCGCTCTTGCCTGCCTCTTCCAGCAGAAAATGCAGCACCCTTTCCTTAGCGACCCGTCCCTTGTTTACGCTGGACAGAACCGCAATAAAATAATGGTTCAGGCCGCTGATAATCTCAGGCTTGCCGCGCGCATAACTTTGCAGGAACTCACTGGCAAACAGCTGGACATTCTGACCTGGATGCTGGCTCAGTTTCAGGAGATAGCTCTCGCCGTCTTCCTCCTTGAAGAACTGGCGCAACAGGTCGCGCCCCAGCTTCTGCACATCCTGGCGCACACTGTCACAAAGCAAAACCAGGGTATCAGGTGTCCATTGTTCTGCGCTAAACCTGCCCCTGAAATAGTCCAGCGCAAAATTTCGGCTGTCGTCCCAGTCTGTATCCAGCAGGCGCAAGCCATTGGAAAAATCAGCCTTCACAGTCCCAATATGCCCGTCATAAGCCTTTTGCGTCCACTCCCGCACATCAAGACCGGCATGTTTGCCAAGCCGCGCCCATTGCCGCACTGAATAGTCTTGCGCTGGCCGCTCCATCAAGGCAGCCGCCCCAACACGCTGCGCCGCCTTGCTTTGCGCCTGAAGCAAACGCCATAACAAATTCTTGTCAATCTGCGGCCAGGACTGTTTCAGGTCTTCAGTGATGCAGACCACCAGGATATCATGGCCGCCCTCACTTTTTTCAGCGCGAAAGCAGCCAGGGATCAACGCCTCCAATACCTTGTCAGAAAATTCCTGGTTTCCAGCCGCAACCCGCTTGATAATCAACCGCGCCTCTTCGCGTACTGGCGCGTCTTCGCCCTGCAACAATGTTGCCAATAATGAATGCATCTCCGCCAGTTCTGCGTCATCCAGCCTGGAGAGAAGGCGCACCGCCAAGGCGCGGATTTCTGGATCAGAAGACTCGAATAATGCAGCAAACAGATCGTCAGGAATGTCCGCAGGCTTATGCTCCTGCGCCACCAATATTTCCGCGCCAATCTTTTGCACAGCTCCCAGCGGATGGGCAATAAAATCCCTCAGCACGTCAAAGCTAACGGAGCGCACCTGCTGCCCCAGCGGATTGAGGATTGTCCAGCTGACATGTTGCACAATCGCATCCTGCTCACTGTCCTTCTCCTGGCTTTCGTCCCCTGCCAGCCCCTCAGCAAGGCGCACAACCGCCTTTCTCTCACCCTCAAGCCCCAAAGCCCAGGCCATCAGCTTACCCAATAACAGTTGCTGTTTGTCCTCATGCCCCTGGTACAGGCCGTGATACCCATCGGAAGCCTTGCGGTTATCCTCATAGCCCGAAACAATCAGATCCTTGTGCCAGTCCAGCTCAGACAACAGTGTGGTAGAGGGCATTTTTTGCAGCCAGCCCTGAATAAATTCCCGCGCCATCTGGGTTTTTGAGACAAAAAGGCCATGCAGGAAATCCAGTTCCCCCAAGGCCGCGCTATGGTCACGCTCAAGATAGCCTTTGGCAAAACTGGCGGTTTCCAGATAGGCCACCTTTAGAACATCAGCCCAGTCCGCAGCGACGACTGTGCGGCAATAATCCTTATTTTCCCCCAGGGCACGCAGGCCAAAATCTTGCACGGCCTGGCATCCTGAACCTTTCAGGCAGTCAAGGAATGCCTGGGGCTGCTCATCCCACAAGGCGCGGAAGGCTTCAGGGCGGCGGCTGTCAGCCCGCTTGGTCGCCCTGTGCCAGCGCGATTTCGAGGGAGTCTGGATAAATTGCTCACTGTTACGGTACAGGATCTGGTTATAGGCCTCGTGGGAGGCAAACGGATGATAGTAAAAAGTGGTGGTGATGGAATTCCAGTCCTCATCATAACTATATTTTGTCCACTCGCCTTCTTTGCCGTCCTCATCCCTGTAAGCCAGCAACAGTGACTTGGCCAAAGGCACATAGGCAGGGTCATCAAGTTGACCCAAACGGCGGAACAACCGCCACGTCCTGCGGCGCAAATAGTCACGGGTCTGGACACTAAAGGTATCTTCATAACCATTATTTTGCCAGTCATAACCAAGGGGACTACTATCCTCAATCCGCTTTATGATAACGGACAGCAAGTCTGCATCCAGTTCAAATTCCGCAATCTTGAACAGGTGACGTACCAGCCAGACAGAACCGAACTCAAACGGGGCAATCCTGGCCAGCTCAAGCAAAGCCTCCCTCAACCGTTTGTCTTGTTTTGCCAACAGATAAAGCGCAGTCAGCTGCACCCTAACATTGCTTTCTTTGCTGACCCCAGCACTCCATTTCAACAAGGATTTCGCCATGTTATCAGTGGCTTCCGCGCCTGATATGATACTCTTCATCCCTTTGCCAAGAAAATGGGAACGGCATTCTTGCAGAAGAGTTTCACGTTCTTTTTCTACGTTGACATGGTAAAGCGCATTCAAACCTATTGGAGCAAAATCGGTTGTTAGGAAGGTTTCCAGAATCTCCTTACCGCGCTCATCCCCAATCCGCCCCAACGCCCAGGCAATGGAATAGTTGCGAAAATGGTGTTCTTCCTTATCCGAAAACGGCGCAACAGCCTGTATAATGGCAGGAACAGCCTCAACATCCTTCAGCTCCCCAAGCCGCCAGATCAGGCGGCTGGTGCGGGCATAGTCCTTCTGCCCTTTTTGCCCTGCCAGTTTCAGGAAATTTTGCCAGGTCTGATGTCGGCGTTTTTGCAGTTTCGCTACCTTTCCTGGCAAGGACACTGTTTTCCCGACAATCGGCACAGATGTTGGTGCAGCCAGTCCCACGAGTGGGTCAAAGCCTGATTGCAGCACATAGCCCTTATTGATCTTACTGACAACAAGGCTGCTGAATATTTTTTGCGCCTTGTCCAAAGGCACGGCCATTGGGGTCTTTGAGCCTTCCCGCAAGGAAGCCCCATAGCGGCCATAGCGAAAATTCACCAGATAACGGCTGTCATCACTTTTCGGCAGTTCAACAAGATCAACCTCATAAACCTTGTCACTCTTGCCTTCCGTCAATCTGAGAGAAGAGTTCTGGACTATATTCATGGGTCGATCCTTTTATACTCTGAAGCCATCCGCAAAAGAATTCGTTACAGCTCTGTTCCCCAAACATATAAAACCAGATTTCAGAACCCCGCCAGTAAATTCCCAATTATCCTGGACATATGCACATAGATGGACTTCCCTGTTCCAAAAAAAATGGTTATTGCAAAAAGCTTTCGCCCCTCACAACAACCATAATAATTCAGCCATGATAAACTTTTATGTGGCATCCACTTTCACAGGAACAGCCTCACTTGCCTGCAACACAGGAGCAGTATTTTCTGGGAAAGCCGCCTGGGGCTTCTCTGCCCCGACAGCCTGCGCTTGCTGTGCAACAGCCGCCGATTCAGGTTTCGCCGCATTCACTGGGAAAACAGCCTGCGCCCCAACGGGCTGTGTTTGTCGTTCTTTCAGCCCTTCAGGGGTAAACAGGTGCACCACTTGCTTAACCGGCTCTTGCTTTTCGGGTGTTGCCAGCCTGGCTGCAACAGCACCGACCGCATTTTCTTCGTGTAACGCTGCTGTTTTTGCCCCAGCTTTCTCTACAGGTCTTGGGATCACCTTCGGCGGTTCGCGCAATTCCTTGACCAGCCTTCTGTCCAGGACAACATGAGACCAGCAACCTGCCCGAACCTGGTGGCCGCCGCGCTCAAACCCGACATGAATAACAGGCTTGCCATAGCCCTTCTGTATCGTTTCAATCACAGGCAGAAAATCAGTATCACTTCCCAGCAATACCGCAACATCATAAGCACCATTCATTGCCCCTGCTGTCATGTCAGCAATCACCTTGGAATCAACCGCCTTTTCACCGCTCTTGATATATTGCATACCTGACTTGCTGGTCATTACAACAGGGCTGCCATCCTGGTTACGCTCGATGACACGGCGGGAAATATTGACATGATAGCCTGGCAGCTTGCGCATCATAAACTTCAGGAAAACATGGGTCGGGTGCAGCTTTTTGGCAATATATTCTTTGCCATCAATCCTTGACCTGACGAGATCGGCATCCTTGGCATAAATATAGTAGTTTGCCGCCAGTGCCTTGGGCAACTTATAGCTGCGCGGGGTGGTAAAACGCTCAGGCAAGACCGAAGCCTGGACATAGGTTCCTCCATAAAGCAGGTCTGGCTGCCAGCCTGACATTGCCTTACTAACTTCCCTCATGACAATATCTGTCACCTTGTTCCAATCTAGCCGTACTTTCTGGTTGCCCTCGCCCAGAAGGCCGTAAGCATTCTCAATCCAGTTTTTATCAAAGTTGGAAAAATCAATAAAAATATGAACCCTCGCCACATGCGGCTTTTTGGAAACCAGGTTAATATTTTCTGTCTTATGCGTTGCCCCTTCAGACAGCTTACCAACCGCCTGGAGCAATATTTTTTGCTGGTCTTCCTGTTTTTTTCGCGCCTTGCGTCGCCCCAGAGTCTTCATCATATAGACGACAGACCTTAACACCGAAAACAGCAAAAATGCTGCAAAGATACCGCCCAAGGCAAGGACAGCAAACCATAACTGTTCCATTTCCCCCTGTCCTGGCAACATCTTCAGCCAGGGCCTCATAATATCCAATATCTGGTTCATCATTTCCAACTTGGGTTTGGTTTTACGGAATACTGTTCCCCAACCAATAAGCTGATTCGGGCTTTTTCCCAATGTCCCATATTATTATGGCTTTATTGTATTCTCCGCTGGCATGGAACAAGGCTAACCCTGAGTATAGGGTAAAACCAAAAAAATACCAGCCTTACACAAAACCCTCTGGATAACATAAAAAGACACCAACCAGCACAAACCAACGTCCCGACTGCATTACCAGCTTGCTGGGTGACAGGCTAATTCGCAAACCTGAAATGCATCACATCTCCATCAAGGACAATATAGTCCTTGCCCTCCAGACGCATCTTACCAGCCTCTTTGGAGCCTGCTTCCCCCTTGTTATCCACATAGTCCTGATAGGAAATTGTTTCTGCGCGGATAAAGCCCTTTTCAAAGTCTGTATGGATCACACCTGCCGCCTTCGGGGCTGATGTCCCCTTGACAATCGTCCAGGCGCGGCATTCCTTTGGGCCAACTGTAAAATAGGTCACCAAGTTCAGAAGCTCGTAACCAGCACGGATTAAGCGGCTTAGGCCAGCCTCTTCCAGCCCTAAATCCTTGAGATATTCGCCCTGCTCTTCAGGCTCAAGCTGAGACAGCTCCGCCTCAATCTGGGCAGAAATAATAACAGCCCCTGCACCTTCTTTCTTGGCCTGGCCAAACACCAGGTCAGAAAATTTATTACCTGTCGCAACGCTGTCTTCATCAACATTACAGACATAAAGCACAGGCTTGGCAGTCAACAAGTTAAGGTTTTTCAGCAAGTCCTGTTCGTCCTCCTCAATCTCCGTGACACGCGCAGGCTGCCCATCAGCAAGCACTTTGAGGACACGCTCAATCAGGGCAATGGTCGCCTTGGCTTCCTTGCCTTCAGGACTACTGGCCTTGGCCTTTTTTTCCAGCCCTGCAATGCGCTTTTCCAGGCTTTCCATATCCGCAAGCATCAGCTCCGTCTCAACGATCTCCGCATCTGACAACGGATCAATCCGCCCCTCAACATGGGTGATGTCATCATCCTCAAAGCAGCGCAGGACATAGGCAATAGCATCAACTTCACGGATATTGGCCAAAAACTGGTTGCCCAGCCCCTCTCCCTTGGAAGCTCCCTTTACAAGCCCTGCAATATCAACAAAGGTCAGCCGGGTCGGTAAAATTTCCTTGGAACTGGCAATTTCTGCCAGGGCATCCTGGCGCGGATCGGGCACAGGCACTTCCCCAACATTCGGTTCAATGGTACAGAAAGGGTAATTTGCCGCCTCTGCCGCCGCCGTCTGGGTCAGGGCATTAAACAAAGTTGATTTTCCGACATTTGGCAACCCGACAATCCCGCACTTAAATCCCATCTTTTCCAGCCTTTACATTTCTATATTTTCAAGGTAACGGACAATAATATTAGTCATCATCACCCTTCAGTTTTTTTAAAATATCGGCAAAGGGATTCCCCGTCTTGCCATCTTTCTTTTTGACAACCACAAAATCTTTTGCAGCCTTGGATTGGGTCACCTTATCCTTCTCATCCTGCTTCTTTTGCCCACCGCCAGACGAACCCTTTTTGTCTGGCTGTACCCAGCGGGCAACCTCACTCATAAAACGCGGCGCATCGACCTGTACCAGATAGTCACAAGACCGCCCCATCGCATCAATCAACGGCTCAGTCCAATCTGCATCAGCCCTGCCAAAGTCATGCAACACATAACTGGCAACAAGCTCTTTACGTCCAGGATGTCCAATACCGATACGCACCCGGACAAAGTCAGGCCCGCCAGCCTGGGCAATAATCGAGCGCAACCCATTATGACCCGCATGGCCACCGCCCGTCTTGACCTTCATCTTTCCCGGCACCAAATCCAGCTCATCATGAAACACAATAATGTCAGAAGACCCAATCTTAAAGAAACGCGCTGCCTCAGCCACAGAACGACCGGACTCATTCATAAAGGTTGAAGGCTTGAGCAAAATGCACTTCTCATCCCCCAACACACCTTTGGAAAATTCACCCAGGAACTTATGTTTCCACGGCTCGAACCGTCCAGCCCGCTCCTGAATTTCATCAACAGCCATAAATCCGATATTATGACGGTTACGGGCATATTTAGCTCCAGGATTACCCAGGCCAACCAACAGTTTCATCTCTTACCCTACCCAATTATGCCGCTTCATAAACCAAGACAGTCAAAGCCTGGCCACATATCCTGCCAGACAGCAAAATAAAAACACATAACAAAAAGCTCTGGCAACCAAAATAATAATATTATCCCAATTGCCAGAGCCACAAGACCAACTGTATCTTTTAAACTTCAGGACTATTCGCCTGAATCTTCTCCTTCACCACCGGTTTCCTCGGTAGCTTCAGTAGACACAATGACTTCTGCTTCCTCTTCTTCACCACCAGGCGCGACAATTGTGGCAACAGTGAAATCACGGTCTGTCTCAACCAATGTTGATCCAGTAGGGATTGTCACATCAGAGATATGGATGGCATCTCCCACATCAACCTCAGCCAAGTCGACATCAATCTGACCTGGGATATTGTCAGGTTTACAGCTTAGCTCAATTGTATGGCGCACAATGTTCAATGTACCGCCCTTCTTCAGGCCGACAGAAGTCTCTTCATTCAGGAAGTTCACAATCACCTCAACCTCAACCCTTGCACCTTTAGCAATGCGCAGGAAGTCAACATGCATTGGAGTATCCTTCACCACATCAAGCTGGAAATCTTTCGGGATCACCATGATCTTCTCACCGCCAACACTGATGTTGTAAACAGTCGTCAGGAAATTCCCGGTATGGAGCTGTTTCAGGATGTCGGTATATGCAAGGCTGATTGGTACGGCCTCTTTTTTATCACCGTAAATCACGGCAGGAACTCTGCCTTCCCTACGTGCTGCCCGTGCGGCCCCCTTGCCGACACGGTCACGCTTTTGCGCTTCAAGCTGCATCTGTTCTGACATTGAATTTTCTCCAAAAATAATTATAAATAACAAAAACCCCTAAACATTTCTATGAACAGGGCAAGAATACATCATATTCAAACAGGGTAACGGCTCCTCCAGGGGTGCAGGCGCGACTGATTGATTTTCCCCTTATAATATGCTGGAAACAATAAGGCAAGAGTGATAAAACAGCACAAAAACAGACAGGCTTTCTGCCATCATATCGGGATGTCATATATCTATGTTATCTCTCGTGGTAAGGTAACCTTAAAACTCAAAAGCAGGCTATAACCGTAACCATGCCAGGCAAATCCAAAAAACATAATCAACCCGAAGCGATATTTGCCAATAATATCCAAAAACGCAAACTTGCCCTGGCACAATACCTTGCCGATCCCATGGGACAGCTTGCCAAAAGCTCTGTCAAGCTCTGGCCTGACCAGAAGGAACTTGATGCCCGTTTCCAGCGCGCCTATAAGCAGTTCAGGGAACTGCATCTTTGCAACCAGTTCTATGCCATGGACATAGAAGGTATCCAGATCAGCTCTGTTGTGACCAAAGATAATGTTGACAGTTCCTGTCTGCGCTGCGACCGTTCCGCCCGTCCCTATATGGTTCACGCCGTCCCTTCTGAAGGCATGATGCTGTCACCGCTCTATATCAACTCCACTGAACAGCTGACCAGTATCACGGCGGTTCAGCTTGTTGAGCGGAAAAACGGCGAAAAACTTGGCTTTCTGGCTGCTGAATTTACCCTGCTCTCCCTTCCTGCTGAAGACCTTGACATGGAAGACAGAAAAATATGGCTCCAGATCAAGGGTGATCCCTCCATTCGCGGTACATTGTTCCAGCAATCGCGCTCCCATAGCTTTATGGACAGCCAGATCGACCATGTCCTGTCCATTGCAGATGAACTGATGCGCAAAAGAGGGATTTTTCATATCAAGTTTCATTTTTCCAGCTCCAGGGTGACCCTGTGGCTCTATGATGATCCCTATAGTTACCGGGTTCATGTCCTGGACGAATTCCTTGATGCTCCACTGGCCTACCGCAAGAAGGACTACCCCCAAAAGGCTGTTGTCAAACCTGAAGATATCAAGAAAGTCTTCAGCCTGTTTCGTGAATTGCGTGACGCTGATGACACCATTTACCTGCGGGCTGGTGGGCTGAATATCATGAACGGTATGGTCTCACTCAATTTTTCTTGCGATGGTTCCCATTATATGCCAGCCGAGGAGTTTATTAGCAAGGGTAACGACTTCTGGATGGGCAGCGCAGGTCTGGAACAGACATAGACCCACTCAGTATTATTTTCACTTGATATACTCTGCTTTTGCCTCTTCAGGTGTCTGAGCCTTGACCGCCAGGGCATGTATTTTATCCCGCAATTCATCCGCCAAAATGGTGTTAACCATGCGGTGTCGTTCAACACGGCTTTTATTTTTGAAAATTTCTGCTACAATGCTCACGCGGAAGTGGCTTTCCCCTGTTCCTGGGGAACCTGCATGATGCGAATGACTGTCCGACTCATTCAGGACTGTCAGGCTATTGGGATTGAGTGATTGCGTAAGTTTTTCTTTAATGAGGTTTTCCATAGACATTATAATTCCATATAGTTTTGATAGCTTACAGCTTCAGCCAGAATAAATATTTTGGCACTGCGGCCTCTTAGCCATAGATTTAGGCTGCTACGCGACTCTTTACAACCCGTAATTCAATAAGGTTTTCGTCCCATGTCCGATAAAAAAGATATTTTCGCCAGTATCCGCATCAAACCTATCAAAGGCAGACGAAAGAAAGCAGCAGAAGTAACCAAACCTTGTGAATGGATTGGCTGTGACGGCAAAGGCGCGCACCCTGCCCCAAAAGGCCCAGGCTATGAAGGCGAGTATTTTAGTTTCTGCCTTGAACATGTCCGCAAATATAACAAGGAATATAACTCCTTTCGCCATATGTCTGAAGAACAGGTCGAAAAATTTCGTGTTGACAGCATTACAGGCCACCGCCCAACCAAAAAAATGGGGACAAATGCCCACAGTCCGCGTGTTAAGAATGTCGATGCCTCCGAATGGGGCATGAATGGAATGCGTAATATTGCCCAGGGCATGAATGACCGCCTGTCTGGCAACTTCTCTGAAACAGAAGACGTTCACGGTGTTTTTGCCACAGACGAGAATGATTCCAGCACTTATATCCGCCCTGTCCGCACCATGCGGCGACTGGAACGCAAACATATGGAGATCTTGGGTTTCAGTGAGCCGGAAGAGCCTGATGTCATCCGTAAACGCTTCAAGCAGTTGGTGAAAGAGTGCCACCCTGACCTCAACGGCGGTAAGGGGTCTGATGAAAAGCTTAGGGATGTGATCCAGTCCTATAACTATCTCAAACAGGCTGGACTTTGCTCATAATTTCAGGCAAATAGCTGGGTATTGTTTTGCCGTTCCCAAATGGACTATGAAATAGAGTAAATATGCTACCTGAAAACACAAATCATGTTGCCCCCGAGCCTGACACAGAAATCTCTGTCAGGGAAGTCTTCAAGATTGACAGTGACCTGACAGTGCCTGCCTTTTCCCAAAAGGAAGAGCATGTCCCTGAGCTTGACCCTGACTATATCTTTGACCATGACACCACACTTGCAATATTGGCAGGCTTTGCCCATAACCGCCGCGTCATGGTGCAGGGCTATCACGGCACTGGAAAGTCGACCCATATTGAACAGGTGGCTGCCCGCCTGAACTGGCCTTGTGTGCGTATCAACCTGGATAGCCATGTCAGCCGGATAGACCTGATCGGCAAGGATGCCATTGTCATTGAGGACGGGCAACAGATTACCAAATTCAGGGAAGGCATTTTGCCCTGGGCGCTGCAATCCAATACTGCCCTGGTGTTTGATGAATATGATGCTGGCCGCCCTGATGTGATGTTTGTAATCCAGCGTATCCTGGAAGTTTCCGGCAAACTGACCCTGCTTGACCAGAGCAAGGTTATTACGCCCCACCCGTCATTCCGCCTGTTTGCCACCAGCAATACCATTGGCCTGGGCGATACCACCGGACTGTATCATGGTGTCCAGCAGATCAACCAGGGTCAGATGGACCGTTGGTCGATTGTCTCTGTGCTGAATTACCTGCCCCATGATATCGAGGTTGAGATTGTACTGGCCAAGGTCAAGAGCTTTGACAAGACCAAGGAAAAACGCAAAACCGTCTCCAATATGGTCGGCGTTGCCGACCTGACCCGCAGTGCCTTTATGAACGGCGACCTCGCCACAGTAATGTCCCCCCGAACCGTGATTACCTGGGCAGAAAATGCTGAAATTTTTGACGATGTGGAAATGGCCTTCAAGCTGTCCTTCCTCAACAAGTGCGACGAACTGGAGCGCAAACTTGTTGCCGAACTCTACCAACGCTGCTTCAACAAGGAACTGGATATTAGTGCTGCCAAGGTCGTGATGGACGGGTAATTAAGGCAGGTCTCCTTGTCATCCTGAACTCGTTTCAGGATCCATACTCCCAAAATTTAGTTACTGTTGTCGCGTCGGTTCACAAATCTCCAGTTCCTAATATTACAGTTCTGGGGTTATGGATTCCAGCCTAAAGCTGGGAATGACAAAAAAGTTCTAGTTCTATACTCGGATTCATTCATTACAAGGTTTCAGTGACAGGATATAACAATGGCCAAAATTGAAGGTGTTCGGATTAAAAATTTCAGGGTGCTGAAAGATGTTTCTATAGGTAAACTAGGCTCTGAACATGATGGCTCACCTTTGCCCCCCATAACTGTTATGATTGGTAAAAATGGAGTTGGCAAAACTTCTCTATTTGATGCCTTTGGTTTCCTATCCGACTGTTTGAAATTTGGCGTTGAAACAGCTTGTGATTTGAATGAACGTGGCGGCTTTGAACGGTTGCGTTCGCAAGGATGCAAAGAAGGCATTTCATTTGAAATTTATTACAGAGAGAACTCCTCCTCCAAGCTCATATCTTACGAACTCATAATTAATCAAAGCAAACAGGGAGGCATCTATTGTGAAAAAGAAGTATTATATGAAATTATACCACCATCCAACAAGGTAGATAATGAAATTTACGGCCTCCTGCTTATGTTGGAAGAAGGAATAGGGATAGCACCACAATACCGACAGATGATCGATAGAAAAAAAAAACCTCAAAGAAGAAATAAAGAGAATACTCGACAAACATAAGCAAAACTCTAATGTTGAAATTTTTCAGCTACAAGATGGAAGAAGGTTAGGTATAGCTACTCTTGGCGTACTAAAGAACCACCCTCGCATTTCAGCATTTCGAGAGTTTTTAGAAAATTGGCATCTTAGCTACTTTTCTCCTGATGCTGCGCGTTCACTGTCTATGGCTGGCGCACATAAGCACTTGAATAAATATGGAGATAATCTCGGAAATGTTGTGCAGTTTCTACAACGGGAACATCCCGAACGCTTTCAAAACATCCTCGACAGGATCGCCACAAAAATTCCAGGAATTAACAAAATAGATACTGCTGAAAGTCCTGATGGCCGCCTGTTACTACAGTTTAATGACAAGGGCTTTGAAGACCCCTTTTATGCTTCTCAAATGTCTGATGGAACATTAAAGGTCTTTGCCTATATGTTGTTACTGGAAGACCCTACCCCTCCACCCTTTATATGTATTGAAGAACCAGAAAATGGTCTCTACCATAAATTACTCGAAACTTTAGTGCAGGAGTTTCGTAGTCATGCCACTGGAGAAGACAACACCCCCCAACTTTTCATTACAACCCATCAACCCTATCTCGTTGATGCCCTCAAGCCAGAAGAAACATGGATCATGGAAAAAGGCGAAGATGGTTTTGCCACCATTCGCCGTGCCAGTGACGATGCCACTGTCAATGCCCTTGTTGCAGAGGGACTGCCTTTGGGCGGCTTGTGGTATAGTGACTATCTGGAGGCAAAGTAAGCCATATGCATTTTGAGATATTGGTTGAGGATGCCTCTGGCAAAATTGCCCTTGAAGAAATCGTCAAAAAAATTATTGAGGAAAATGGAAACCCCCATACCTATAAAATTATTGCTTATAAGGGTGTGGGACATATTCCCAAAAACCTGAAGGGAAAAACAGACCCTCAAAAAAGGGTTCTCCTAAACCATTTGCCCCGTTTGTTACAAGGGTATGGCAATACTTTTAAAAACTATCCTAAAGATTTTCCTGCTGCGGTCATCATCGTTGTTGACTTGGACGATAAGGATGCTCCAAAATTCAAACAAGAAATGGTTGATATTCTTGATGCTTGCAAACCAAAGCCAACAACCTTGTTCAGGATAGCCATAGAAGAAGGCGAGGCCTGGTTACTTGGAGACTGGAAGGCCATCAAGACAGCCTATCCCAATGCCAAAAACTCTGCCCTAAAAAACTATACGCAAGACAGCATTTGCGGGACATGGGAGGTGTTGGCCGATGCCATTTATGATGGCGGCTCTGCCAAACTTACAAAAGAAGGCTTTCCCATCACCGGCCAGGTTAAATGTGAGTGGGCAAAAAATATTGCACCCCATATGGATATAGACAATAATGGCTCAAAAAGCTTCCAGGTTTTGTAACTCCCCAGCTTCTTTTTTCACGTAAATACGCGGTTTCAAGCGGAATACAGTCTAAAAATCCTGTTTTTTAATGGAAAAATGATCATATTTTAGTGGTTTTAAAAATAACGATTTATTTTTATCGTTATTTATC
>JAJRRF010000234.1 GCA_024279735.1 Alphaproteobacteria bacterium
GCATTTGATCCAGAACAGTTGTTACAATGTCCATGAGTTCCTCCGTTTTGAAGGATTGATGTCGTTTACAACACCATCTTCCCACAAATTGAGGGCTCACTTATTTTTTTGTTGGGTGAAAACTGTCCGAACTATTGTTTAAGAAAGGAATATAATCATGCAGAAATGGGGGCCGTTACTTTTTTTGATCATGGCACTTATCGTGGCAGGGGGCTATCTTTATGTGATGAATGGCGCAAACATGATGCCGATTGCCAATTAGATTGGTGTTGTTGTGCTGGCAAAAACTAGGTCTTTCGCTCAACCATCATGCGCTTGATCTTGGCAATTGCCTTGGCAGGGTTCAGCCCTTTGGGGCAGGCTTTGGCGCAGTTATAGATGGTGTGGCAGCGGTAAAGCCGAAACGGGTCTTCCAGGCTGTCAAGCCGCGTTCCTGTCATTTCATCACGGGTATCATTAAGCCAGCGATAGGCCTGAAGCAGGATCGCAGGCCCAAGGTAGCGGTCAGAATTCCACCAATAAGAGGGGCAGGCGGTCGAACAGCAGGCACAAAGTACGCATTCATAGAGGCTGTCAAGTTCACCACGAGCTTCGCGTGACTGCCGCCACTCATGCTGGGGTTCTGGTGTGACTGTCTGTAACCACGGTTCTATAAAGGCGTGCTGGGCATAAAAATTGGTCATGTCCGGTACAAGATCCTTGATGACTTCCATATGGGGCAGCGGATAAATCTTGATGTCACCTGACAGGTCAGAAATGGATTTCGTGCAGGCCAGGGTATTGATGCCGCCAATATTCATGGCGCAGGAACCACAGACCCCCTCACGGCAGGATCTCCTGAAGGTCAGTGAGGGGTCTATCTCATTCTTGATCTTAATCAGCGCGTCCAGAACCATTGGCCCGGTTGTTTCCAAGTCCAGGTGATACGTATCTATTTTTGGATTATCTGGCGTGTCGGGAGACCAGCGGTAAATCTGGAAGGCCTTGCCCTGGTCATGCTGCCCTGCTTCATTCCAGGTTTTGCCCCTGGTTATTTTTGAATTTTTGGGCAGGGAAAGCTGTACCATATACATGAAATCCTGAAAGGTTATGGGTCTGTCATGTAGTCTAGCAGGCTGGTAAAAAATAGCCAGACCCTGTTTTGATGCCATTCCTTGTTTTTGGGTGAATGGCAAGAGAAAATATTTCAGTGTTTCAATGTTATTAGAATATTTTTAAGCTTTTTGCATAGTATTTTTTAAATTAAATAGTGTTTTGATTCAAGTATATGTATGAATATGCTGAAATATTAATATTAATCTATTTAAATTTTTTGTTTTTTGTATTAATAAATAATTTGTAGATTGGTTTATGTTATTATCAGGTATAGGGCTATGATAATTTGGCTATTGTCATGAAACCTAATAAATATATTGTTTGGCTCTGTTTTAAGGCAGAGCAATTTTAGAATGGTTATGTAATGAACAAAAAGAGTATTTTTTCTGATGCCATGCCTTACCTTAAGGTTTCCGGTGGGCTGTTGCTTGTCTTGGCTATCCAGTCCAATTGGGACAGCATGAATATCTTTTCCGGCAACACAGGCCAGCCAGCAGTAGCACAGTCTGCTGCTGTGGTTTCCCATGGCGGAAAGTCTCTAGTGAGTGGGCAACCTGGAAGCACAGCGACTGCTGAAAAGAAAACTGCTGACGAGAGCAAGATGAAGCGTATCAAAAAGGCAGTTGGCAACCTGATCGATACTGTAAAGGAAAAAAGCGGCCTGGGCGGTAAAATTTCCCATTGGGGCTATCTGAAAGAAAATGGTCCAGATAAATGGGGAAACCTGGCAGGGACTGGTAACAGTTGTAAGACTGGCAAGGCGCAGTCTCCAATTAACTTGGTGTCAGGGCAGATGCATAAAGGTTTTGAGCCGCTCTTTTATTATAAAAGTACAGATGGTGAAATTCTGAATAATGGGCATACACTGAAGGTCATTGTGAAACCTGGCAGCTTCTTGCGGGTCATGGGCAAGGATTACCAGCTTAAACAGTTCCATTTTCACAGGATGGCTGAGCATACCATTGATGGACGGCGTTATCCAATGGAAGTGCATTTGGTTCATGAAAGTGACCAGGGGCATATTGTCGTGGTTGCCATCATGTTTGAGGACAAGTTCCAGGAATTTAACATGTTGGTGGACCGTATCCAGCTGCCAGAACAGGCTGGGCTAAAATTGCCAATTACGGGCATGAAGGTTGATCCAGCTGAAATGCTGCCACCGCGCCATAGCAGACAATATTATGCCTATGATGGTTCATTGACAACCCCGCCCTGCACCGAAAATGTTGGGTGGATTGTGATGAAAACCCCTGTCCATGCCAGCCTGAACAGGATTAACCGTATTGGTCAGATCATGAAGTCTAACTTTAGGCCTGTCCAGCCGCTGAATGGCCGTAACGTAATGTTTTCTAATTAGGACAGCCGCAGAAATAAAGGATTCTGTTCTTTATTGAGAGTGTCCTCGCTGGTCAAGATTGGGGTTATTTTCCTGCTGGAGAACAGTGCAGGTGTTTTGTATTTATACATTATAAAGGCCTGGATGGTATGTCTTGGGTCATTATCCTTATTTTATGAACCAGAACTATGACAAAGAAACAAGACAACCTAAAGCCTGTGAGCCTGATTACCGGGGCTTCTGAAGGTATTGGCAAGGCTCTTGCCCATGAGTTTGCTCAGGGAAAGCATGACCTGGTGCTGTTGGCGCGTTCAAAAGAAAAGCTTGAGGCGGTGCAGGCTGTTCTTGTCAAGGAATATGGGATAAGGGTGTTTGTCCTTCAGGAGGATCTGGCACAGCACAGTTATCTGGAAAGCCTGGACAAGTTGCTGGCAGACAATCAGCTTTATATCCGTTTTCTGGTTAATAATGCAGGTCTTGGCCTGGCAGGTTATTTCCACAAAAGAACGATGGCTGAAACGCAGCAACTGCTTGCTGTCAATATCCATGCCCTGACCACACTGAGCCACCATTACCTGCCTGATATGCTGGAGCGCAGCGACGGTGGGATTCTTAATATAGCTTCCTTGGGAGCTTTTATTCCGGGGCCCTACCAGGTAGTCTATTATGCCAGTAAGTCCTATGTTGTTTCACTGACAAAAGCCCTTTCAGTGGAAAATTTCTTTTCGGGTGTGCGTTTTTCGGTGCTTTGTCCTGGTCCAGTCAAGACAGGTTTCCATAAAAAAATGGGAGCTGAAACCGCGTATTACAGTGATACTGCGGCCACAGAAAGCGCACAAAAAGTTGCTGCTATGGGATATTCAGGTCTGATGTGTGATAAGTCTGTGGTATTCCCAAGTCTGACCAATTTTTTAGGGGCAGTTGCCCTGAAATTTATTCCCCATGACCTGTTGTTGCCGTTTATGGCCTGGATATTAAGGCGAAGGGTAAAATAGGATGAACTGGATGTATCGGCAAAAAAAGCCTGTGACAGTTGGAGAAGGCGAAGAATCTGTTTTTCCTTCACATGGTTTGTCTGGTAAAGGCTGCCCACAAGTTCCCAAGAAAATATTGTTCATTATGCATGAGGAACGCACCTGCTCTGGCAGTGTCGGCCAGTGGTTTTCCCAAAGGGGATACCAGATAGAGATCAGGAAACCGCGCTGGGGAGATGCTTTGCCACAAAGCCTGGAGTGTTACCAAGGTGTAATCGTGTTTGGCGGCAATATGAGCGTAAATGATCCACATGACTATATCAGGACTGAAATAGAATGGCTTGGCATCCCATTGCGGGAAAAGGTTCCTGTGTTGGGAATATGTCTGGGAGCGCAGTTACTGGTTAGGCATCTGGGAGGTAAGGTGCAGGCACGGAAGGATGGGCTGGTTGAGGCAGGCTATTATCCTGTCAGTCCTGCAGAAAAGTCTGTTGTCACTAATCCTGCCATGTTTCCTGGTATGGTCTATGAATGGCATTCAGAAGGGTTTGGTTTGCCAGCAGGGATGACATGTTTTTTAAGAGGACAGAATTTTGAGAACCAGGCTGTGCTGTATGAAGATTGTCATGTCGGCTTGCAATTCCATCCTGAAGTAACGGAACGAATCCTGAGACGCTGGATTACGTTGCTGCCAGATATGTTGCAGCAACAAGGCAGTCAGTCTGCTTCAGGGCAAATTGAGAAGCACTTGGCCTATCAGTCCCAATACAGAAAATGGCTTGATGCCTTTCTGATGGCTTGGTGTAGCAGAACTGTTGGTTTGTAACAATTTAGGATGTGACGGCTCCAGCAGGAATTGGCTTCAGCAGGGGCTGGAAACGTTTCACTGTTGCAGGCTTGATCGGGTTAAAAACTGTCTTGCTGGCCTCCATCAATATGACACCTGCAAAAGGAAGCCATATTTTGCTGCCATACCGCTCAAGGGTTTTGGCGGAGCGCAAAAACACTGGACGGCTACTTGGGGGCATAAACAATGCTTCAGCTGAACCTTCAGGTGTGAAACGGTGTTGGCGTAATTGCATACCCAGCTGGCGGTAGGTATAGGGCGAACCGTGTCCAAACGGGGTTTGCTCAGTCCGTGCCCAGATGCCCCGTCTGTTAGGGACAACGATCAAAATTCTGCCTTCAGGGTTGAGCACCCGCCAAATTTCGGCAAGATATTCATTAGAGGACTGGTTCAGTTCAAGGCCGTGGACACACAGAATGCGGTCAATACTGTTATCTGGCAGAGGCAGTTTCCTGTTATGGACAAGGCAGGTTCTGACACGCCCATTGTCTGGCCAGATTGTGACACCCTGTCCTGCGGGCATAAAGGCCAGGCAGGAGCGGGCATTATGGTCAACACTATTGAGGTAGGGGGTGGCATAGCCCATCCCGAGCAAGGACAGGCCAGACAGTTTTGGCCATCTCGCATAGATGCGCTGGCTGATAGCTTCACAGGCGACCTTGCCTAATGGAGAGTCATAAAAGTCTCTCAAATCTTTTACATCAACATACATATAACTCAGGCCATGGTTTTGTGCGGATTATACAGGTTCACAAAAAATTGATTAAGTGCCAATTTTTTTGCCCGTTATAATGGCAATAGTTTTGGAATCCTTTTGTGTAGCTGTTTGACTTGTCCAGTACAGTGTGTGTGTATAGTATGGCATAAATATTATTTTCAGGTGAATCAAAGCAGTCTAAATGGTCGCATTCGCCTTGAATAATCATATATACTCACACGACTTGAAAATCTGGGTTTTGATGTTGGAAGAGTATAACATATCAAGTTATGGCTCTGTTTCCATATTTTTACTGTGAAAGGTTGAGAATGACACAGAAACCTGGCCTGGAGGTCTTTCAGTTCCCTTGCCGCTCAGACAATTATGGCTTGCTGGTGTTTGATCCAGTTTCCCGTAAGGCTATAAGCATTGACAGCCCTGAAGAAATGCCGATCATTGGGGCATTGGAGAGCCAGAACCTGGAATTGACCCATATCCTGAATACCCATCACCATTATGACCATGTGGAGGCCAACAAAAGCCTGAAGGCAAGGTTTGGTTGCCAGATTGTTGGGGCAGCAGCTGACAGGGAACGGATTCCAGGGATGGATAAGGGGGTGAAGGAAGGGGACGTGATTGGGTTTTGCGGGCATGATATTCACATATTGGAAACCTCAGGACATACATTAGGGCATATATCTTACTGGATTCCAGACAGCAATTTGCTGTTCACAGGAGATACATTGTTTTCTATGGGGTGCGGCAGACTGTTTGAGGGAAATGCTGAAATGATGTGGCAGAGCCTGCAAAAGATAAGGGCGTTGCCTCAAAAAACACAGGTCTATTGCGCCCATGAATATACTTTGTCCAATGGCGAATTTGCCTTGGAAATAGAGCCGGGTAACCAGGCCTTGCAAAGCAGGATGGAACAGGTGCGTGAGCTAAGGCGAAACCGCTTGCCCACCCTGCCTGTCTCTTTGCAGCTTGAACTGGAGACCAATCCGTTCCTACGTCTTGACAGTGCAGAAATCCAGAAAAATATAGCAATGGAAGGGGCTGCCCTTTCTGAGGTCTTTTCAAGGATAAGGCAGTTGAAGGACAGGTTCTAGGTATGTGCTGGGAAGGGCTGTAAAAATCTCTCGACTCTATCTCTTGTCAGCAGACATATCGCCTTTCATGACATGCACTATTTCCAAAAGTCCTTCGCCCTGGCCCCTTATTGACCCATATCGCAGGCTCGTAAATTGTAACAATTTTCTCCCACTATACCCTTACAGCATACTGCAATTGACTGTTCTGGCTTGCTTTTTGAGATATCTTGTGTGACCCTTTAGGGTAAAGAATAATAGGGATATTGGGTTGGGAGTTTGTGTAATGGTATTTTATAAGTTTTTGTTGGCAGTCAGACAGGCTTTTTCATATGGAACTGCCTTAGTGATATTGTTACTGTCCTTCAGTCTTCCAGCCCAGGCTGTTGACCTTGATACCCTTAGGATTGGCGGCGATTACCGTTTTTTCAAGCTGAAACGGGGCGGTGAGGCCAAAGAATGCCGCCGTGCCTGTAACAAGGATAGCCAATGCAAGTCCTGGACCTTTATCAAGCAGCGCGTGGTGACCCGTAATGGCTCAAAAGTAGACCCGAGGCCGAAAAGAAGGACGGATCGGCGCGGCAGACGGAAAAAGGTTTTTCTTGCGCAGTGCCGCCTGAAATTTGCCCTTGGCGAAAAGATTTATAATGATTGTTGCACCTCTGGGGTCAAGAAATCTGTTGATTTTACCCAAAAGCGAAAAGAGATTGGCTGTGCAGACTATGCCGAAGCTTCCTTGGTGGATTATGACAAGAATCTTTCCAGCCAATGCAGTTTTAGGGGCAAATTCTGGCATCCGTTCTACTCAAGGCATTATGACTGGTGCATGGAAAACAGTAACAGGGTGAAAGAACGCCGTATTTCAGACAGGCGTGAGAGATTGCGGAAGTGTAGCAGGGGCGGAAGTTCCCGTAACAGGGCATGTGAACGCTATTCCGAGACAGCTATGGAAGTTCTCGATCAGGGAACTGCCAGTAAATGCCGTAAGGTGAGCAATGCCTGGCCTGGGGATTATGAAGGAATATATCGCTGGTGTAAGCGCAAGTCCCCCCGCAAGCGCAGGGCTGTGTTGAATAGGGCGCAAAATAAATTGTCCCGCTGCCTTGAACGCGCTGAAACGGAAGATGATAATGGAAATGGCGATGACACAGAAGATGTTGCCCAGGGGAAATGGAAGGATTTGGGCTGTGTCAAGATAGGTAGATTGCGCCAGACCAAAAAAATTCGTGTTGGCCGTGATATGGGACGCTTCACTGCTGTACGCTTGGCTGTGACCAACAAGACGGCACAAATGGAAGAGTTTAGGCTGACATTTGGCAATGGCCGCAGCCGTGACCTGGATATTGCTTCCGGTATTGCCCGTAACAGTGAGTCAAAGGTATTTCGTTTCCGCAATGGCCGCTTTATCAGGTCTGTCAGTATCAGGGGACGGAGCAAGGGACTGTTTCGCAGAACCAGAATTTGCTTGCAGGGCAAGGGCAAGGCACGGCGTGGTGATACAGGCGGAGGTTATCCGGAAGAGCCGGGTTCTGTTGATGATGGGAACGATAATGGCGGCGGATACGCCTCTGCCGGGAAGCCTGAAGAATGGGTGCGGGGCTATGGCACGAAAAAAGGCAGCTGGAATACCAGAGACCATTTGCGTCTGATGTCAGATGTTAATGGGGATGGCAAGGACGATATCGTTGGTTTTGGCGATGGTGGTGTCTATGTTTCCCTTGCTCATAAGGATCATTTCAACAAGCCTGTAAGATGGCTGAAGGAGTTTGGACGCAAGGCTGGCAGTTGGAGCGTGGCACTGCACCGCCGTATTATGGCTGATGTGAATGGGGACGGGAAGGCTGATATTGTCGGTTTTGGGAATACAGGAGTTTATGTCGCCTTGGCACGGCGGAACGGTTTTGCCAAAGGAGTCAAATGGGTTGATGCCTACGGAAACAAAACAGGTGGCTGGAGTAACAAACACCATATCAGGACAATGGCTGATGTGAATGGGGACGGCAAGGCTGATATTGTTGGCTTTGCTGACAAGGGGGTCTATGTCTCCCTGGCTCGCAACGGTTACTTTACTGAACCTGAATTATGGATTGGCTCCTTTGGTCGCAAGGCTGGAAAATGGAGCAAGTCTGACCATAAACGGGTGATGGCTGATGTGAATGGGGATGGCAAGGCTGATATTGTTGGCTTTGGCAATAGCGGGGTCTTTGTCTCGCTTGCCCGCCGTGGCCGTTTTACTGAGCCGGAAAGATGGGTTGCTGCTTATGGCCGGAAGGCAGGGGGCTGGTCAAATAGGGATAATGTCCGTGTAATGGCTGATGTTGACGGGGATGGCAAGGCTGATATTGTGGGTTTTGGCAGTAGCGGCGTATATGTCTCGCTTGCCCGCAGAAATCGGTTTTCCAAGCCGAAAAAATGGGTTCGGGCTTTTGGCCGTAAGGTTGGCGGCTGGATCAAGGGTCGTCATCCGCGTATGGTGAAGGATATGGATGGAGATGGCAAGGCTGATATTGTCGGTTTTGCCAATGACGGTGTCTATGTCTCTTATGCCCGCCAGGGTAGGTTTGCTGAACCCAAGAAAATCACTGGCGGTTTTGGCAAGAATGATGGCGGCTGGGGTCGAAGCCATCCACGTATGGTTGCTGACATTGATGGTGACAAAAAGGGTGACCTCGTTGGCTTTGGTAATTACGGTGTCTATGTGCTGCCAAGTACAGGTGTCAAGTCCAGCTCTGGCGGCTCAGGCCGAAATGATGGATATGACAATGAGAGCCGGGGCGGCGGTAACAATGGTAATCGTTATGATGACAACCGTGATGACAGCTATAATGACGATGACACAGGCTATAACTATAAAAGGGGCAGGAACTCTGGCGGCGAAAAGCGGCGAAGGCGATAGGCTGGGTTCACTGATCCAATATCAATAGTAAAAAAAATGGCATAGTGTTTCCTGATTACGCCATCCTCTCCGCCATCCTTATGAATTTTTGAGTTCTAGGGGGTGTACAGATGGAAATATAGGCCAGTCTTTCGATCATATCACCAAGTTTATAGCGTCTATTGAATCGATATTCAAATTCTGCGAGATAATGGTGTAGATATTTTTCTGATATACCGTGGAATGTA
>JAJRRF010000235.1 GCA_024279735.1 Alphaproteobacteria bacterium
GCCTCTCTCATGAGGCTCGTCTCCGCAATCTTGGTTGAGATAGACGAAAAATGGGCAGCAAACAATAAATCTTATATCAACTGGAACACTGAAGAAACCTGAAAGACTGACTGAAAGTCCACAGATCAGGTTGCTTTATCACCTTTTTGACCTAATACTAATTCACAAGGCCGCGTCTCTTTTGCCAAGCCGCCATACCTCACCGATCGGGGATTCCCATCACTTGGAAAGTAAGATTCCCTTTGTGACCTGGTATAACAGGGATCTCTATGTGCAAGCTGCCCTACCCATTCAGGGCATCCTTGATGGTTGAGATCAGTTGCTTGAGCTGGAACGGCTTGTTGAGGAACACAAATTCCTGCTCGCCGTCCATCTGCTTGCGGGTCGAATCTTCTGCATAGCCTGACATCAGGATCGCCTTCAGTTCCGGGTTGATCTGGCGCAGTTCCCCCAGCAGGGTTGGCCCATCCATTACAGGCATCATCACATCACTGATCAATAGGTCTATTTTCCCGTTAACCTCTTCATAGACTTCCAAGGCCTCCTCACCGTCCTCAGCCTCCAACACCTTATAGCCCCTGGATGTCAGGGCGCGGGCTGAAAAGGCACGGACGGATTCTTCATCCTCCACCAGCAAGATCACTTCATTGCCAGTATCACCGCCCTCTTTCTTGACCTTGGCAAGCTGCGGCTTTTCTTCCTTAGCAGCCAGATCCGAACTGGACGCAATATGGCGCGGCAGATAGATGCGGAACGTTGTGCCTTCACCCAGCACACTTTCAGGATAGATAAACCCTTCACTCTGCTTGATGATGCCATAGACCGAAGACAGGCCCAGGCCTGTCCCCTTGCCCATGTCCTTGGTGGTAAAGAAAGGCTCAAATATTTTTGCCAATATTTCTGGGGCAATTCCGGTTCCTGTATCAGACACTTCACACAGTACATATTGCCCAGACTGCATCCCGACCATTTCAGCGGCCTCAGTATCATCCATCGTAATATTCGATGTCCGTATGGTAATATTTCCGCCTTCAGGCATCGCATCCATTGCATTTTTGGCAAGGTTCAGGACAACCTGCTCGAACTGGGTGCGGTCAGCCTTCACCGACCACAGGTCACGTCCAAGATGCACCTCGCGATGTACCTTCTCATTCAGGCGCAACACATTGTCCAGGTCTGGCAGAACATCATTCAGGCTAAACACGGTTGCCCTTAGCGTCTGCCCGCGCGAAAAGGCAAGGATCTGGCGGACAAGCCCGGCAGCGCGGGTGGCATTATTCTTAATTGAGATAATGTCCTTAAAGGCTGGATCCTTCGGGGTATGATCCTGAAGCAAAAGCTCGGAAAAGCCAATAATGGCCTGTAACACATTGTTAAAGTCATGGGCAATACCGCCCGCAAACTGGCCAAGGGCAGCCATTTTGTGCCCCTGTGCCATTTGCATTTCCATGGTGCGCTGTTCTGTCAGGTCCATGGCAAAAACCAACGCGGCCTCTTCATCCCGATCACTGCGTTCAAGCGGTGACAGAAACAGTTTGCCATCACGTTGCTCTGAATGGTGAAACCCAGTATCCCCGCTGCCAAAAGTGACATCAATTTCAGAGGACTGGTCATTTTCCAACAGCCCGACAGCTTTCATCAGCCTGCTTTTGGCACTCTTATTCACAATGTCCTTCATATTTGTCTGCGCCAAGACAACCCTGTGTTCGCCATCATCAAACAGGCGCATGAACAAGGCATTTGCACTCAGGATATTGCCCACTTTATCAATAGTGGCAACAGGCACAGGCGAAGTCAAAAACAGCCTGTTATATTTGGTCTGCAATATTTGCAGTTCAGACTGCTGATTCCGCTTTGTGTCACGTCGCATCACCAAGGTACGGCGATGGGTAAAGTCCCCACTGACAATGTCATAGACAGGCTCTGAATACAAACGGACAGCAACCCTTTTGCCGTAAAGGTGCGCCAGGTCAAGGTCTATCTCCTGGACACAGGGGCTCTGCCCCTCCTGACAAGCCTGTTTACCGGGAAAGGTCAGCAAGGCCTCATCCTCTCCCCAGAACAGGTCTGTCATCATCAGGCCATTTGTCAGGTTTTCGCGGTTGTCGAGGCCAAGCCAGTCAGACAGGGTGTCGTTAATATAGCTGATCCTGCCTGACGGCGTTGTCACGAAAAATCCGGCCGGGGCATGGGTCAGGTTATCAATGATATTTTGCATACTCTGGTAGGTCTTTTCAAGGCGCAGCCGTTCCTTGGTAATCTCAATAATTTCCCAAAGGGTATAGCTTTCCTCCTGCCCCGGTTCCCTGCCAGGAAAAGAAACCTTGCGTGTCTGACACCGATACCAGCCGCCGTCCTGAAGGGGGTTTTCTGGGCGGCGGCGCGGCTCTACCCGAAATTCCTCACTCCAGTCCTCTCCCCTTTTGACAGCCCTGCCCAGGCGATAGACGGCACTGGATGCCCCCACTTCACGTCCAAACAGGTTAGTCACCGTTGGTATCCTGACCCGAGTTGAGCCCGTCAGTGTCATATAATTGCTGTTGGCAAAAGTAATATGGCCATCATCATTTGTCAGGATCACCCCATAGGGCAAGCCCTCCAGATAACTGCTGATAAAGTTGGCCTGCTCCTGCGACTCCTCAAACTGGATGATACCGGAATGCAGTCCCAAAAAGAAGATAACCCCACTCAGTGAAAAAATGACCATCAGGACAAAAACCACAGCACTGAACAGACCAACCCCCTGGCCATAGAGCAAGGCAACAGTGAGGGATGCGACAATGAGCGCGGACAAAAATATCTTTTGTTCCGCCGACTTCCCTGTCAGTTGGGGTGACTGGTTCTTTAGGGCTGAAAGTAAAAAATGGGTCATGACACAGGCTTGTAACTGATTCGCCTGTGACCAGGACATATTATCTGGCCAAAGCAGGCTTGTCCCACTGGCTTTTGCGTCCTGAGTGGTTTTTAGGATACCCTCAAAAAAAAGGCATCTGGCATGATACAGCATTGCCTGGCCTGACCTTTTCCAATAGTCTGTAAATATTCAGTTATCCCTCATGTGAGTCGGTCATGATAACAAGGTCTCACATTGTCTGCCCCAAAGGATTAGGCTAATGCGCTTTTTATTACCCCTGTTTCTTCTTCTCGCCAGTCTCCAGACCCAGGCCCTGGCACAGACTGTGCTTCTGGTTCATGGCTATAACTCCGATGCTGGGAGCTGGCGCAGCAGTGGCATCTCGTCCATCCTGCAACGCGATGGCTGGATAGATGCAGGCATTCTTGACATGAGGCCGCAAGGCGTTTTCTATTATGGGATCAAGCCCAAGGAAACCAAAAGAACCTACACAGCCAACCTGCCCTCGGAAGCCCCGATTGAGTTGCAGGCGACCATATTGAGCTATTATGTCCGTTTTCTCCAAAAACAGCATCCAGAAGACAAAATTTATATTATCGGGCATTCTGCTGGCGGCATTGCTGCCCGTTATATGATGGTGCGTTGGCCCAAATTGGCAATTGACAGTCTTGTCACCATAGCCAGCCCGCACCTTGGCTCACAGACAGCCAAATTGGGAACAATTATTGGCAGTTCCCTCCTGTCATTTTTCGCCCCCTTTATGGGCGCAGGCACAATTAACCGTTCCCAAAGACTTTACCGCCAGCTCAGCCCGGAAAACAGGGGGAACTTGCTGGGATGGCTCAACAGGACACCCCATCCCAAGGCGCGCTATATCTCCATTATCCATTCCACCTCACCTAATCCGGCGGCAGGTGACAGCGTGGTCAAGGGCTGGCGACAGGACATGAATTTTGTGCCTGCCTTGCGCGGCATAGCACAAAGCTTTGTGATTCCTTCTGACCATGCCCTGAGCGCCAGGGACGGTATTGCCCTGGTTCAGATATTGCGCAAACTGCAACAGCCTAATCCTTCACCTTCACAGGCAAGGCAATAAAACGCAGGATACCCTTGGCATCGGAAACCAGGAACAGGACTGATTTACGGCCTGTGAGCTGAGCCTTCCTGACTTCATTGACAATATCCAGTGGACTGACAACCTGTTTCTGGGACACCTCAATGATGACATTACCCTTCTTGATATGCTTGCTTGCCGCAATGCTTTTGCGCCTGACCCTCGTAACGACCACACCCTTGATATTTTTTCTGATATGATAACGTTTGCGTAGTTTGGCTGTCAGTCCAGAAACTGTCATGTCCAGTATTCTCTGGCTTTTCCCCGAGTCCGGTTCTGGCTTTTCCAGTACAATCTCAAGCTCCCCATCATTGTCCTTGTCCTTTTCACCCAGCTCCTCAATACGCACAACCAGGGTATTCTTTTGGCCATCGCGCAAATATTCGACCTTAATATCTTCATTGACCCTGCTGCGTGAAACAATCTTGGGCAACTGCCGCATGGTTTCAATTTTCTGGCCGCCAAACTTCAGGATGACATCTCCCAGTTTCATCCCAGCCTTGCGCGCCGGGCTGTCCGGTGAAATATTGGAGACCAGCGCGCCCTTAACATTATCCATGCCAAGGCTTTCGGCTATACCCTTGGAAATGGACTGAATCCGCACACCCAGCCATCCACGCCTTACCCTGCCATTGGCGATCAGCTGTTCTATAATATCTTGGGCAGTCAGGGAGGGCACAGCAAAACCAATACCAATCGAGCCGCCCGAAGGTGATATAATAGCTGTATTTATCCCGATCACTTCGCCGTCCATATTAAACAACGGTCCCCCTGAGTTTCCCTTGTTAATAGCAGCATCTGTCTGGATGAAATTATCATAGGGGCCTGAGTTAATATCCCTATTTTTCGCTGAAATGATCCCGACAGTGACAGTACCGCCAAGGCCAAAAGGGTTGCCAATTGCCATCACCCAATCGCCAATACGGATTTTCTTGCTATCCCCAAAACGGGCAACCTTCAGGGGCTTGTCAGGACTGACTTTCAGGACGGCAATATCGGTTTTCTTGTCGCGACCCACCACTTTTTCAACCCTGAACTTGCGCCCGTCCGGGAAGGTCACAAATATCTCATCAGCCTCCTCAATAACGTGATTGTTGGTCACAATCATCCCCGAAGCCCCCACCACAAAACCCGAACCAAGGGAACTTACCTTCTTCCTGGAAATCCCGTCACCATTATTGTTGAAAAAGTCCTTGAACAAATCTTCAAACGGGGAACCTTTTGGTATTTTGGGAAGTTTTTTAGGGTTTTTTCGAGCCCTAATGGTAGCTGTTGAGATATTGACAACAACACCTTCCAGCTTCTCCGCAATATCAGCAACGGATTCAGGCCCCCGAGCCAAAGACGATACCGTCATGGCACAAGCCAATATGGCAAGGGAAAAGCTAATAATTCTGGCAGCAGTCTTTAAAACGATAGTCACAGCGCAAGGTATCCCGGTTCTGGTCGTCCTACAATTTCTAAAATGATAATACATTGCAGAGTCTGGAATGATATGACAAAAATTTCAAGCCAGAAAACGGCCTAAAGGGTCAACAGCCCTCCATTTAAAAGTCAGTATAGACCTTCTTATCACATTATTGGGTTCACGAGGGGCAAAGGACACCCACAAAAACTATCGTTACATTTAGCTTGATCTTTTACTCGTCAGTCTCGTTTCAAAAATGCTTGTATAGCCTAACCTCTTTGCCAAACGGCTTTCCCTCATCAAAAAGCCAATAACAAAAATAGCCACCAGCACAAGGCTGACGGCTATCTCATTGTATAAACCCGTATATTTCAACATCTTCCTTCAAAACAGGACTATTTGTTAAAATATTCAAAAAACTTGCTGTCAGGTGAAAGCAACATTCTGGTATCGCTGTTTGCCAGCCCTTTTTCATAAGCCTGCATGGAACGGTAAAAGGCAAAAAATTCAGCATCCTTGCTATAGGCCTTGGCAAATATCGCATTTCTTTTGGCATCGCCCTGACCACGCATCACTTCACCGTCACGGGTGGCTTCTGCCCTGATAATGGTGGATTCCCTTTCCGCCATCGCCCGAAGCTTGGTGGCATTTTTCTTGCCCTCAGCACGGAACTTGGCCGCAATCTCCTTACGGTCAGTCTGCATCCTGTTAAACACGGCCTGCGAGTTGGCCTCGGGCAAGTCAGCCCGCTTAATACGCACATCATCAATAAAAATACCAAGCTTGCTGGATTCCTGATTCACAATCGTGCGAATATCATGCATCAGCTTTTCACGGTCTTTTTGCACAATATCATTACGGCTCGCCTTACCAAGAACACGCCGCAAGGCACCGTCAAGAGAAGCTTCCAACCGTAAATGCGCCCGTCCCTTCGTCTTGACAGAACGGTAATACGTCAAGGGTTCGGTGATGCGGTAACGCATGAAGGCATCTACCACCAAACGGTTATTGTCTGAAGTGATAATTTCCAGCTTGTTGGTGGCATCAAAGTCCAGGATGCGTTTATCGAAATAGACCACATTCTCAATAAAAGGCATCTTGAAATAAAGGCCAGGCTCAACAATCACCCTGTTAACAGCACTGAGCCGCAACACCATGGCTTGCTCTGTCTGCTTGACAACAAATGCCATCATATACATGGCGACCAGCAGGCCAATAATTACAATAGCGATAAAGCTAGAGGCTATATTTTTCATTATCGTCCCCCCTGATCAGGTTTCTTGCCAAGCTCACCCAGCGGAAGATAAGGCACAACACCGCCATTATTTTTTCCGCCGCTTAATATAATCTTGCTGGTCTTGCTATAGACCTTTTCCATTGTTTCCAGATACATACGTTTCCTTGTCACCGCAGGTGCCAATTTATACTGGGCATAAATCTGGTCAAAGCGTGATGCCTGACCCTCCGCTTCAGCAATGGACTTTTCCTTATAGGCCTTGGCAGCCTCAAGAATTTTTTCTTTAGACCCCTTGGCTTCCTCAAGCACCCTGTTGGCATAGGCTGTTGCCTTATTAAGCTCTGTCTCGCGGTCAGCCTTGGCAGATTCAACATCACGAAATGCAGCAATCACCTCAGATGGCGGGTCTACCTTCAAAAGGTTAACCTGTTCAATCAATATCCCTGCCTTATAGCCATTCAGGGTATCCTGGATCAGCTTGTGAACTGCATTGGCAGCCTTCAGTTTTTCTGCTGTCAGGATATAGTTGATTGGATGCTTGCCTACCACTTCGCGCATGGCACTTTCGGCCACTTCCTTGACTGTTGATACAGGCCGCTCAATATTGAAAAGATACTCTTCAGACTTATCAATGCGCCATTTTACAATAAAATTGACATCAACAATATTGCCGTCACCCGTCAACATCAGGCTTTCAGCCAACTGGTCAACGCCAACGGTTGTCACTTGCTGGTTCAAGATTTTGGGCTTGTAGATATAGTCGATAGGCTGGGGAAAACGAAAATGCCAGCCAGGTTCAAGCTTGTTGGCATATTTGCCAAAGCGCAGCACCACACCCTCTTCATCAGGCTGGATACGGACAGTAAAGAAGTTAAACAGGATAAACAATATGCCAAGCAAGGCCATGCCTGCCATAAACAGGTTGCTCACCCCGTCACCGGAGCCATTGCCCCCTGACATGACATTCTTAAACCTGTCCTGGCTTTTGCGCAGCATTTCCTCAAGGTCCGGGTTATTCTTTCCGCCCCCACCTTTTCCGCCGCCGCCATTGCCACCCCAGGGGCCATCGCCATTATTATTGCCGCCGTTGCCTTTGCCACCGCCGCCTTTCCATCCGTTACCGCCGCCACCTTGACTCCAGGGCATATAGTCTTATCCTCATTAAAATCTGTTTTTATGTCAGCATGACATGGATATAGTGCCAGGTTATTGTTTGGCAACCCTTATCATCAAATAAGATAAAGAAATCCATATCTCAGGCAAGGCGTTTTCGTATTAGCCAAGCCCCCTTCATAAGTTAGTCTGACAGAACATGCAACGTCTATAACTATTGGTTCACAATTAAGAGACCTGCTGAATCTCCCAGTTTACCGCCTGACGGGCAACCTGATAAAATTACGACGGCCCCTTCTCATAGATGACAAATGAATAGCCTGCATCATCCCTCTTTCCTGCCTCGAAAGAATTGCGGGAGATTTCATGCCATCCTGCCCTGTCAAGAGGCCTGAAAAAGGTATCCCCCTCTACATTCATATGAACCTCCGTAACATAGACCCGGTCAGCCACCGGCAAGGTCAGTTCATAAATTTGGCTGCCACCGACCACCATCACCTCAGTCGCAGAACGCATGACAGCAAACTCTTCAGCCATGGCAATCGCCTTCTCAACAGAAGGTGCAACAATTGCCCCTTCTGCGCTATAACCTTCCTGCCGGGTCACAACGATATTGTCTCTGTTGGCAAGAGGCGCATTGAGGGATTCCCATGTCTTGCGCCCCATTATGACGGGTTTGTGCATGGTGGTATGACGAAAATACTTCATGTCTGAACGCATTTTCCAGGGCATTTTTCCCTTATTGCCAATAACCCCATTGTCAGACACAGCTACAACCAGTGAAATTTTCACAGCACTTTTCCTCCAAAACAGCCTTTAAAAAGATGGTCAGTCATCACAAGACATCATGATGATGAGATATGCCAGTCCATTCTTGCCAGGGCAACACTTACTTTTTAGTCTTCAGCTTCCATCGTCAAACTTGCACCCAGAAAAAAATAATTAAAATATTTTTTCGTGAAAGAAGCCTATATGTATGGGCATTTGAATATAATCCACACCAAAAACGTGTCAGGGTGACGCATTTTTGGTTATCATTAACACAATAAAAACTAAATAATCCTATTGTTCCCTTAGATGTTGTTACACCACTGCAACGAGAAACAAACTGACCTCCTAGTCAAAATAGAAGCAGTTACGGCGATAGCCTTCGTCGTTGCATCACAAGCAACAACATAGTCAAGTATAATACTGACCTAATAATTCAGCAAAAGTATTTACATACTTTTATTTGATGACTTTGGTAAAGTTATATTTGATACGCAACAACAGTAAGGTCTTGTCTCGTATTTTTGCTAATTATTTTCGCATTAATATAGCCTGCCCACGAAGTAAGTTCTAAGTATTATTATGTTTGTCATGATGTTTAATGATTAAGATGCTGTATTTATATAGTGCCTTACATTTTTATGACAATAAATACAATCATATCGGGAGTTATGAACCAATGAAACTTATCAAGACAGCATTAATTGCTGCCACCTTAACAGTCACAGCAGCATCGAGTGCAAATGCATTTTGGGGCTGGGGTCCATGGAACAATAATGGCGGTGGCTTTAACAACAGTAATGGTTGGGGCAACGGCAACGGTAATGGCTGGGGCAATGGAAATGGCAACGGTTATGGAAATGGTAGCGGCAACGGTTCTGGTTCAGGATCTTTTGGCATGAATTTTTCAGGCAAGGGTTCCGGTAACAGTGCGATGAATGGTAATGGTTACGGTAATGGCTATAATGGCTATAACGGTGCCTATAATGGATATAACGGAAACCGTGGCGGCTACGCCCCTAACGGCTATGCACCACGTCCAGGTTTTGCCCCGCAAGGCGCACCTGCCCCTTATGGCTACGCACCACGTCCTGGTTTCGCCCCGAATGGCGCACCAATGCAGCGAGCCCCACAGCCACCACAGGCTCCAAGAGCCCAGTAACATAACATGAAAAATCAATCTTTTGTCTGGTAAAAGGCTATAACAACAATTGTCAAAAGCAGGAACTGACCACTATCCAAAACTTGTGTAGCAGCTTTCATAGCTGTTATATATTTCACGGTTCCAGCCCAAGACAACTGTCGGTGCAGCCAATATTGCCATGGCATCAGATGAAAAAAGAAACACTGCTTCTGTCATGAAGCAGTGTTTTTTTATGCCCTGACCCAAGGTCAGGCCTATCTGCGTAGTTTCCAGGCGAAAAACCGCACCGCACTTTTTCTGAAATGCTTCAGTGTTCAAGAATCCTCAACACCCATCCTGCGGATTTCCCAATGCAGGTCTATCCCTGAATTTTCCTTCACCCTTTGCCGTACAGTTTCTCCCAGTTTCTCAATATCAGCAGCTGTCGCGCCCTCATCATTTATCAGGAAGTTACAGTGTTTTTCAGAAACATGTGCCCCGCCAACCCGCAAACCCCTACAGCCCGCAGCATCAATCAGCTTCCAACTCGACTCAGGCAACGGGTTCTTGAAGGTTGACCCCCCTGTCCTGCTCTTGATCGGCTGCTTTTCCTCACGGTACTCCACCACTTCAGCCATCGCAGCAGCCTCGGTCTCTGGGTCAGAGACTGTGCCCTCAAACAAACCTTCGGTAAAAATATAGTCTGCGGGGACAGAACAGTGACGGTAGGAAAACCCCATATCCTTATTGCTAAAGACATGAACCTTGCCTGAGCGGTCAACCGCCCGGGCCTCCAGCAGAAAATCCTTGGTTTCGCCGCCATGCGCCCCAGCGTTCATTCGCAATGCCCCGCCAATCGACCCGGGTATCCCCCGGTAAAATGACATCCCGCCAATGCCTTCCTTGCTGGTTGTCTGGGCCAGGCGGGCATCAGACATCATGGTGCCGACACGGATACGGTTATCCCCCTCCGTCCTGGCATAGTTAAAGCCGCGCCCCAGACGGATCACCACACCAGGAATACCCCCGTCACGGACAATCACATTGGATGACAGCCCCAGAACCGTGACAGGCAGGTCGGCAGGAATGTTTTGCAAGAAATAGCACAGGTCATCCTCATCCGCGGCCACATAAAAAAGCTGCGCGGGGCCGCCCACACGAAACCAGGTGATCGGGGCCAAAATTTCATTACTGCGCAACTTGCCCCGCAAATCAGGCACAACAGCCTGAATCTCTGCCAAAATATCCTCAAAAGCCATCTGCAATCCCCTTGCCCTACACCCGTTTCATTTTCCTGCCCCCTTACTAACAGGCAACCACCAAATTTCAAGGGGCAGTCCCCAAACAGGCAAAAATATCGACGGTTTATTGCAGATCAGTGCAGACTATCAACCTAGTCCAGCCTTTTGGCGTGCCATGCCAAATGGTCTTCCATAAAACTGGAAATGAAATAATAGCTGTGGTCATAGCCTTGCTGCATCCGCAAGGTCAGGTCAATACCAGCCTTGTTACAGGCCTCCTTCAGCAAACCCGGCATTGTGCCCTTTTCCAAAAACGGGTCAGCACTGCCCTGGTCGACCAGAAATTCAGCAAATTTTGCCCCGTCTTCAATCAGGGCGCAGGCATCATAAGCCCGCCAGTCCTTCTTGTCTTCCCCCAAATAGGCTGCAAATGCCTTTTGCGTCCAGTCAGCGGCCATCGGGCTGGAGATTGGGGCAAAGGCGGAGCAGGACCTATACATGCCGGGATTTTTCAGGGCGAGGGTTAACGCGCCGTGGCCGCCCATGCTATGGCCAAAAATGCCTACGCGCGACGGCTCAACAGGAAAATTGGTATTGATAATCTCTGGCAGTTCTTTGGTGATATAGCTTTCCATCTGCCAGTGCCGCGCCCAGGGCTGACGGACTGCATCCAGATAGAACCCTGCCCCGGTGCCAATCTGCCAGTCTTGATCTTCCTTGGCAAAGTCTGCCATATCTTCAGGACGCGGCGAACTGTCAGGCATCACCACAATAATGCCGTGCTGCGCTGCATAAGCCTGGACAAAGCCCTTTTCCATCACATTGGCATGGTTACAGGTCAGGCCAGAGAGATAATACAGCACCGGGCATTTCTGCTTTTCAGCCTGCGGCGGCTGATAGACTGCAAAGGTCATGGGAGTGTCCGTTACAGTGCTGTGATGCTGCCAGACAGACTGCCGCCCACCAAAGCTGGCATGTTGCTCAATGGGTTTTAGGGAGTGCGTCATAACTCTTACCTTGTCTTATCATTCACAAATATACTCAGATTCCACCAAAACCCAGTGAGATGTTGACATAGTGTTCTTATTTGATTCAGAATAGGATCATGGATCATAGAGGCTACCTTACAGAAGAACAAGAAGAAACACTTGAAGCATTGTTGCGCAAACCGAC
>JAJRRF010000012.1 GCA_024279735.1 Alphaproteobacteria bacterium
GCAAGATTTTTGCAGCCAGGTTACAGATAATTTTAGAATTATATCCCATAAAGGTGTTAAAATTCTTGAACAGGATGAGTGCGCCCTAAAAATATAGGTTTTCATGTCTTAGGAGTATATCTGACAAAATTGCCAATCTTCAAAGTACTGTCTAGCTGTAGCAAGGTAATAATGACTATAGTTTAGTGTATTTAGTAAACTGTCACCGTAATTTTCATGTTCAGGCCAAACTGTGCCACCTAAAAATACAATGTGTTTAGCAAGTGCCTTTGCATGAAGGTTGCAAATGGATGAGAGAGTTGTTCAGGGGAGGGGAATGCCCCTAAGTTTTTATGCTGCTCGTGGCGATAGGAATGGCCTCATCCAGAAACCAGTTCCAATATAATTACGGTGACAGTTAACTAAATGCACTGAATTCTGACTCTCGTAAACGTTGGTATCATGCTGGAACATCTCCTGGGCTGCAAGGGGTTAAAATCCCTTGCACACGTTTCTGACTTCTTGCGAGGACGAAAAAACGTTGCAAGCGGGTTCAGGCTCGTTTGCGTCAGGGTGAAGTGAGGTAGAATAAATACCCGAAAATCATAACAAAATTCTGGGGTTATAGATCCTGAACCAAGTTCAGGATGACAGGGGTATAGATATCAATGGGGGAACTGTCTCCTTTAACGGGAATGAGGTTAGCTATTGAATATCAGTGCCCCTGGCTTTATGTTGTCGCAAAAGGTTGTTGGAAGGGGAGAGTATGGATTTTCACAAGGCAGTCGCCAGGATTGACGCGCTGAACATTACTGTCGGGCGCGCTGCGTCGTGGCTGGCACTCTATATGGTGCTGGTACAGTTCGCTGTGGTGGTGTTGCGCTATGTGTTTTCCATCAGCTTTATTGCCACAGTAGAAAGCGTGATCTATGCCCACGGCCTGCTGTTTATGCTCGGCGCGGGCTATACCCTGTTGCGTGATGGCCATGTCCGGGTCGATGTGTTTTACCGCGAAATGCCGCCGCGCAAAAAGGCCTGGGTTGACTTGCTTGGCGCGTTGTTGCTGCTTTTGCCTGTAATGGTGCTGCTGCTGTGGACATCCTGGTCGCTGGTGATCCATGCCTGGCAGTCGCTTGAGGGGTCGGAAGAGGCGGGCGGGCTGCCGCTGCTGTTCCTGTATAAGACGGTGATCTGGCTGTTTGCTGTCCTGGTCGGGTTGCAGGGGCTGGCCATGGCGCAGCGGGCCTGGCAGTTTTTGCAGGGCGATGGCGAGGGGGCGTATCATGCCAACCCTGACGAAAAGCCGTTGTCGGCGGGGGGCAAATAATGGACTTTTTCACCAGCCCTGAATTTATCGTCACCCTGATGTTTGTTTGCGCTATTGGCCTGCTGCTGGCCGGGTTTCCTGTGGCCTTCACCCTGGCGGGGACGGCAACCGTCTTTGCCCTGCTCGGCTTTGCGCTTGACTTGCTCGATCCCTATTTTCTCACCGCCTTCCCGCAGCGCATCCTGGCAATCATGAGCAGTCCTGTGCTGGTGGCCGTGCCGCTCTTTGTGTTTATGGGGGTGATGCTGGAACGCTCGAAAATTGCCGAAGACCTGCTGGACAATATGGCGCGTCTGTTTGGGCAAAAGCCTGGCGGCATGGCCTATAGTGTCACTATTGTTGGCGCGCTGCTGGCAGCCTCTACAGGCATTGTCGGAGCCACGGTGGTGACGATGGGGCTGATGTCGCTGCCTGTGATGTTGCGGCGCGGCTATTCCAAGTCCCTGGCCTGCGGATCTATTGCCGCTTCAGGCACATTGGGGCAGATCATCCCGCCGTCTATTGTGCTGGTTCTGTTGGGAGACCAGCTGTCGACCGCCTATCAGGCCGCGCTCAATGCCAAGGGGGACTTTTCGGGCGGCACTGTGACCGCCAACGACCTGTTTGCCGGGGCGTTACTGCCTGGTTTTATGCTGGTTGGGCTGTATCTGCTGTACCAGTTTGCCTTTACCAAAAAATATCCCCATCTTGCCCCTGCCATGCCCAAGGAAGATTTGGGCGGGCGTGAGCTGCGCTTTTCGGAACTGCTCCAGGCCCTGATGCCGCCCATCATCCTGATTATTGCCGTGCTTGGCTCTATTCTGGGCGGGCTGGCCTCGCCTACAGAGGCCGCAGCTGTCGGCGCGGTCGGGGCGATCATGCTGGCTGCCTGGCGGCTTGAGACGGGAAGCAGCAAGATGGTGCTTTATGCGGTGGCCAGCCTGGCCGCTGTCCTCGCTTTGGCCAATATTTTTGATCTCAGGATGAACCGCGCCAAGGTCTCTGTCGTTGATATGCTGGCCTTTGGCCTGGCGGTGCTTCTGACGGCGGTGATGGCCTGGGGGATTTTTCGCGCTGTGCTTACAGTGCAGGCCATCAAGGTAAAGCCAGGGCAGCGTGATGAGCCAGGCAGGGGCAAGGCGGAGAGCATATTGGAAACCGTGATGCTGTCAACCCTGCGTATTTCTGCGATGGTGTTCACAATCCTGGTTGGGGCAGGACTGTTCTCGCTGGTGATACGCGGCTTTGGCGGCGATGAGATGATTGAGGCCCTGCTGAAGGACTTGCCAGGCGGCACGGCAGGGGCAATCATAACGGTCATGCTGGTGATGTTTGTGCTTGGCTTCTTCCTGGATTTTCTGGAAATTATGTTTATCGTGGTGCCGATTGTCGCCCCGGTGCTGTTGGCAATGGAGTTTGCAGACGGGACGGCGGTGCATCCAGTCTGGCTGGGGGTGATTATGGCCGTCAACCTGCAAACCTCTTTCCTGACACCGCCCTTTGGTTTCGCGCTGTTCTACCTGCGCGGCGTTGCCCCGCCAGAAGTCCGGACATCCGACATCTATCGGGGCGTGATGCCGTTCGTGGCGATCCAGCTATTCGCCATCGTCCTGCTGTGGTTCATGCCCGCCATAGCCACCTGGCTGCCATCTGTGCTCTATGAGCAGTAGGAATGATCCCTTTCAAAAAAAGGGGACAGCCTTATTCCATCAAACACCGACCTCCTACATTGATTGTGGCTTGGGGTGACAGGGGAGGGAATGTGGGAACTGCCTTCCGCCTATTCCCCTTCCTTGCTGACAATGCCAGAGAGCATGGCGATCAAGAGAAAACTGCCCATCCAGCCAAACAAGATTTGCCCCCACATCACAGACCATATGCCCCAATCAGGAAACCGGAAACCAGCCAGCTTAAAGCTACAGCCTTATTCCATCGTAACTCCCCAGCTTGTTTTAGGTGTGTTAACTAATTGATAAATAACGATAAAAATAAATCGTTATTTTTAAAACCACTAAAATATGATCATTTTTCCATTAAAAAACAGGATTTTTAGACTGTATTCCGCTTGAAACCGC
>JAJRRF010000236.1 GCA_024279735.1 Alphaproteobacteria bacterium
CGAAGTGGAATATATTCTTTTAGGCTTCCTTGCAGGGCATTGATCAAGTGTTTCATAAGGTTTCCTCATTATGTCGTGAAACAAATCAGAAAATCTTAACGCTTTTTCAATGTCTTATGCAAATTAGTCGTGTACTATGGATTGATATAGTCTTTTGCGCGGCAAGGTTAACGCCTTGTTAACCCAAAGCATAAAGGGTGAGCCTTAACTGATTTTAGGACTGTTGAGGAGAACCCCGTCATGAAAAAAATAAATAATAAGGCCTTTGCTTCCCTCTGTTTTGCTGGCCCGCTTATCGGCGGGTTGCTGGGGTCGCCTGTTCATGCAGGTGAACTGATTGAACCATACCGTAACTTGCAGGCTGTTTCTGCAAACCAGAACGGGTTCGTCTCTGCTGAAGGGATACCTCTTGAAAACCCGTCTGTAATGACTTCCTGTAATGACAATTCTGTGGTGGCAACCAGCCATAATTTGACGGATGACATGCTGAACTGGCAGGAACATGTCACGGACAAGACCATGCTGTTGCTTCGGGCACGGCAAGATGGTGAACTGTGTGACCGTAAATTGACTCTCGGAACAATGTTCAAGGCCTCGTTTATGGCTGAATGGGCACAAAAGCCTGGCAAGTTCTCAATCCTTTCGCGGTTTCCTGGTGGTTCTGAGGGGACAAGTCTGTCCCGCTTTGTCATCAATAATGCAGCATTTTCAACAACAGTCACCCCAACAGACTGGCTGACAGGCTATGCCCAGTTTGAATATACCGAGATTGAATTCCCGAACCAGGATCCCTTACAGCTGCGTAAGGCTTTTGCGGTTATAGGTGACCTGAACCGCTTTCCTGTCTATGGCTTTATTGGCCGCAAGACAATTGACTGGGGTAATTTTGAGACCTATTCCCCCTTCACCCATTCGGTAGGCAATCATTTTTGGCGTGCGGATAGTGACGGCCCAGTTGCAGGGCTTGGCGTTGACTGGAACGGTTTCAATGCTGTGGCAACAGCCATTAATGGTGGCCGTCAGCTCAGGACTGCTGACACTCCAACAACTGGACAGGTCAACAATTTTGCAGTGAAGGCCTCCAAAACATTTGCCGTTGGGTCTGGTACAAGTGTTACTGTGGGCGGCGGCTATCTTCACGGTACAATCTATAATTCAACACTTGCCCATCATCCCTTTAACAACGCACTGGCTGCTGACAAGGAAAGGACTGGTGCGCTAAATGGTTTTGTCACCCTGAACAATCCGCATTTTGACTTTAATGCTGAATATACAACATTGGACGGGGACTGGCTCGCCACTGGCGCGGCTGTTGAAAGCCTGGATATTCAGGGGCGTTACAAGACTTCTATCAGGAATTATCTTACAGCGTTTACCCTGTCCTATGGTCTGGGCATCGTCGGGCCATCGGGCACCAGTTTTGAGAAACTGGAGCAGTATATGGCAGGCATGGAAGTAAACTTTACACCCAATATCAGCATGGGTCTGGAATATGTCCATAATAATGGTTTCTTGCCGCTGATTGATATTCAGAATGTTGCTGACAAGGATGCTGATAGTGACAGCATTATACTTGGCCTGCGGATGACCTATTAGGTGCAGGCCTTGGGCAGTATGGATTGATCAAGAATATTATGGGGCAAATACGGGTCAAGACTGGCGAGTATTTGCTCTATTTGTTTGTGGCCAGTCCTAGGGCAACCTACAAGCAGGTTCGGTTGTCGACCTCGTCCTAGCCCTAGCCCTAGCCCTTAATGGCACATATCACAGGCCTGCAAACCGTAACGGTTTGCTTGCACTATGCACTAGCTGGCTGTATCTGGGGTTATGTCTTGGAGACTCAGTAACGGGATATGGTTCGGGAGCGGCTGTTGGTGACTCGGAGTGCTGAATATTCGGTAATGATCCTCAAGCAGCATCAGTGTCTGCGCCGTAGCATTGCTCATATCTTCAATATTGTCTACCGTTATCAGTTTACTTTTTCCCCGCAGCAGTCCTGCTGTATCTTGGGGTAGGGAAGGGTCAATCCTTGCCAGAAGCTCAAGCCAGAGACGCACATGTTGTATTTTTTCGGGTAAGCTTGTTTCCAAAAACACCTTTTCTTGTGCCTGCTTTCCCAAAATTTTCTCGCCATCTTCCATCAGGCCATAGAGGTAAACGGAGAGGAGTCTTGCATACTCCTTGGCTGGTTGCAGTTGGTTCATATTGTTTAGCTCATGGTTCTGGGTAAGAAAAGGGGAGGCAGGACTGTCCTGTCTCCCCAGTTGTTGTGATGACTACATGAGTCGTAAGGTCATTTTATGATTGCCTGAATATTGGGCCAGGCAGTGACATCAGGAACACCCGCTTGTGGAACCACAGGTGTTGCATTTCATACATGTCCCGTTCCGTACCAAGGTAAAGTTCCCGCATTCGCCGCAGGCCTCACCCTCATACCCCTGAACCTTTGCCTTTGCCATCAGCATTGTGGTGGATGGCCTGGCCTCTGTTTCGCCCAAAGGTATGACTGTTTCCGCCTGGACATTGATATTGGCAGGCATTTCTGCAACAGGCACTGTATTATTATCAGTTCCTGTACGTTGCAGGCTTTCCTGGACTGGCTGTTCCAGCCCGAGGGTATCAACAGTTTCACGCGATACCAGCACCAGCTTGCTCTTGGGGGACTTTCGCATAAACCCGCTGCTGAGGAAGCGTTCCGCCTCAACGGCCTTGGGCTGTTCGCTCTGTGCCTCCCCGCTGCCAATAATTGTATTGCCAATTTCACTGGGGTCAACATGTGCCAGGTCATTCCGGCCAAGATAGGAGACCGCCAGTTCCCTGAACACATAGTCCAGGATAGAGGTGGCATTCTTGATCGAGTCATTGCCCTGTACCAGGCCAGCCGGCTCAAACCGGGTAAAGGTGAAGGCCTCGACATATTCATCTAGCGGTACGCCATATTGCATACCGAGTGAGATGGCAATGGCAAAGTTGTTCATCAGGGATCGGAAAGCAGCCCCTTCCTTGTGCATATCAATAAAGATTTCGCCGATGCGTCCATCTTCATATTCACCTGTCCGCAGGTAGACCTTATGTCCCCCGACAACAGCCTTTTGGGTGTAGCCCTTGCGGCGTTGCGGCAGTTTTTCCCGTTGGGTGATACGTTCCTGCTCAAGGACATGCCCTGCAATCTTTTCTGCCAGGACACTGGCACGGGCTGCCATGGGCTGCTCAGTATCAAGTGCTTCCAGGACGCTGTCCTGTTCCTCCTCCTCATCAGCCAGAAGCTGGGAATTCAGGGGCTGGGACAGTTTGGAGCCGTCACGGTACAGGGCATTGGCTTTCAGGCCAAGTTTCCACGACAGCATATAGGCCTCTTCACAGTCCTGCACACTGGCAGAGTTGGGCATATTAATGGTCTTGGAGATGGCACCGGAAATAAAGGGCTGTGCTGCTGCCATCATGTGGATATGGCTTTGGGCTGACAGGTAACGTACCCCCTTGCGGCCGCAGACATTGGCGCAGTCAAATACGGGAAGATGCTCATCCTTCAGTTCGGGTGCACCTTCCAGGGTCATTGCACCGCAGCAATATTCATTGGCCATCATGACTTGGCTTGTCGAGAATCCGATTTCAGAAAGCAGGTCAAAATCAGAAGCCAACATTTTCTCTGCATCCAGCTTGAGTACCCTGGTGCAAAAATCTTCCCCCAGTGTCCACTGGTTAAAGACGAACTTGATGTCAAAGGCACTTGGCAAGGCATCCTCGACCAGGGCAAGCTCCTTCTCTGTGAAGCCTTTTGTTTTCAGGTCATTATGGTTGATCTGCGGAGAATTTTTCAGTGTACCGTGACCGACAGCATAGTTAATGATGTCATCAACCTGCTTCTGGCCATAACCAAGTGTCTTGAGTCCCTCAGGTACAATGCGGTTGATGATCTTGAAATATCCGCCGCCAGCAAGTTTCTTGAACTTGACCAGTGCGAAGTCAGGCTCAATGCCTGTTGTGTCGCAGTCCATGACCAGCCCGATTGTTCCTGTCGGGGCAATGACACTGACCTGCGCATTGCGGAAACCATGCTTTTTCCCAAGGTCAAGTGCGCGATCCCAGGCCTTCTGGGCATGGCTGACAATGTTGCTGTCAGGGCAGGCCTCGGTGTCAAGGGCAACAGGGGCAATATTCAGGTCTTCATAACCGGATGTTTCACCGTGGGCTGCACGGCGGTGATTGCGGATGACACGCAGCATGTCGGGGGCGTTTTCAGAGTAGTTCCTGAACGCGCCCAGTTCACTGGCCATTTCTGCTGATGCGGCATAGGAAACACCTGTCATCAGGGCTGTAATGGCACCTGCCAGGGCGCGGCCTTCATCAGAGTCGTAAGGCAGGCCTTCAGCCATCAACAAGCCACCAATATTGGCATAGCCAAGCCCAAGGGTTCGGTAATTATAGGACAGTTCAGCAATCTGCTTGGATGGGAACTGCGCCATCAGGACGGAAAGTTCAAGGGTGACAGTCCAGAGCCGGACAGCATGTTCAAAGCCCCCGATATCAAATGAGGCATCCTCATTGCGGAAGGTCATCAGGTTGAGCGAGGCAAGGTTACAGGCTGTATCGTCAAGGAACATATATTCCGAGCAGGGGTTGGAGGCCCGGATGGCACCGCCCTGGGGACAGGTATGCCAGTCATTGATGGTTGTGTGGTACTGGATGCCCGGGTCGGCGCAGGACCAGGCCGCATAACTGATCTGGTTCCACAGGTTTTTTGCGGAAACACTCTTGATATCTTCACCGCTCCTGCGCGCTGAAAGAGACCAGTCAGCATCAGCCTCGACAGCCTTCAGGTAGTCATCGGTAACGCGTACCGAATTATTGGAGTTTTGTCCTGAAACAGTGCGGTAGGCCTCTGAATCCCAGTCTGTATCATAGACAGGGAATTCCATGCTGGTAAAGCCCTGCCGCGCAAACTGGATCACACGTTGAACAGCATTGTCAGGAACCAGGGACTTGCGTGCCAGCCTGACTTCACGTTTCAGGGCAGGGTTCTTTGCAGTGCTGAAGCAGTCATCACCATCAGCCTCACAGTTGACGCAGGCTTTCAGCACAGCCGTCAAATGTTGTGATACAATCTTGGAACCAGTAACAAGCGCGGCAACCTTCTGTTCCTCAATCACTTTCCAGTTGATATAGGCTTCAATATCTGGGTGGTCAATATCAACGACAACCATTTTAGCAGCACGCCGCGTGGTTCCGCCTGACTTGATTGCCCCAGCAGCACGGTCGCCAATCTTGAGGAAGCTCATCAGGCCTGAGGATTTTCCGCCGCCAGAAAGGGGTTCATTTTCGCCGCGAATGGAAGAGAAGTTGGAACCTGTTCCTGAGCCATACTTGAACAGACGGGCTTCACGTACCCACAAGTCCATAATACCGTTTTCATTGACCAGGTCGTCATCAACAGACTGGATAAAGCAGGCATGGGGTTGCGGATGTTCATAGGCAGAGCTGGAGCGCACCAATTCGCGGCTGGTCGGGTCAACATAATAATGTCCCTGACCTGGCCCGTCAATACCATAGGCCCAATGCAGTCCTGTATTGAACCATTGTGGAGAGTTTGGTGCTGCCATTTGGGCAGCCAGCATATAGCGCATTTCATCATAATAGGTGCGGGCATCCTCTTCACTCGAGAAGTAGCCACCCTTATAGCCCCAATAGGTCCAGGTCCCTGCCAGCCTGTCAAAAACCTGGCGGGCATCTGTCTCACTGCCATACTGCTCATCCTCGGGCAGGGCTACCAAGGCAACCTTATCGGTTTCACTGCGCCACAGCCATGACGGGACAGTGTTTTCCTCAACCTTTTTCAGTCGCGCAGGCACACCAGCCTTCCTGAAATATTTCTGGGCAATAATGTCCGCTGCAACCTGACTCCAATGCTCTGGAACTTGAAGGCTGGGCATACTGAATACACAAGAACCATCAGGGTTCTTGATTTCACTGGATGATGTCCTGAAAGGTAGGGTGTGGTAGGGGGATTGTCCATCTTGTGTGAAATGTCTTTGAAACCGCATTTGCTATCACCTTGGCTGTCGATAAAGTTCTCATTATGTTCTATATCAGTCTTTCTGTCCTAATACCAGAAAAAAGAGTCAAATCAGTGAGATAGCCCTAGTCTATGGTATCCGGAGGCCATTTAGAAACGAGTTCATAAAACAAGCTTAAAAGGCGCAGAAATCCTGTCCCGTTCCCAACATGGAAACGCGGTGTAAGAACCCTGAAAAAAGGGGATTAATAATTAATGAGCTGCCTGCATTTGCAGCAAAGGCCGATGAGGGGGAGGTGATGGACACAAAAAACTTTTGGTAGGCCTGTAAACCGGGGTTAGGTTCACAAGGCTTGGCATTCCTGGCGCGGAGTGCTGTCTCAAAGCTATTTTTCAGATCACCGACTCCTTGGGGCAACAAGGAGGGCTACAAATTACCTGGACGTGAGTTGATGGCCATCAGGCCATCATTTAGGGGCACACCCTGTCCTGTAATTTATGGCCAAACCGGCTCATATCCTGTCCATACAACCATCTGGCGATAAAGGAAAAACCTTTTCCGCCCTCATCGGCAAACGCTTTTGCAAAACTGCTCACACAAAACGCATAACCTGGTACAATACCTGAAAGTATTCAATTATTCGCATATTCATTATCCTTAAAAAATTAGTACCTTTTAAGGCTGAAAATGAATATTTTTATGACTGTTTCCCTTGCCTCGCAGCAAGAAATAAAGTTTCACAAAAAATTTCATAAAATCAGGTTTACAACGCACTACTTGTCCCTTGCCTGACCCTATTTGTTCTGGGTGCTGAAAGTATCAGGAATATCCAAAACAGGAGAAACCATAAACCTTCAGGTTCAAGACATTGTATCCAGTTCGGGAGCAGCCAGGCTAACCTGAATGCCCCTGGTAAGGATGTTGTCAGTTTAGCCTGAGTCCATTGGCCAATCCAGCCATTTTATGAAAAAAATCGCGTATTTATTGGCTTGACACCTAAAATATGTCATTTGGATAGTCGGGATATCGTGGAAATGTTGTTGACAAAATATATGAGAACATGTGGAAAACAAAATGGCTTTGTAAGGGGAAACAAAATTGGACAGTGAGAGTCTGCCGAAAATATACAGAGTCCTGAAATATAAGTCAGGTTTTTGAGGAGAGGAATTTTGGGAGATTCTTTATTAATGCTTTTGTGGGGAAAAGAATAAGGCGGATTTAGCCCTTGCCCAGATTCAAATGTGGACAATTGGGTATCACTGGAAGTTATCCACCAGATGTTAGGAATTTTAATGGGGCGTTATGTATGACGACCATAAATATATAATTGCCATGAACCCATACCAAACTGGTTTTAGCCATTGCACGGTGCTATTTCCTGGACATCTGGGGGAAAAAACGCTAGGAAAAAACGGTATCTGTCTGGCAGGATCGCAGCATAATATCAGCGGCTTCCCTAAATTCAGGCACATATATTTCAGGCATTTAAGGGAAGCTTTGGAGAATTTATGGGTATTTTTAGTGAAATGTTTATCTGGTGGGGCGGCAATACCTTTGGTACGCGTGTCTTCACCTGGCGGCGCGGCGAGTTTGTCGGTGAAGATGAACGTGGCAATAAATATTACCTTGAAAAAAAGACAGGGCCTCTTGGCTATAAGAGACGATGGGTCATCTATAATGGCCTGTCTGAAGCGTCCTCCATCCCTGCTGACTGGCATAGCTGGATTCATTATACATCGGAACTAATGCCTTCAGAAGAGGACTATAAGCCAATGCATTGGCAAAAGCGTCATGAACCCAACAAGACAGGGTCATCAGGAGCCTACCGTCCAAAAGGCAGTACGCTGAATCCTGACAGAAAAAATGAGGCCATTCCCAAAAATTATGATGCCTGGCGACCTGAATAGGGATCTGCCCCATTTTTAATCCCATGCACTGTTAAGAAGGATGACGGTTTAGGTCATGATGCTGCCTCCTGGGGGGGACAAAATACCTTTTTATAGGTTTTTTGCTGACATGATGGGGTCATCTTTTTGGCTACAAATAAATCTGTAGGTGTATTATATTATAAGGCTTTATCTGTTCAGACACTAAGGATGCTCTCAGGAATAAACGATTCGGTTAATTTTGCGGGTGTCCTAAGGGTTTGGGCATTAGGCGAGGACTGGACTCTGAATATCATGATAGGGAATTTTGTGGGAAAACTTGATAAGAAATGGCCGAGCCGGGCTTTGGGGACGTTGATTGCCTGTCTCGCAGGTGTTGGCATGTCTGGCATGTATTCCCTTGCCCATGCGGAAAAAATCACCAATGATATTGCTGTTTTTTCCGCGCTCAACAAGGTAACAGCCCGTATTTCCTATCTTGAAGTAAAGCTCAATGATACAGTGACATTCGGTGCCCTGAAAATTACGCCCCGCAGTTGCCTGAGCCGTCCTGTGACTGAAAAGCCCTGGACATCGGCTTTTATTGAGGTGGATGAAGAGAAGCTGAGTGGGGACAAGCAACGTATTTTCTCTGGATGGATGTTTGCGCAAAGCCCTGGGCTTCATGCTGTGGAGCATCCAGTGTTCGATGTCTGGCTGATCAATTGCAAGACCTCAGCGGGAGAGGCTGTCGTTGACAACCGAAAAAAATCACCGCGCCGCCGTAAGGCACTGGACAATCTTTGGGAGTAGTCTTTTTTGGGAATTTCTATTGCCCCGAAATTTTGCAGGTGTGAGGTGATAAACTGGGTATCCAGCAGGCAGAAACCGCCATGTTTTAGGCGGGCGACCAGATAGGCCAGGGCAACCTTGCTGGCATCGGTTGCATAGGAAAACATGCTTTCACCAAAGAAACAGGCCTCAATATGGACACCATAGAGGCCGCCTTTCAGGACATCGTCCTGCCAGACCTCAACTGTATGACAATGTCCCCTCTGGAACAGTTCCAGATACAGGGTTTTTATGGTTTCATTAATCCAGGTTTCCTCGCGTCCCGCCTGGGGTGAGGCACATCCCTCAATAATATCCAAGAAGCTAGAGTTAATCCGAATTTCAAATTTTTGTTTCCTGATGGTTTTGGCCAGGCTTTTTGAAATATGAACGTCTTCAAGTGGGATGATACCGCGAAAATCAGGCTCAACCCAGTAGATATGATCATCATCTTCACTGCGTGCCATAGGGAACAGGCCTTGCCTGTAGGCATGGAGTAAAATATCAGCATTAATCTGCTGGCTGTCCATGTTTCCAAAATTTTCTGCCATAAGAAAAAAACCTATTGAGTGCACCGTTATCCATTACCAGATTTTAAGAGCAGCCAGAAAATTATGTCAGAAGCCCATAATGGGCAATCTAATGGTTGCTTATGGCTTTTCAAGATAATGTTCTAGCCAGTGAATATCGTACTGGCCATCAATAATATCAGGCTCATTTATCAGTGCGGTAAAGAGTGGGATTGTGGTCTCGATACCGTCAATGACAAATTCATTCAGGGCGCGTTTCTGGCGCATCATACATTCATTGCGGTTTTTGCCATGAACAATAATCTTGCCAATGAGGCTGTCATAATAGGCCGGTACAGTGTAGCCGACATAAACACCAGAATCGACACGGACACCAAGTCCGCCAGGAGGATGGTAATAGGTTATTTTCCCGGGGGAGGGCATAAAGGTGGAGGGATTCTCTGCATTGATACGGCATTCAATGGCGTGACCATGAAAGCGGATATCTTCCTGTTTGACACTGAGCGGGGCGTTGGCAGCAATGCGGATCTGTTCAATCACCAGGTCTACACCTGTAATCATTTCTGTGACCGGATGCTCTACCTGAAGCCGGGTATTCATTTCAATAAAGAAAAACTCGCCATTTTCATAGAGAAACTCAATCGTGCCAACACCGCGATATTTCATCTGGGCAATCGCATTGGAGCAAGTTTCACCGATCTGTTTGCGCTGGGCATCATTCAGGCTGGGAGAAGGGGCCTCTTCCCATACTTTTTGGTGTCGTCGCTGCAAGGAGCAGTCCCGTTCGCCAAGGTGAATGGCATTTCCCTTGCCATCCCCAACAACCTGAACCTCAATATGGCGGGGCTTGGCGAGGTAACGTTCCATATAGAGCGTGTCATCACCAAAGGCAGCCTTGGATTCTGAGCGGGCTGTTGCCAGGGCAACAGGTAATTCTTCAGGGGTTTTAGCAACTTTCATGCCGCGTCCGCCGCCGCCGGCAGAGGCCTTGACAATCACAGGATACCCAACCTCAGCCGCAATTGCGAGAGCCTCTTCGTCTGTGGTAATGGCACCTTCTGATCCGGGAACAACAGGTATACCAAGAGCCTTGACGGTTTCCTTGGCCATGATCTTGTCGCCCATCAGGCGGATATGATCGGCAGTAGGGCCGATGAAGGTGATGTTGTGCTCTTCCAATATATCAGCAAAATGGGCATTCTCAGACAGGAAACCGTAACCGGGATGGATGGCATCTGCCCCCGAGACCTCGCACGCAGCCATAAGGGTCGGTATATTCAGATAGCTGTCAGCAGCCGAAGGAGGCCCAATACAGACACTTTCATCGGCAAGGCGGACATGCATGGCATCTGCATCGGCTGTAGAATGCACAGCTACAGTGGCAACGCCCAGTTCCTTACAGGCGCGCTGGATGCGCAGGGCAATTTCGCCGCGATTGGCAATCAGAATTTTTTCAAACATTGCGAGTTTTCCCCGGCACCATAGTTACAAAATTTGTGACCAGTCACCTTGTCTTAAACTACTTAAAATAGCGAAATAAATTTTGTCCCAAAACCCCGGCCTGTAAAAGTCTGCACTCATAATGATGGGCAAACAGGCATTTATGGATTTTGTTAAAAATTTCCAGATTACTGAAGCAATATTCCAAAGCCTCCTTCCTGGGTCTATTCAAGAATAACAAGAGCCTCGCCATATTCAATGGGCTGTCCATCCTCAACGAGGATTGAACTGATTGTGCCTGAGCGCGGCGCAGGTATATGGTTCATGGTTTTCATGGCTTCAATAATCAATATTGTGTCGCCCTCATTGACAACTGAACCAACCTCTATAAAGGGGGGAGCCCCTGGCTCAGCAGCACGGTAGGCTGTCCCGACCATAGGCGAGGCAATGGCTCCAGGATGATTTGCAGCAATTCCCTCAACAGCAGACGTTCCAGGAGCCGCATTTGGTGCAACCGCATCATTGGCAGCAACAGTCTGTGGGGCGGCACTGACCATTGTGGGGGCTATATTTTTGACGACCTTGATGCGCAGTCCCGATTTTTCGATCTCAATTTCTGACAATCCCTTTTCTGTCAGGAGATCTGCCAGGTCACTGATCATTTTTTGATCATTTTTACCAGTTTCTTTTACCATGTCTTTATTTCTCTCCCCCTGGCTGACCAGCCAGATACTGGAATGCCAGTTCATAGCTTTTTGGGCCAAATCCACAAATCATGCCAATAACGCCTTGTGATATATAAGAATGATGCCGGAATTCTTCCCGTTTGAAAATATTGGACAAATGCACCTCTACACTTGGAATATTAACAGACAGCAATGCATCCAGCAACGCGATTGAACTGTGTGTAAAGGCTCCAGCATTGAGGATAATGGCACTGTCAGGATGTTGTCCTGCTTCATGTATCAAGTCAATGAGTTTGCCTTCACTGTTACTCTGGTGAAAGGATATATCAATCTTGTAGGGCTTTGCAAGTTTTTCAAGCCTGTCATGGATGTCCTGCAAGGTAATATGACCATAAATCTCCGGTTCCCGCTTACCCAATAAATTCAGGTTTGGACCATTAAGGACATAAATTTTCTTCATGGCTAGGGTACCGGCTGTCCTAAAATTTACGAATGGGATTGATCCATAATCATAGACACCAAAACGTAGCTAAGATGATAAAATATCCACCAATATAATATGCCCAACCAGTTACCAGTTTTTGGACGTGATTGCAAAAAACAAATCATAGCTAGGCCAAATAAGATGAATTATTTATGTATTGGGAGGGAGGAGCTTAACTTTTGTGACCAAAAAACGGATATACTCACACGACGTGAAAACCCAGTTTTTTCAGGTGAGAAATTTTGTGATCTGGATAGGCGCGTTCTTCGCTGCAATGCCTTAGCATTGGGAGAAGGGCGGAGCGACTTGAGAGTGCAAAAGAGCTAGATGAAAATCTGGGTTTTGATGTTGGGGAGTATAGGAATGAAACTTAATAATCCAATAAATTTCGTTCCTAACAATGTTCCTATAACAGTATTCTGATCTTTCTGGAGAACATAAACCCTGTTAGCAATACTTGCAGGGTTTGTTGCGAAGATTTTTTGTGTGTGTTTTCATGCGCTCAACCAGGTTTTGCGGTGCGCCAGGAATGAGGTTGTCGCCAATCAGATAGGCTGGTGTGCCCTGGATTCCCAATTCTGAAGCCACTCTGGCAACTTCGGCAATTTCTTTCTTGATCTCTTCAGATTCCATATCCTTTTTCAGCCTGGCAATATCAAGGCCAACTTCCTTTGCCTTGGCAAAGATAGCTGGGGGTGTCAGCCGTTTTTTACCGGCAAGAAGGGATTCATGAAATTGTTTATATTTGCCTTGCTTTTTGGAGGCCAGGGCAGCTTTTGCAGCCTGGAGGGAAGCCCCGCCAAAAATTGGAAATTCCTTGTAGATAACCTTAACCTTGTCATCTGTCTTTAGGAAGGTATTGAGTTGTTTAGCTGACTTACGGCAATAGGGACAGTTATAGTCAAAAAATTCAATGATTGCGACATCGCCGTTCTTATTGCCACCAACAGGTGAGAAGGAGGAGTGAAATAGGGACTTGGCATTATCCTTGATGGCAGATTGCGCCTTCGCCTTTTGCTGGGCACGCTGCTTTTCTTCATAAGCCTTCTGGGCCTTAGGATTGGAAATGGCTTCCATCAGGACTTCAGGGTTAGAAATAATATAGTTCTTGATGATCTTTTCAACATCTGCCTGGGTCAACTTTTTGCCTGGACGAATAAGATCATTTGGGGAAATGCCCGGTTTTTCGCTTTTGGCAGATGGGCTTGGTGTGGTGTCTGAATCTCCGCAAGCACTCAAGGCAAGGGCTGAAGCCAGTACAAGGCCATACGGCTTTAGGGACTTGAAAAACATATGATTATCTCCAGGGAATTCCATTTTGATCCACATATAGAGGGCAAACCAGGAATTGTATAGTTGTTAGGGTGAATAATGTTGTTAATAATTATGTTACAGTGTGTTGCCTGGTGTCGGGCGATCATTATTTTTCTGGAAAATGACCGTTGCTACCAGAGCCTTATTGGTTATTTGATTACCGTTTTGGTGGGTTGAAGCTGACAATGTCATCAGCCCTGATCCAGTGGGAAGTGCCACGTTTAAACAGTTTTTTTGCCTTGCGGGCATGGCGTTTGGCATCACTGAGCCGTCCCTCAAAAAAATAGGCCTGTGCAGATGCGAGTTCGGCCTTGGGAATGTTGTTGGTTCTTCCATAGGCAATGGCCAGTTGGCGGTAACCGTTGGTGGCCTGTTTTTCCTTAACAAGAGCCTTATTCAAAAGAGTGATGGCTTCACGCATCTTACTCTTCTTACCTGTGGCGATTAGTGACTGAGCCAGTGTAATTCTGATAAGGTCTGCCTTGGGGGCAAGCCTTAAGGCCTTGCGCAGGGCAGGGATTGCATCATGGGGCAGGCCGCTCTTGAACAGGAACTCCCCCTTTATCTCATAAAAATAGGGATTTTTCGGTTCCCTGGCAATCACCTTGCCAATAGCTGGCAGAAATGCTTTCAGGCCAGACTGCTTGTAGGACGCTATCGCCTGGGCATAAAGTGCAGGGGTTGAGGTATTGTTTCGGGGATATTTGCGGAAGGTATTTCTTGGCGCGGTGGTATAGGCGATCAGTTTAGCTTTTACCAGGTCGTGCCTGTGCTGGAGCTGTTTTGGGTCGGCCTTTTTATAATAGGCACTTTTCTTGACCCAGGAGCGTAGGTTGGCAATACGGTTTTGCGGCATTGGATGGCTCAGAACGTAAGGGTCTACAAATTGGGAGCCTGCCAGTCCCTGGTCAGCGAAAAACTCAAAGGTTTGCAACATGCCGCGTCCTGACTGGTGGGTACGGTTCAAAAAGGTCATGGCCGCCTGGTCAGCCGAGGCCTCCTCAATGCGCCGACCTGCCAGGATATGCCGCCTGACCAGCCCAGGACTAGCCATAAGGCCGCGTCCTGCCTCACCAAGACCATTGCCGCCGCCAGCAAAGGCACTACCAATCATGGCAGCCAGCCCAAGAACCTGGAGCATCATCGAAGCAGACTGTGCCCGTTTTGCCTGGCTACGCAAGCGCGCAAGATGACCGCCCGTAATATGGCCTGTTTCATGGGCAATAACGCCAATCAGTTGGTTGGGGGTTTTTGACTGGGTAATGGCCCCGACATGAAGAAACATGTTTTGGCCATCAATCACGAAGGCATTAAAGCTGCTATTATTAACCAGGTGTATCTGGATATTCTGTCCTGCCAGTCCGGCAGACTTCAGAATGGGGCGAGCATAACTGCGTACCAGGCTTTCTGTCTCGGCATCCCTTATCAGTCCGCCGCGTTCTGCCCAGGCCATTTGTGATGTTGTCAGTGACAGGACACAGAGGGACACAAGCAGTTTCCTGAAATAGCCGCCTGGTTTTTTCGGGGGTTTATGCCCAGCCTGCTTTGGTTTTGGGCAGTGTTCCAAATGATTGCGGGGTGAAAATTTCATGTGTAATAAACCCGTATTCTTTCCTGGAAAAATAATATATAGCAGTTTGGGGCTATCCTATTGGTGGTATATGATAAAGACAAGCCCTGTAAATCCGACTGGCCATTCATAAACGGTTGGGGACAGTAAAGCTGGACAGTTTGGCATTTACAAGGCAGTTAGGCGTGCAGTCTAATGCCAGAGTGTAAATCCGCCCAGCTAATTAAGGACTTATAGGCTTTATGCAAAAATTCAGGTCGGCTCCATTGTCCCAAAGGGGGCAAGTCAGTCCATTTCTGGTGATGGATGTGATGCGCGCTGCTGCCCTTCGGGAACAAGAAAGGGGCGATGTGCTGCATATGGAAGTTGGGCAACCCGCAACAGGCGCACCCAAAAAGGTGATCGCGGCAGCCCATAAGGCTCTGGACCAGCAATTGCTTGGCTATACTGGGGCGTTGGGGATGTCGGCTTTGCGGGAGCGGATTGCAGGCCATTACAGGGACAGTTATCATGTTGCTGTTGACCCTGGCCAAATTGTTATCACCACAGGCTCGTCTGCCGCCTTTGTGCTGGCGTTCCTGGCAGCGTTTGATGAAGGGGCGCGGGTGGCTTTGCCATCACCAGGCTATCCCTGCTACCGCCATATCCTACAATCACTTTCAGTTGAAACGGTTATCATGCCAGTTGGGGATGATAATCGCTGGATGCCTACCGCAAGCCAGCTTGGGGACTTGTCAGGCCAGGGTAAAATTGATGGGGTGCTGCTGGCCAGCCCTGCCAATCCGACAGGGGCGATGCTGGCAGACAGAGAGCTGGAAAGACTTGTACAAGACTGTGACAGACATGGCCGCTGGTTTATCTCTGATGAAATCTATCATGGCCTGACCTATCACAGGCCAGCGCGAACAGCCCTGGAATTTGGCAGTAATGTTATTGTCATTAACAGTTTCTCCAAATATTTCTCCATGACAGGCTGGCGCATTGGCTGGATGGTGGTTCCCAGACATATGGTGCGCACTGTGGAGCGGCTGGTACAGAATTTGTTTATCTCCGCGCCGACCCTGTCGCAATATGGCGCAATCGCCGCCTTTGATGCCATTGAAGAGCTTGAGGAGCATAAGAAAACCTACCGCACCAACAGGGATTTGTTGCTTGATGCCTTTGCAGGGGCAGGGCTGGACAGGTTCGCACCTGCGGACGGGGCATTCTATCTTTATGCTGATGTCAGCGACTATACAGGGGACAACCTGGAGTTTGCTGCCCGTATCCTGAAGGAAACAGGGGTGGCCGTCACTTCCGGGGCGGACTTTGACAGCCAGGATGGCCGGAATTTTTTGCGCTTTTCCTATGCCCGCTCAACCACTGATATGGAACAGGCTGCCAAAAGGTTGTCTGCGTGGTTTCAGAAGCTTTAGGATTTCTTCGCCGCCTTGTGGGCATCTTCAGACATTGCCCAACCATAGGCGCAATCGACCTCGACGCGGACGCGGGTCAGGCCGTCAATATCCTGTGTCATGATCACATCAAGCGGCGTGGTCTTGGCAAAGCGGCGGTGCGGCTGGCGCAGCCAAGAGGCACTGATTTCAGCATTGAGCGGGTAGGAGGTACGCAGGGCGGCGTTGATGCCAATAATATGCCCAACCCGCGTCGCAATCTCTTCTGTGTAGGGTAGCCCCTTCATGTCCTGGCTAAATTTACGCAGATCCCGTCTGGGGGCAATGCCCTCCAGTCCCAGGATATGCCATATCTGGTCATTATTGAGCCGCCAGGATTTGAAAATTTCCATGACCAGCGGTGTCGCCAATGCAATATTTTGCTCAGTAATGTCCATAGAATGTCCTTGGTGGCCTGTTTTTTCTGTAACCTTTGTTCTATAACAGATAAGAAAAGAATGCTATGGGGCATTTTGAGGAGGCTCTGGTTTGCCTCGTCACAGCCAAAATTTTAATATTTACGATCGCATTAAACCTGATAGTGCGGAAGTTTTATCCGTAACCTATAGCAATAGATTGATTACAAAAGACACCTTCCATTGAAGACAGCTTTTGGTTTTTGCCTGTTAATTTGTTGGAAAGTCACAATTTTTAGGGCTTGCAATCTGGAGAGGATCGCCATATAACAAGCTTTACAGAACCGTCCGGCAGGGCATGCCGTGTCTGTTCACAATGCGAGACTACAGGCCGTTCCTGGTTTTAGTCCTGTTACTAACACTCTATAATTATTTTAAGGAGACGCAAAATGCCCAAGTTGAAAACCAAAAGTGGTGTCAAAAAACGCTTTCGCCTCACAGGCTCGGGAAAAGTAAGGGCGCAGCAGGCCGGTAAACAGCATGGTATGATCAAGCGGTCAAACAAGTTTATCCGTAATGCACGCGGTTCCATTATCCTCAAGGATCAGGATGCCCGCATCATCAAAAAGTTTATGCCATACGGCTAAACTGCCCCTGAACTCATTATTTATTGTTCCCAAGTTTTAAGAAGGATTTTCTTAATGGCTCGCGTAAAAAGGGGTGTCACCACCCACGCCCGTCACCGTAAAGTTATCAAGGCCGCCAAAGGCTATTACGGCGCACGAAAAAATACATTCCGCATTGCAAACCAGGCTGTTGAAAAGGCTGGCCAATATGCTTACCGTGACCGCAAGGTCAGGAAAAGAAACTTCCGTTCACTCTGGATTCAGCGTATCAATGCAGCTGCCCGTGAAAATGGCACAACATATGGAAAATTTATCAACGGCCTGACACAGGCTGGTGTTGAGATTGACCGCAAGGTGCTGTCAGACCTGGCCATTCATGAACCTGCTGCCTTTGCAGATTTGGTCAAGAAGGTGATGCCAGTGATTGACAAGAAGCATGAAGACATTCGAAAAGCCCAGCTGGCTGCTGTCGCCAAAGCCTAGTCTGCTCTCGCACAGCTTTATACGATAACGAATGAGCCAGTTAGCGCATCCATAAGCCTGACTGGCTTCTTTATGTTTTGCAGTGCTGAAAACTGTTGGGCTGTCGTTGCCCTGTTTGGCTTTCAGGCAAATTCACAACAATCAAGACAGAAATTTGGTCTGGCAGGAGGGCATGGTCTATGTCTGATCTTCAACAACTTGAAACTGAACTTTTGGCAGCTGTTACTGGGGCTGCAACCCTTAAGGATATAGAGGCTGTCCGCGTCAATGCGCTTGGCAAGAAAGGGCAGGTTTCTGTCCTGATGAAGGGGCTGGGCAAAATGCAGCCTGAAGAGCGCAAACCCTTTGGCCAGGCTGTCAATGGCCTGAAGCAGCGCGTTGCAACCGCGCTTGATGCCCGCAAAAGCACTCTTGAAGATGAAGCCCTGGCAGAAAAATTGGCCAGTGAAACGACTGACATTACTTTGCCGGTGCGGCCAAGCCCAATGCTTGAGGGGCGTATTCATCCAATTTCCCAGGTTTGGGAAGAGGTCACAGAGATATTTGCCGATATGGGGTTCTCTATTGCTGAAGGACCAGACATTGAGGATGATTTCCATAATTTTACTGCGCTGAATATTCCGCCGGAACACCCTGCGCGCCAGGAATTTGATACCTTTTATTTTGGCAAGAAGGAGGACGGGTCGCGTCCTGTGCTTCGGACACATACCAGCCCTGTGCAGATCAGGACGATGGAAAATGAAAAGCCGCCGCTCCGTATCATTGCCCCTGGCCGTGTTTACCGCTGTGACAGTGACCAGACCCACACCCCGATGTTTCACCAGGTTGAGGGGCTCGTGATTGACAGGGAGACCCATTTTGGTCACCTGAAATGGGTGTTGGAAGAGTTTTTCAAGGCCTTCTTTGAGCTTGATGACATCAAGATGCGCTTCCGCGCCTCGCATTTTCCGTTTACAGAACCTTCTATGGAAGTTGATATTGGCTATGCCAAGGTCGGTGATGAGATACGGATTGGTGAAGGGAACCAGTGGCTTGAAGTATTGGGTTGCGGTATGGTACATCCCAATGTTCTCAAAAGTGTCAACCTTGACCCTGATGAGTATCAGGGTTTTGCCTTTGGGGTTGGTATCGACCGCCTGGCCATGCTGAAATATGGTATGCCTGACCTGCGTGCCTTCTTTGCTGCTGACTTGCGTTGGCTGCGCCATTATGGTTTTTCTTCGCTTAATATGCCAACCATTGCAGGCGGTTCCGGGGTGTAACACTTTATTGATTTGGGTGTGATGCAGGGTGTGTGGTTATTCTGGGGTTTGTAACACAAACGGAATATCCTCAGGGGTATATAAGCCATAGCGAGATTGGAATTATGATGATACGGACAATTCTTTTTATACTTTTGGCAGCCATTGCGGGCACGCTCGCCAATGCGTTTGCAGCCTCGATTGCCATTGCGCCAGGTAAACTGGCCATGATGTACGTCCCTGGCCGTTATGGGGTGGCCATCGCTGTTGCCATCCTGATCCCGCTGATTTATCAAATGGTTTCAGGCAAGGCAGGGTTTATCGTTTCAGTCATTGCCCTGACCGTCATTCCGTCCCTGTTGGCCAAACTTTATTTTGTGGCGGGTGCGCCCTGGTCTTTGGTGCTGTCGCTGAACCTGGTTTTTGCCGCAGTAACAACAGCCATCTATACAATATTATCCAGGATTTTTTCTCAGGCCTAAAGCGCGCTACAGATGCTGCATTGAGATATTCTGCTTTTCCACTGACAAGGTTTTCAAAACAATGAAATTCACATTAAGCTGGCTTAAGGATCATCTTGATACGGATGCCGATCTTGAAACAATCTCTGATACGCTGACAGTGACTGGACTTGAAGTGGAGGGGATAGAAGACCCTGCCGAGTTTTATGCCCCCTTTGTGATTGGCCATGTGCTGAGTGCGGAAAAGCACCCGGATGCTGACAAATTGCAGGTACTTAGTGTCGATGCAGGCGGTGACAAGCCTTTGCAGGTGGTGTGCGGCGCGCCCAATGCCCGTAAAGGCATGAAAGGGGCATTTGCCCCTATTGGTACAACGATGCCGAAAAAGGACGCAAGCGAAGAAGATTTCACGCTTAAACCCACGAAAATACGCGGCGTCGAAAGTTTTGGCATGATGTGTTCCGAGCGTGAACTGTTGCTTTCTGAAGACCATAAGGGGGTGATTGATCTGGAGACGGATGCTGCGCCCGGCACTCCCTTCTCTGAGGTCGCTGACCTGAATGATCCTGTGATTGAGATTGCCATTACTCCGAACCGTCCAGATGCTTTGGGCGTGCGCGGCATTGCCCGCGACCTGGCTGCGGCCGGACTGGGAACCCTAAAAGCTGATCCTGTTGTTGCTGCGGTCGGCAAGGGAGTCTGTCCCCAATCGATTGACCTGAAATTTTCCAAGGATGAGGCCTATATCTGTCCTGTGTTTGCTGGGCGGGTCATAAGCAGTGTGACAAATGCGCAAAGCCCTGACTGGCTGCAAAAAAGGCTGACAGCCGTTGGCCTGCGCCCGATTAACGCGCTGGTAGATATCACAAACTATATTGCCTATGACCGTGGTCGTCCGCTACATGTCTATGATGCTGACAAGCTGAAAGGCGTTATCCATGCCCGTCTTGCGCAAAAGGGTGAGACACTCACTGCGCTGGATGACAAGGACTATGACCTGGATGAGAGTATTTGTGTGATTGCTGATGACAGCGGCGTACTTGGCATGGGCGGGATTATGGGGGGCGTGGAGACAGGCTGCACAGAAGCAACCAAAAATGTGTTTATTGAATCAGCCTGGTTTGACCCGATCCATATTGCGATGACCGGGCGCAAGCTGCAATTGTCCTCTGATGCCCGCTACCGTTTTGAACGTGGCGTTGACCCGCTTTCTGTCCGTAGCGGTCTTGACCAGGCAACAGCCATGATCCTTGAGATATGCGGCGGGACTGCCACGGAAATGACAATCGCAGGCAGTGAGCCTGTGCGCAATCTGGTGATAGACTTTCCTGTGGCCAATGAGGTGATGCGCCTGACAGGCAAGGATGTCGGGGAGGCGGAAGTTGTCCGTATTCTTGAAGCCCTTGGCTTTGGCTGCATTGCCAAGGAAAATGGTGTTTACGGCGTTGAAGTGCCAAGCTGGCGGCCAGATATTCACGGCACGGCTGATTTGGTTGAAGAGATTGTCCGTATTATTGGCATCGACTCCATTGCCCCAGTCGCCTTACCGCGCTTGAATGGCGTAGCACGTCCTGTCCTGACCCATAGCCAAAAACAGTTGCGCAAAGCGCGCCATGTCCAGGTCAGCCGGGGGCTGGTTGAGGCGATTACCTGGTCGTTTATTCCGTTGGAGCAGGCCAAATTGTTTGGCGGCGGCGCAGCGGAGCTGGCGTTATCCAACCCGATTTCAGTTGAGATGTCCAATATGCGCCCCAGCCTGTTGCCAGGTATTCTTGCTGCTGCCAAGCGCAACAGGGATCGCGGCCATACTGACAGCGCGCTGTTTGAGATTGGCAATATCTACCATTCTGACCAGCCAGACGGGCAAGACTCTGCCACGGTTGCCCTGAGGCTGGGAACTGCCAAATTGACAGGGGCGGGACGTTTTTGGGACGGGACACTCCAGAATGTCGACCTGTTCGATGCCAAGGCTGATGCCTTTGGTGTTTTGTCTGCCCTTGGCGTGAATGTTGACAATGTGCAGGTGACCCGTGATGTCCCTGCCTGGTTTCATCCTGGCCGTGCTGGCGCGATCAAGCTTGGGCCAAAAATTGTCCTGGGCTATTTTGGTGAACTTCATCCGAAAATTACCAAATATTTCGGCCTGTCTGGCGCAGTTGTGGCCAGTGAGGTCTTCCTGTCCAGTTTGCCTGAACCGAAAAAGAAGGCCTCCCGCGCCAGGGCGGCACTGGACGTGACGGATCTGCAATCCATTACCAAGGATTTTGCCTTTATCCTGGATCGGGACATTGCAGCAGGGGAGGTCATTCGTGCCGCTTCGGGGGCTGACAAAAAACTGATCTCAAAGGTAACCCTGTTTGATATTTTTGAGGGGGACAGCATTGGGGCAGACAAAAAGTCATTGGCGATTGAGGTGACCTTGCAACCACGGCAAAAGACCCTGACGGACAAAGATATTGAGGCTGTTATGGGCAAGGTGATTTCGGCTGTTGAGAACAAGACAGGCGGTGAACTGCGCAGTTAGTCTTATGAGGTTTTAGGATTTTTTGTAACTCCCCAGCTTCTTTTTTCACGTAAATACGCGGTTTCAAGCGGAATACAGTCTAAAAATCCTGTTTTTTAATGGAAAAATGATCATATTTTAGTGGTTTTAAAAATAACGATTTATTTTTATCGTTATTTA
>JAJRRF010000237.1 GCA_024279735.1 Alphaproteobacteria bacterium
CCACATTTGGGGCAAACAAACCCCTCTGGCCACTTCATCTTGACCAAGGCATCATGACACTGCTCCTCCGTCCCATACTGTTCCAGAAAAGCAGTGAGGCTTAACCCTTTTTGCAATTGAACCGAATTTTGAGCCATATCTATATCTCCTTGTTTTTAAAGAATAATATATTTTTGTGGCTATACAGCGGAAAGGAAGTGGTAATCAGGTACATAAATAGAGAGAAAACGTTGCTCTGTGACTTAAAAGCCTGGATGTTTCACGTGAAACATCCAGGCTTTTTGCTGTCTGTTGTAGATTTATGCGGGTGTAGGATATTAACAGGACACTTGGCGGTTTGTTAACCTTTGAAGTGTCGCAAAAGTGTCTCCGACTTACAAATACGTGAAATCTCTCTTAATTCTGTTAACCTTTGGAGCTCAGACCACCTCTAAAATTAACTATTAGACTTGTTCTTAAAATAGGGTATGACAGGGACTATCTCCCATCATAATCAAACTGAATTCAAGGTGTCATGTCTGTATCCCAATCCACTATTTTCGCGCTTTCATCTGCTGCCGGTAAAGCTGGTGTGTCGATTATCAGGATTTCAGGACAACTGACGCTTGATTGTCTTGGTCAATTCTGTGGAAAAGTTCCTCAACCCAGATATGCCAGCCTGCAAAAAATATTGGATCCAAACACAGGAGAAGTCATAGACCAGGGACTGGTGTTATGGTTTCCGGGACCCAACAGTTTTACAGGCGAAGACTGTGCAGAATTTCAGGTTCACGGCAGTAATGCTGTCATTGCAAAATTACTCGAGTGTTTGTCAACTCTGAACAATTTTAGAATGGCAGAACCTGGTGAATTTGCCAGACGGGCATTTGAGAATGGTAAACTTGATTTGACCCAGGTTGAAGGTCTGGCCGACCTGATTAATTCTGATACGGAAATCCAAAGAAAACAGGCTGTCATGCAGTCATCCGGTTATCTTGCAAAACTCTATACTGACTGGAGATATCAATTGGTTGAGAGCATGACCCTTTTGACGGCTGCTATTGATTTTTCTGATGAGGAAGATATTGCCACGGATATTCTTAAAAATGTAAAACCGAAGGTCAAACATCTTTACCAACAGATTTTAGGCCATACTGATGATGGGCATCGCGGCGAGATTTTACGTGATGGCTATCAGGTTGTCCTGGCAGGAGTTCCAAATGTTGGAAAATCAAGTTTGCTGAATGCGTTGGCAAGAAGAGAAGCAGCAATCGTTTCGGATGAGGCTGGGACAACGCGGGATATCATCCAGGTTTCCCTGGATCTTGAAGGCTTTCCAATATTGGTTATGGACACTGCCGGTTTAAGATCGACAACTTCGGAAGTTGAACGCGAAGGTATCAGAAGAACGATCAAACACGCCAATGACGCAAACATGATTTTATGGTTGATAGATGCGCATAAGCCAAGTCCTAAGATACCTGATGATTTTGCAGGTCATCCAAATATTGTCCTGGTCTATAACAAGATTGATCTGATGGAAGAAGCAGGGTTGAATAAGTTGGATGATGGACTTCATTTATCGTTGAAGACGAATATAGGAATCAACCAACTTATAAAACATATTACTTCAGCAGCAAAAACAAAAATTGGATCCATCAATAGTCCGGTAATCTCGCGCCAAAGATATAGGTCTGATCTAAAAAATTGTTTGGCTCATCTGAAAGTTTTTCTTGAAAATGATATAGAACAGACCGAATTGAGAGCTGAAGATCTAAGGTTGGCAGCAAATTCAATAGGACGTATTACTGGTGATATTGATGTTGAAGATTTACTGGATCATCTTTTTAGTGAGTTCTGTATAGGTAAATAGCGCGACTATAATAACAATGTTTCACGTGAAACATTGTTATTATAGGATGTTAGCTCTATGTAATGGATATCACTATTTCAGCCACGATTAAAGAATACACCAATTAATATCTGGTGTTACGCAAATTTCAAACGATCGTGTAAAACTTGCTTCTCAGATGGAAATACGAAGCGAAAGCAAAGTCAAAGGGCAACGCCCGCCGCGTTGTAGCGCGAAAAGGCTGCGTGCCTTTGGAACGCGTAGTATCCGTTATGGTCAAAGCCTGTTTTCAGACCATTTTCTGTTATCTCTCAAAAGCGCGTTTGCAAGAATAACGATTTTTCGCATTATTGCTGTTATAGCCACTTTGGCAAGTTTTCCTTTGTCCCTCAATGCCTCGTATTTTTGTTTTAAGGGAGGATTAAATCTGATTGTGACAAGTGTTGGCATATACAACCCTGTCCTTACCCGTTTTCGTCCACCTTGAATAAAACTCTTGCCTTGCCATTTTCCCGACTCGCGGGTGACAGGTGCTAACCCTGCAAGACTTCCAGCCTGTTTTGGTTCAAGCTGCCCCAATTCAGGCATTTCGACAAGCAGCATAATTGCCGTTTGTTCCCCAATACCCGGTATAGATATAAGGATATCCAGCTTTTCTTGAAGCTCTGGCTCTCGTGCGATCAGGTCAAGGCATTCCTTATCTATCTTTTTCAGCTGACCTTCTACCTGCTTCAAACGTCGATTAGCTTGCTGTTTTAGCAATATTACGGTCAAGTTTTTCTGGCGGTTCAATATGGCTGTACGATCTTTTACCAACCCATTTCTGGCTGTCAAAAGCTCTGCAAGGTCATATTGGGTCTGGCTTTTGGGCTTTTTCTTTTCAGGTTTGAGCATGTGTCCCTGTTGCTTGTGCAAACCGCCTAGCTTGACAAGGGTTAACTTTGGCAAGGGGCAATCCAACATTTCCCAAAGCTTGTTCAAAGCTACGGTGATAAATACCTGTAGCTTCATACGTGATGCGCTCAAGTTTAAAAGGTTTGAGCCATTTTATCAATGCCTTGTGACCTTTTTTGTTGTTGGAGAACTCGCGGTGTATAGCGTCTGGTGCAAGATAAACATCAAGTTTGTCTTTAGAAATGTCAACGCCTATATTTTGTGTTATGCTCTGTATCATCTTTTTCATGTCCTGTGCTTGTCATGCAAGTCAAATGGTTTCGTATCCGTTCAGGCCTCATGGAAAAGGAATGGGTGATCCTACTACGCAACGATCCCAAAAGATCAACATCAGTTCGATCCGTCCCATTCCACCAACTTTGGGGTCATGACCCCAAAGTTGGTGATTTCAATAATACTTGAAATCATGAGATAAATAATAAGACAAACATCAGTTAATATAACAAAGTTGTTGGTTAGATAGGGTAAGATCTCTGTGGCTCTGGACAGTAATCCTTAACAGCCAAAATTCTGGGACACTTGCCAAGTGTTAATGTCCTAAAAGTGTCCCAAAAGTGTCCAGCCTTAGTGGGTTGGGACTTCCTGTTTTCAAAGGTTAATAAAAAGGACTATGTTTCACGTGAAACATAAGGCATAATCTTAACAGAATTTGTCAATAAACCGTAGTCCTGGATAGCTTCAGGAGTGTAAAGTCAATGAGTATCCGATATGAATGAACAGTATGATGTTGTTGTGATTGGCGGTGGTCATGCAGGCTGCGAGGCTGCCGCTGCCGCTGCACGTATGGGTGCAAAAACTGCCCTGGTCACGCACCACTTTAACACAATTGGGGAAATGTCATGTAACCCAGCTATTGGTGGTTTGGGCAAAGGTCACCTTGTCAGGGAAATTGATGCGCTTGATGGACTGATGGGACATGTCGCAGACAGTGCAGGTATCCAGTTTCGTATCCTGAATAAGAGAAAAGGTCCGGCTGTCCAGGGACCGCGCGCCCAGTCAGACAGAAAACTATATAAACAGGCCATGCAAAAGGCTATCAGTGAAACCGACAATTTGACAGTTGTAGAAGCCTCTGTTGATGACCTTATTATTGACCTGGATAAGATAGAGGGTGTAAAGCTTTCAACAGATATAATTTTGCAGACCAATAATGTGGTGATTACCACAGGTACTTTTTTGCGAGGTGTCATTCATCTGGGCAATGAAACAATACCTGCGGGTCGGATAGGAGAACAACCCTCAATTGGCCTGGCGGAAAGATTATATAATCTCGGCCTGGATATGGGCAGGCTAAAAACTGGAACTCCAGCAAGACTGGATGGTAATTCAATCAACTGGTATGGCCTGGAAAAACAGCCAGGGGATGAAGTCCCTGTTCCTTTTTCTTTTTTGAACAAGAAAATTACCACAGCGCAGGTTGATTGCTATATTACCCATACCAATCCAGAGACGCATAAGGTTATTGAGGCTAACCTGGACAAGGCCCCAATATATACTGGCCAGATTGAAGGCGCAGGACCGCGCTATTGTCCCTCTATTGAGGACAAGATTATCCGCTTCAAGGACAGGACATCCCACCAGATATTTCTGGAGCCTGAAGGTCTGGATGTTTCCACCATTTATCCTAATGGCATCTCCACATCACTGCCCAAAGATATACAACTTAAGTTTTTGAAAACAATCAAGGGCTTTGAAAGTATAGTTATTGAGCAATATGGCTATGCCATTGAATATGACTATGTCGACCCAAGAGAGTTGTCTCACAGTCTGGAAGTAAAACGACAACCCGGTCTTTTCCTTGCGGGTCAAATTAATGGGACAACAGGATATGAAGAGGCTGGCGCGCAAGGTCTTATTGCAGGGATCAATGCAGCCCTTAGGTCAGCAGGCCAGAAAGAACCATTTGTCCTTTCCAGGGCTGATGCCTATATTGGCGTTATGATTGATGACCTGATAAACCGGGGTGTAAGCGAACCTTACCGTATGTTCACATCAAGGGCAGAATATAGACTAAGGTTGCGGGCAGATAATGCAGACCAGAGATTGACGGGACTTGGTTATGATATAGGCTGCGTTAATACCAAAAGATATAAACTTTTTCAGGACAAGTCAAAAACTCTGGGAGAGATTGAAAGGGTTCTCAAGACCCATAGCATGTCGCCTAATGAAGCTGAAAAAGTTGGTATAGTTATCAAGAAAGATGGCCGTAGAAGAACGGCCTATGAGATGCTGTCATTACCAACTGTCAATCTTGACGTATTACAGAAAATTTGGCCAGAACTGGAAAGTTATTCCAGGAAGCTGTTGGAACAGGTCTCCATTGATGCGTTATATGCTGTCTATCTGACACGGCAGGATGAGGATGTCAGTGCCTTGAAAAGGGATGAACAGACATTTATTCCAGCTGGCTTTAAATATGAAGGAATATCTGGCTTGTCAAATGAGATGGTTCAGAAACTGGAAAGACATAGACCTGGCAATATTTATCAGGCGAGTAAAATTGATGGGATGACACCTTCAGCACTGATGCTTGTTCTCGCACATATCAAAAAACAAAAAAATAGAAAACAGTCAGGTGGAAAAAAATATGTCTGATATACAGATCAGAACCGCTTCTGATTTTCAAAATAAATTCAATGTTTCACGTGAAACATTAGAGAGGCTGGAAAATTATAGTGAATTGTTGGCTCTGTGGCAAAAGAAAATGAACCTGGTCTCTTCTTCTACAATGCGCGAGGTTTGGCAAAGACATATTGCTGACAGTGCGCAACTTTTTTCTTTGACTAAGAAAATATACTTGTCTGCTGACAATCAGGGACATTGTTATGATTTAGGGAGTGGTGCAGGTTTCCCAGGTCTGGTGATAGCGATAATGGCAGCTGGGGAAGTGGATGATAGACAGGATGATTTTCCTGTCATTTCAATGGTTGAGGGTTCAGCCAAAAAATGCGCTTTTATGCGTGAGGTCATCAGGAAAACAGGTGCTCCTGCCAAGGTTATTAATAAACGTATTGAATCTTTATTACAAATCAGTAATAGTGTTAACACAAGATTAATTACTGCTCGTGCCCTTGCACCGTTAGACCAGCTTTTTGAGTTTGTTGTGCCAGCATGGGGTAAGGAAACAAAAGCATTTTTTATGAAAGGTAGCAGTTATCTTTCAGAAATAAGGGATGCAGAAAAAAAATGGCAGTTTGAGTTTAATATCATTCCGAGTCTAACCAGCCAGGATAGCGTTATCCTGGAAATTTCAGCCCTAGGGCGAAAAGAAATAGAGGAATAAAGTGGTCTTATCAACTACAGGTCATAATACTCCAAGAATATTGGCTGTCTCAAACCAGAAAGGTGGTGTTGGCAAGACGACAACTGCCATTAATCTAGGTACGGCACTTGCTGCGATTGATGAAAAGGTTTTGGTTATTGACCTCGATCCGCAGGGAAATGCCAGCACGGGTCTCGGTGTTCAGGCGGACAAACGAAAAATTTCAGCTTATGATGTCCTGATCGGGAATGAAAAGATAGAGAATGCAATCGTTCCTACGAGTGTTCCTAACTTGTCCCTGATTTCTTCCACCCTGGACTTGCTGGGTCTGGAAAATGATCTCTCGCAATATGAAAACAGGTCTTTCCGGCTGCGTGATGAATTGCTCAATCTTTTTTCACGCTATGGAATGTTGAAACCGGAACAACAATTTACCTATATCATCATTGATTGTCCACCATCTCTTAATTTGTTGACGGTCAATGCGTTGTCAGCAGCCCAGTCAGTATTGATACCGTTGCAATGTGAATTTTTTGCCCTTGAAGGATTGTCACAAATTATCTCAACCATTGAAGAGGTCAAGGCAAGCCTGAACCCTGGGCTTTCTATTCATGGTGTCATTCTTACAATGTTTGACAAGCGCAACAGGATTGCCCGTGAAGTGGTTGAGGAAGTGCGGAATGTTTTAGGCTCAAAAGTATATTCAACACTCATTCCCAGAAATGTGAAGGTTTCTGAAGCACCTTCTCATGGCAAACCGGTTTTGCTTTATGACCATACCTGTTCAGGGAGCAAGGCCTATATTGAACTGGCTACTGAATTGATCCAGCGGGAACGTGACATGGTTGCATAATTGAGCCTGTATTGGGTGAGGCGTAAAGGTTAACAAAAGATTAATCTATAGTTATTATGAGTTTAGCTTTCAGTCGTGATCACAAATTGAGAATTAATAAGAATAAGACCTAGAGGAAAAGAAATGTCTACACCTGATGCCCAAAAATCTCGTTTAGGACGCGGCCTGGCTTCCCTGATCGGAGAACGGCCACATTCAGATAGTGCATTGTCAGGTATGACAGGCCAGGACAGGCCAGCTTCGATTATTAATTCACCAATGGCTCTTTCCCAGGTGATTGATCCAAGCGGTGAAGGCCACAGGGATTTACCTGTGGAAGTTATCAAGGCAAGCCCACTTAATCCGCGCCGGGATTTTCCGCAGAGTGAACTTGATGAGTTGGCAAACTCTATCCGGGAGCGCGGTCTGGTACAGCCACTTGTTGTGAGACCAACCCTCAATGGCGATGGCTATGAGATTGTTGTTGGGGAAAGACGATGGCGTGCCTGTCAGATTGCGCAGCTTCACACTATTCCGGTGATTATCCGTGACCTTGATGATAAGGAAATGCTGGAAATTGCGATTATCGAAAATGTCCAAAGGTCTGACCTCAATGCTATTGAGGAGGCTAATGGTTATCAGGAACTGATTAATAGTTTTGGATATTTACAGGAAGAGCTGTCCCAGATTATAGGCAAGAGCCGGAGTTATCTGGCCAATATTTTGCGTCTTCTCAAACTCCCTGTCTCAATACAGGATTTGTTGAGGGAGGGAGAAATTAGTGCAGGTCATGCAAGGGCACTGATCGGGGTTGATAATGCTGAAGAGATTGCCCTATTGATTATGGAAAAAGGCCTCAATGTCCGTGAAACTGAAAGGCTGGCGAAGCAACAGAAAGATAATACGCCCATCAGTATCTTGACTGCAAAACCAAATATTGTTGATGTCAATATTGTGAGCCTGGAAAAAGAGCTTTCTGACAGGCTTGGACTAAAAGTGAAGATCAAGGCTGGCAAGGGAGAGGCTGGCGAAATCAAGGTTAGTTATAAAACTCTTGACCAGTTTGAAAATATCCAGAACCTTTTGAAAAAATAGCATGTCGTGATTTGGGGTTTCTGAGATAATTATCTCAGATAACGCTAGTCTGTTTAACGAGATGGCTAAAATTTGTCATCCTGAACTTGTTTCAGGATTCATAACCCCAGGATTTTATTATCTTGCTGGGGTATTCATTTTCCTACATTTTACCTTTTGGAGTTATGGATTGTGGATCAAGTCTACTATGATAAGAGACTTGGAAGAGATCAGTGATCTTTAGGCAAGACTTTCCTAATCCAAGACTAAGGTTCAGATAAACTCCTGGAGTTGTTCCGTCGTTCTCGCAACCCTAAGGCATTGCAGGGAAGAAGGCACGGATACAGATCACAAAATTTATGTGCTGATATTCACGGATTTCCAAGTATACTCCTAAGACATGAAAACCTATATTTTTAGGGCGCACTCATCCTGTTCAAGAATTTTAACACCTTTATGGGATATAATTCTAAAATTATCTGTAACCTGGCTGCAAAAATCTTGCCATTTTCGGGGAATTGTTTCG
>JAJRRF010000238.1 GCA_024279735.1 Alphaproteobacteria bacterium
AGAAAAGCAGTGATGCTTAACCCTTTTTGCAATTGAACCGAATTTTGAGCCATATCTATATCTCCTTGTTTTTAAAGAATAATATATTTTTGTGGCTATACAGCGGAAAGGAAGTGGTAATCAGGAAATTATTTGGAAATGCCTCGAATGCGTGTCCTTGGACAGCAGGGCAGAGGTTGGTTTGGTATTTGTGGCGGAGGGGGTGGGATTCGAACCCACGAAACGCTTGCACGTTTGCCGGTTTTCAAGACCGGTGCCTTCAACCACTCGGCCACCTCTCCTTTGAAAAACTTTAAGTTGTCTCTATCAGACTCAAAACTGTCGGTCTAGTCTTTTTGTTGAGAAAATGAATGTAGCACGGTAAAAATAATGCACATCTGGCAGGGAGCAAAGGGGTCTGCTGTCCGCCAGGTCGCCAGGAGTATGGTTGGACATGGGTGCATGATTTTTTAGAACTGTAGTTTCGGCCCCTTGCCAAGGTTGCCAAACATCTGTTGCAAGAAGGTGTAGTCGCCGCCATGTGAAGGGGTTGTCCGGCTAATATAGTCAAACAGCTTGCCATCCTTCATGCCGTATTTGGCAATCTTGGTGACTGTCTGGCTTTTGCTGAAATAGACACCGACAACGGTGCGGTCAATTGTGTCAGGCTTGAACAGGGATACAGTCCGTGTCTTGTGGGAAATATAGTAAAAGACGGAGCCAGCCATTGTGGAGCGGGTATCTGGCGTGCCCAGAGCCTCTATGACGGCACTTTGGGTCATGCCTTGTCTGACCTGGTCAAGATCCTCACTGGTGAGGAGGTGGCCATGCCGCTGGACACGTCCAATGCTGGAGCAGGCAGTAAGGCCTGTTGCCAGTATCCCTAAAATGAGCAGGATTGTCCCTGTGCGGGTCGTTTTTAAATAGGCTGTTTTGTACATAGTTTTGACTGGCTTCCCCGGCGGCGGCTCTGCTTTCTTGTAGTTTCAGAAGGCGAGCCTGCGAATCATTTATTAACTTTTTATTACCATATTCAGCAAGTTAAGGCTATAAATTGTCAGGAAAACGCTGAATCAGACGATAGAGTGTGATATTCAGGACTTCATAACTGATGGCAGACAAATCAAGCACTGGGACAATAGAATATGTTGCGTAAATTTATGAGATCGCGAAAATTTAAATCTGTTACCCCTGATCTTTATCGGGATATTGTGGCACAGTCGCGGCAGCCCCGGTTTTATACGGACTATAATGTCGAAGATAATTTTGATGGTCGCTTTAATGTGCTAAGCATTCATATGATCCTGGTGCTTGAAAGGCTGAAATCGGAAGGTGAGGACGGGGAAACCCTGAGCCAGGAGCTGGTTGACCATTTTTTTGATGACATGGATGGTGTTGTCAGGGAAATGGGAACAGGGGATATGGGGGTCTCCCACAAAATCAAAAAGTTGGCCAACAGGTTTTATGGTCGGATGAAAGTGTTTAGGGAAGGTCTTGGCCAGAAGGATGATGTTTTGAAAGAGGCGGTCTGGCGAAATATTTATCCCGAAAAAGTTGAGGATGGGGCGGGGGATGCCGCCAAAATGGCAGACTATATGAGGCGGACCGCCAGTGAACTGGAAAAGGTTTCTTTTGCTGTGTTTAGTGGCGGAAAGCCTGTCTTTAGCTAGGTTTTTGCTTTTGAGGTAGTGGCAGTCCTGGAAAAGAGGCGAGGCAATTCAATTCATAGATATTAGAGGTTTTAAGCAGGACTAAAACGTAGAGACAAGGCATGCCTTGTCTTAAAATGGATGCAAAACAACCGTTTTATCTTGTGGCAAGCAAGGCAGGGTATACCCTGTCTCTACAATTATGGTAAAAACATGAATTGCATCACTCTGGTAAAAGAGGTGGCTTGGGAAATCGTGATTATTGATACAGATATTACTTTTAGGGAAAGGCAGGGGCTGTCGTTATGAAGAAAAAAACAAGTGATCTGCCAGGCGAGCCAGGGCAGGACGGCCAGGTTCTGAGGGGCTGGATGGTTGAGTGCAAGCATATCCAGTCAGGTGGTCTTGTCGGTGAAAAAAAGGCGACAGAGGCGGAGTTGCGTGAAGTTTGCAATCTGTTGGAGCTTGATGAACTGGTGTCGCTGTCTTGTCAGTATGACTTTTCGCCTTATGAGCGAAGGCGGTATGCCCTGAGCTGTGAATTCTTTGCCGAGCTAAAGCAAAAAAGTATTTATAGTCTGAAGCCAGTCGTGCAGAAAATTGGTTCTCACTTTAAGACTGAGCTGTTCTTGCGCAGGGATGAGGAGGAGGGCGGACAGTTTTATCTCCAGGACGGGGGGGATGTCCTGAGTGGCACAGATGAGGATTTTTTCAATGGTGAGGTAATTGAGCTGGGGCGGCTGGTCTATGAGTTTTTGTCCTTGGAGCTGGATCAGTTTTCCCGGGATGAAGGGGAAACTGACGTGTGGCGGGCGGAACATAAAAAACAAAGCGAGCAGCAAAAAATAAGGCAAAGTCCTTTTGCGGTCTTGCAGGCATTGCCCCATGGTAAAAAGGAGAAATAGTGGCGGCTGGTTCTTGGTGCTAGGTATAGTCTTTCGCGTGGTATAGTTAAGCAATAGTTTGGACAGTTTCATGCTGCTATAGTCCCGTAGTTACACAGCTTCTTGAATTCAGGTTGTGATTTAATGGAGTTCAACTCAAAACCTAACATGGAAGAAAAGGTTTTGAGCAGGTGTTCGTTGGATTTTC
>JAJRRF010000239.1 GCA_024279735.1 Alphaproteobacteria bacterium
GATAAATAACGATAAAAATAAATCGTTATTTTTAAAACCACTAAAATATGATCATTTTTCCATTAAAAAACAGGATTTTTAGACTGTATTCCGCTTGAAACCGCGTATTTACGTGAAAAAAGAAGCTGGGGAGTTACTAAAATGGGTGGATACCCATTCCCTCAAAGGGGGCATAAGGTATTCTTATCTGCCCCACACTCTCATTTTACTGTCATACCGCAGAAATGCGGTATCCATAGCTCGATTTATAACCTATTTATGCTGCCTGTTATTTTACGCAAAAACACGTAGAAATCAGTTCTGAACAACCAGGGCTCTTCGTGGCAGCCCTAATTGGCAAAAAATCAGACTCCAGCGTGTTTGGATCCTGAACCAAGTTCAGGATGACAAAAATAATATATATCAATGAGTTTAGCACGCTATCAAACGAAACTGGGGTTGACCAAAATCACAAACAGCCTAACTCTCCCACTTAGGCGCAACGTCCAGGGTCAAAATCTCTTCATAGGTTGGGCGTTTGCGGATGATGGCGTATTGGTCACCGTCGACCAGCACTTCGGGGATTAGCGGGCGGGTGTTGTAGCTGTTGGCCTGGCTCGCGCCGTAAGCTCCGGCAGTCATAATCGCCAGCAGGTCGCCAGGTTTGAAGGGCGGCAAAAAACGCCCCTTGGCCATATAGTCGCCTGTCTCGCAAACCGGGCCGACCACATCCATCTTGCGCAATTCGCGCTTGCCCAAAGCCTCATCCACAGGCAAGATTTCGTGATAGGCCTCATAAAGCGTCGGACGGATCAAATCATTCATTCCGACATCGGCAATGGTAAAAATCTTCTCATCATTGTTCTTCACATACAGCACTTCACTGACCAAAATGCCCGCATTGCCAGCGATCAGCCGTCCAGGCTCAAAAATCAGCTTCATGTCCAGTGCGCCCAGACGCTGCTTGATCATGGCTGCATAGTCATCAGGGTGGGGCGGGTTATCTTCAGTGGCATAGGGAATACCGAGGCCGCCGCCCAGGTCAATATGGTCAATCTGGTGGCCATCACGTTTCAGGTCACGCACCAGCTCTTTCAGCAGGGAAAAGGCATCATCAAACGGGTCAAGCTCTGTAATCTGGCTGCCAATATGCATATCAATGCCAGTAATTTTCAGGGCAGGCAACTCTTCGGCAATCATCGTATAGATACGGCGCGCCTCTTCCCAGGCCACGCCAAACTTGTTGGCCTTCTTGCCTGTTGATATTTTCTCATGGGTACGGGCATCAACATCAGGGTTGACGCGGATCGAGACAGGGGCAACCATGCCTTTGGATTTCGCCACCTCATTGAGGACATGTAGTTCCGGCTCAGATTCAACATTAAAGCATAATATGCCCATATCCAAGGCAAGTGCCATCTCGTCACGGGTCTTGCCAACACCGGAAAACAGGATACGCTCCCCTGGCACCCCGACTTCCCTGGCGCGGAGCAATTCACCCATAGAAACCACATCCATTCCCGCGCCCTGCTCCGCCAAAATACGCAGAATTGCCAGGTTTGAGTTGGCCTTCATGGCATAGCAAACCAGGGCATTCTGGTCCTTGAAGGCATCCGCAAATACGCGGTAATGACGGGCAAAGGTGCGGGCAGAATAGCAATAAAAAGGCGTGCCGATCTTTTCAGCCAACTCTTTCAGGTTGATCTTTTCAGCGTGCAATACGCCGTCTTTATAGTCAAAATGATGCATGATTTAAGGACTCAAAACAGGTTACATCCCTTAAGGCAGTCTTCTTCTGAAACTGCTAGACCATTAAAAATATATGCCCAAGGGAAAATGACAGCAAAACGAGAAACGCCTAACCAAGGTAACGAAAACATCTTTGTTTCTAGGCTACTGTTTCAAGGGCTGCAAGCCCTTTACAATGAATAAAAACCGTTTTTTGTGCTTACCCACCACAGCAAACAAACCATCCTCTTGACCACAGCAACGAAACATCATCAAAATACCAGGTTAAGTCCCGATCCTGGCCAGCATAATCATTTAGCTTTTGTCAGTATCAAACCAAAAAGAATGACCCGCGAGCAACCTGAATGACAAGGCTGCCATGATGCTTGGGACAGTAAGTAAAGGAAACGCCTTAAAAAATTCCGCCAATGTGTGTGGCCCAGAGCCTCCCAGAAAGATTAATAGCGTAGCCGCCAATCCTGATGTGACACCAATCAGGAAATAATAACGGTAGCCCCAAAGGCGATAACCGCTGAGCAATAAATGTTGGGGCAAAAAAAGACACAGGGCAACTGGATAGCCTATGAATCCTCCTGCAAGGATGGCCAGAAAGATAGTTTCCAGCATATTGCCAAACCTTAATGTAACCAATTTTGTAGGCTCATCTTCAAAAAAAAGCATAAGACAACCTGATTACGCCATCCTCTCCGCCATCCTTATGAATTTTTCAGTTCTAGGGGGTGTACAGATGGAAATATAGGCCAGTCTTTCGATCATATCACCAAGTTTATAGCGTCTATTGAATCGATATTCAAATTCTGCGAGA
>JAJRRF010000240.1 GCA_024279735.1 Alphaproteobacteria bacterium
ATACTGTTCCAGAAAAGCAGTGATGCTTAACCCTTTTTGCAATTGAACCGAATTTTGAGCCATATCTATATCTCCTTGTTTTTAAAGAATAATATATTTTTGTGGCTATACAGCGGAAAGGAAGTGGTAATCAGGTAAATTAAAGCGAACATTGCCTTATTTTATACCCTGTATTATTGCCAAAATAATTTATACCATGGGAAAATTGCAAAAAGTGTGCTTTTCAAGAACCAGTTTTACCACTTCAATCAGGGTGCCTGAGTTTTGCCATGCCATTGCCTTATTTGAATGGTCTCAGACTACAAAGACATTCATTTGGTGACAAGGATAACCCTGGTATTCTCCATACCTTGGAACCTAATAAAAAATAAATTTTAGATAAACTGAGAGGTTAGGGTTAAATGTTTCATGTACGGCAGACAACAGGCAGAAAGATTGGAACTTACACCATTCTTGCTATTCTTGCTTCAGCTCTTGTTCTTTCAGGAACACCTGCGCAGGCCCAGAAGAAAAAGAAGGCCGCCGCAAAAATTCAAAAACCTTGGGTCAAGATTTGTCGTGGCACCAAGAAGAAGAAGGCCTGCACAATCCGCATTGATGAGGTTGACCGCATTTCGCTCAAGCCATATTCCCCTATCCTGATGGAACATTTCAAGGGCAAGCCAACAGTGCTTAAAGTGACCTTGCCACATACCTGGCCTATCGGGGTCACACTGACCAATAACAAGACCAAAAAAGAGGTCAAGAGCATCCAGCCTCTTGATGTTGTCTGGGACATCCAGAAAAATGCCTTTATCCAACTTGGCAACAAGGGCAAAAAGATCGTCATGAAATTCGACCAGTGTAACGCATTTGGCTGTATCGCTGCCATCAAGGTCACAGACAAACTGTTGTCCTCCATGAAAAAGGGCAAAAAAATTATTGTCGCTGGCTACAGCAAGAGACTGGGCAAGGAACATGGCATGAGCTTCCCTCTTGGTGATTTTTCCCAAAGTTACGGCGGTGACGAGCTTGATGAAAAAATATATGCCCAAGCACTGAACAAGAAGGTGCTTACGCTCAGGAAAAAACGCTATGAATTTATGAAAAAGCGTCAGGCTGCCATCAAAAAAGCTCAGGAAAAAGCCAAAAAGAAAAAATAATGTCTTTTATAGACAAAACACACTATTCTAAAAACCATCAGCATCACAGCTGGTGGTTTTTTTATTGGACATAAGGTCTATGGTTCAAAAAATAAAATTAGTGCGCAACAGGATGCTTGCCTACATCCTAACTGCCCTATGCCTGCCTATCTCTCCCTCCTCTCTCCTCTCTTATGCCCAGGATACCAGACCCCAATGTGCCCTGGTAAAAACTGGCAATATCACAGCCAAGGTCACAGAAGTAATTGATTTCCAGACCGTAAAAACGGGCAAAGGTCATATCCTGCGCCTGTCAGGAATTTATATCCCCCCAAGTTCGGGAGCTTACAGCACTGCCCGAAAAACAAAAAGGGAAGCAGGCCATCATTGGCAGGCCAAACAGTTTCTGGACAGCTTTCTTCTTGGCAAAACCGTTTTCTATTCCATAGACCGCCCCACCAACAGATATGGCTTCCATGTCGTCATCATCTTTCTTCCAGCAAATGTCGTGGGACAAAATACAAGCCTGCAAGAGATCATGATCCGCAAGGGGATGGCTGTATTTTATGCCCTGAGCCATGCAGTCCCCTGCCGCAACACCCTTTTTTTGCAGAGCAACAGGCCAGGTCAAAAAAATCAGGGCTATGGTTCTTCAATACAGACCTGGTACTCAACGCCACCCCGGCCAAAAATCTCAACTGGAAAACCCAAAACTTTCATACCATTGAGGGAAAAATTAATGCTGTTGGCCAGACACGGCGCACCATCTATCTGAACTTTGAAAAGGACTGGCGCACCGACTTTACCATCAGCCTCCAGCGAAAGAACCTGCCCCTGTTGGAAAAAAGAGGAATCAGGCTGGACGAGCTGGCTGGCAAAACTGTCCGCATCCGTGGCTGGATGACCTTTCGCAATGGTCCAATGATCCACCTGCAACAGCCTGACAACCTCGAAATTTTGGACTAATCTGGTTTTCCTAGAGCATAATGAAGACAAGTCGTTATGGCTTGTTTGGCTAAAGTATGCGACCAATAAGGGCTCTCGAGCAAAAAATGATCGAGATTAAATGCATTTTGCTCTAGGCATGTTCCTCACTGCTGGCTCGGATCAGAGCCTGGTTTAACTCATGCAGTGCGGTGACCTGATCAGCCCAGCCCAAAATCTTGTCGTCCTGTTTGGGATCAAAGACAGCCAGCCTTGAAAACCCTGACAGGTCAAATATCCGCAGGGCAGTCTCAATGCTGTCTGACGGGGTTAGGTAATAAAGGGTCTCATCATCCGGGTCGAACGGATCGACCTCCTCTCCCTCTTTGAGGGGAGTCAAAAAGTCCTTCACCCTCATCTGGAGCATCACCGACTGGTGCGCTCCCTCATTCAGGAAAATACCCCGGTTGGCCAGTTGCCAATGAAACAGGCTTTTGCCATGCACCGCCTGGTGCAAAATGGTGGCAATTGAGACTGCCAGGATAATATTGATTGCGGTATGATAATCCTGGGTCAGCTCAAAGGCAATCATTGTTGTCGAAATTGGAGCCCCCAATATGGCTGCCGCCACAGCCCCCATCCCTGCTATTGCATACAAACCATGCCCTGATGCCAGGGTTGGGTAAAGGCTGCCTGCAACGATCCCGAATGCACCTCCTGCCATCGCCCCAAGATAGAGCGAGGGCGAAAACACCCCGCCGCCAAAACGGCTGGCCAGCGTTATCGAGGTTGCCAATATCTTGACCCCCAACAGAAGTAACAGGGTAGAAAGCACAAATTTTTGGTTCAGTGCCCCGTTTGTACTGTCATAGCCAACCCCCAATATTTCTGGTACTTTCAGGGCAATCAGTCCGACCAGTATCCCGCCAATAATGGGGCGGAGCCACAGCGGCATCCTGACCTGGCGCGCCATGGTATCTGAGGAAATAATCATGAACTGGAACAGGATGGCCACCAGGGCGCAGACCAATCCCAACACTGCAAAGGCCGGATATTCCAGCATCGTGACCATCTGGTATTCGGGTACGCTGAAAATGGGTATATCCCCAAAGTGGTAGCGGATAATCACCGCCCCAATCACACTGGAAATTGCAATAGGCACAAAGGCGCGCATCGCAAAATGTTGCAAGATCACCTCGTGGGCGAACAGTATTCCAGCAATCGGCACATTAAAGGAGGCTGAAACCGCAGAGGCGACACCGCAGGCCAACAGGATACGCCTGCTGGCAGGGGGCAATGATAACTTGTCCTGCAAAAATCCAGTAATGGTTGCGCCGAGATGAACCACAGGCCCCTCCCGTCCTGCACTACCGCCGAAGCCCAGCGACAGAACCGTCACCAGCGCGCTGCCTAGCCCAGTTTTTAGGGGAATTTTACTGTTAAGCAAGGCCTTCGCCTCAATGACATCAGCTGCCCCGTGACATCGCCGTCCTGGCATAATAAAATGCAGGTACAGCCCTACCAGCACGCCCCCTGTGACAGGCGCAAAAAAAACAATCCAGCCCGGCATGTTTTGCACTGCCTCAACCAGACCTTCAGAACGAGTTCCCGACCAGAGCCACTGCACAAACCCAATCGCCTCACGGAACAGTACTGCTGCATAGCCTGCACCAATACCGACCAACACAGCCATCACCAGCATTGTCGGCTCACGGTTTAGCCAGAACCTGGTAAGGTTTGGCTGCGCTGTCAGGATAATAAAGTCCTTCACATAACACCATGCCCGCTGTAATACAGACTTTTGGGATTGTTTTTCGTCTGTCACCGGTTTGTCTTCCACTGTTAGTGCCTCAACGCAGGGTGTTGGAATCATTCTTTCCTTATAGAGCAAACCTAAAAATAGTCATTGATATTTTATGGCCTCTCTCCAGTCCCGTTCTTTGCAAGCCTGCCTTGGCATATCAAGCAATCAACAAAATGTAACACTGCAAAAATCCAGGGAATAGCCAAATATTTTAACACCTAAGAACTTGACAAATTTTGGAGTGTCCCCCATACAGGACATCTAGTGTCCTGGTCATGTTTTATGGCTGGTCAGTTCATGTTTATTGGTCATGGCGGGGTAGCTCAGCTGGTTAGAGCACCGGAATCATAATCCGGGTGTCGGGGGTTCAAGTCCCTCTCCCGCTACCAATAAAACATAATATACTCCTTCAACATCAAAACCCAAATTTTCATCTGGCTCTTTTGCACTCTGGAGTCGTTCCGCCCTTCTCCCAATGCGAAGGCATTGCAGCGAAGAACGCGCCTATCCAGATCACAAAATTTCTCACCTGAAAAAAACTGGGTTTTCACGTCGTGTGAGTATAAAATAAATTTCTTACAGAATTTGGTGGGGTCTTCATCAAAAACAAGGCTCTTGACCAAATCATTTGGTAATTTCAAGATTTCTGCTTTATCTTTTGAGCCTGACTTCTTACTACAGCAACTTTGCTTGCACTATGCACTAGCGAAACCTTTGGATAAGGGCTTTATTAGGAAAACAGGTTGCATTTCTGCCCTGTCTTTCCTGCCACAGCCCTATTGAACGGCGGGTTTTGAACCCCACAAGCCCGTCTGCCCCACCAACATCATGCCCCTGCCTGACCAGTTCAACCTGCATCTTTTTGACATTATATTTAGGGAACTTTCCAATGGTATCCCAGTTCTTTACAAAAGGTATGTTATGTGTCAAGCGGTCAGCAACATGCCCAACAAATAAGGCATAAAGGTCTGATTCATTAAAGGACTTGATGACATAAAAATTTTTGGTAGCCAAAAAGGCCGGCCCCAGTCTTCCAGCTGGCATCAACAGCGATCCCCCTACACGCAGAGCTGCGCTGGAGAACCTCTTTGCCTTCACCCGCTTTATCCCTCTTTTGGTCCAGTTAGAGATGGGCTGGCGTTTGTCTGGTCCCTCTTCCGCGCACGAAACTGTCTTTGGCACATCAACCTCATAGCCCCAGTCCTGGCTTTTGTCCCAGCCATGGTCTGAAAAAAAATTAGCTATTGAGGCCAGGCTGTCAGGCACACTGTTCCAAATATCCCGGCGGCCATCACCATCAAAATCTACTGCATATTTAAGGAACACCGTCGGCATAAACTGGGGCTGTCCCAACGCACCGGCCCAGCTGCTGCGCATCTGACCGATGGTGGCATACCCTTTTTCTAACATGACCAAAGCAGCCACCAATTCACTGCGGAAATATTTTGCCCGCCTGCCAGTATAGGCCAGTGTCGCCAACGCCCTCAAGGTTTCATGCCGCATCCTGGCCTTGCCAAACGCCGATTCCCGCGCCCAGACAGCCAGCAATATTCCGCGCGGCACACCATAGCGGCGTTCGATCCTGTCAAGGGTTTTTCGCCACTTTGCCATTTGCACCCTGCCTGACCTAACCAGGTGGTTCATGCGGCCTGGCTTGAAGTAACGCGCTGGACTGGCAAATTCAGACTGCCTTTGTTTGCGCGGCCCCTTTTTCCCATCTGGCAGAACCAGGTCAGGCAATTTAAAATCGGGTTTCAGCTTATGAAAAGCTGCCCTAAATGTTTTTTCGCTCACCCCAGATTTTTGCGCGTCAAGCCACAGATCCTGCCGAACCCAGTCCTGGAATGGCAGTCTCCCTTTTTGAGCCTGCACACTGCCCACCCCAAATGCCAGGAACATGCACAGTGAAACCGCCAGACGATAAAAATAAACTTTCTGCATAAAAACACTTTCCCTAAAATACAAAATATTATCTGTCCATTATTCGCACAAAAACAGGCAGAACAATGGAATAAAAAAGCCTTTCACAATAATCATTGTGAAAGGCTTTTCCCTATCCTAAAAATATCAAGCGGACATCAACGTCCCTGCACACAAACCATTGACTGCCCTGTGAACCGTGCCCTTGCGCCCACAATCTCAATTTCACTGATGTATCTTCTGCCAGAAAGACTGTAACGTCTAGAAATGGCTCCTGAGCGTATCCTGGTTCTTGACCTTGCCAGAATATCATCCCGCCCATTGCCATAAACAACACCAAGGTTTTTCAGAAGGAAAGGCTGTCCAGTCACTTTAAGACGTATCTCCTTCATCCGCCCTTTCCTGCGTCCCAATGTCAAAAATTTTGAACGTGAACTGGTTCTGTTAAAGGAAACACAACCAAGGGGCTTCCAGCGCACTGTACCATAATCATCATGACCAGCACCACGGTCATGCCCACCCGATGAACCGACAACCCGCTTGCCTTCAAGGCATACTTTTGTTTTCACCAGAAATATCCTGCTTTTAAGCACAATATCGACCACCTTGATAAAACGCCCTCTCTTGCCGAAACGGTAAACAGGGGAATAGCCCCCACGTCGAAAGGTTCCGTAAAGCCCCAGATCCTTTTTTTGGCCATTGCCAAAAGTGACCTTCAGAGATTTTATCTTTGCTGCCTGGTTCTTGATATTAAGACGGATCGCCGTAAAACGCCCCTTACCACGGCCAACCTGATAATATTTATGCCCAGTCTTATGGCGAACAGAGATACAGCCCAGCATATCCCATCTTGAGCGCGGGGCAACGGGGCTGTTATCGTTATCATCCTGGTCGTCATAATCATCATTTCCATGATGACCTGTAGAGCTTCCACCATAGCCCCGACTCGCAACCTCATGAGCATCAATACAGACAACTATTGGACGGTAGCTGCTCACGCGAGCCTCATATTGCATAATTATTTTTTTCAAATACCTGCCACGACTTGGCAGGTTAATAATCATGCCCCGTCCAGGATAGGAATCCTCTGACCTCACAACTAGCCTGGTACGGTCCCCGTTATAAAAAACAACCTGCAACCCGACTATATGGAAATCATCACTCGAAATTTTTAGGCGCAATTTATCAAATGAACCCTTGTCACGGTCAACCCTCATAACATAACGGTCTTCGATAAAATCAGCCCTTTTGCAGCCTATATTTGACCAGTTCCCCCCACCAAACCCTGAAGGGTCGCCACGATAGACAGGCGTTATATACTGGGAAGAATATCCCTGTGCCAGTGCTCCTTGCACAGAACAAATGACTAAAAAAAAGGCGACTAACCAGATATAAAGTCTTTCTGTAAACATGTACTGATCTCCGAAAAACAAAGGGCTGAGAGCCTAATAATAACCTGTTATCGGTTGCAATGGGACTCCTTTTTTACAGCACTGAAAAACTTCGTTATGCCGCTACCGATAAGCCTCAAGGCAAACCAGGGATTTATTCTCGTTATTCCTGTCCCTGGATTGTGCTTTCAGCTTGACCTCACTGATAAACCTCCTCCTATGAGACAGGGTATAGTCAGAGGTTTTTTTCCCTATCATGACCCGTGATGAATAACGGATCAAAGGTTCTGACTTGCCATTGCCATAGACGACATACATTTTTTTTAGGGTCAGGGAGTTTCCTGAAACCCTGACACGAATTTTGGTAAATGTTCCCTGCAAACGGCCAACAGGAATATAGCGTTCCTCTATTTTACTGCCAAAATTCTGACAACCATAGCTGATCCATCCCTTCCGGTCAGGGCTGATTTTTGATGTCGGAAACTCAGCCTTTTTAGAATGGATCTTGTCCTCTTCAGCTTTCTTTTCTGCCTGCTTCATGGCCTCTAGACGCTGCTGTTGGCTCTGAATTTCAACTTGCCTGGCCTGCTCTTCAACCTGTTTTTTTGTCGCTTCTTCCTGCTCACGAGCCTGTTTTCTGGCCTGTTTTTCAGCATCAATACGAGCCTGGGCAGCTTTTTCCCTGGCCTCACGACGCAACCTGTCCCGATTTTCCAGCTCTGCCTGTGCCTTATCAGCCTTTTCCTGTGCCTTCCTGAAGGCCTCTTCATCCTCCCTAGCCTGCTTTTCCTTTGCTTTCTTGCCAGAGGATTCGGCTGGTTGTTCTTTATTCTCAGCAACATTTTCCTGTTGCTGTCTTTGCTGTTCAGCACGTTGTCTCGCTGCCTGTCTTTCCAGTTTTTTACGGGCTTTCGCGCGTTTTTCCTCTGCCAGTTCAAGCTGGTTCTGGCGGAGCTGCGCTTGTCTTTGCAACCTAGCCTTTTCCAATTCCTGACGTTTGAGCTTTTCACGTTTACGTGCCAGGTTTTCTTGGCTTTGTTTTTTGTTACGCTCAATATTATTGATATAATCATCCAGGCCTTTTGGCCGCTGACTGCCACGCCCTGAAGCCACATCCCCATCACGACCGCGTCTGGGAACTATATTTTTTCCAAGATATTGTTCGTCATCAAGCAGCTCCTCCTCTAAACGTGGAATATTACGATAGGCTTCCCTGCTGTCTGGCTCTCGGGATGCCCCCTCACTCTCTGCCAAACCCTGGAAACAAATTTTTGAACTACGAAACAGGCTTCTGCCACGGGACGTTATGTCAATCACTGATAACCTGCCACCTCTCTCGAAAAAGTAAGTTTTTGAGGTTCGCCCGGCCGAGACATAGCCCTGGACTCGCAACCGTTCCTTCCTGCCACCCTCAAAGGTTACAGAAAGGTCTTCCACCATAGCAGGTGAGCGGAATACCCTAAAACGCAATGCCCTGAAATATCCTTTCAGGAAACCAACACGAAGATAGTCATCAGTAATCTTTTTTGGGACCTTGATACATCCCAAATCCTTCCAGGACATGTCAGTCATTGGTGGCCTGTGCGTCAAAACGGGAGGTATCTGCCTGACTTTCTTCCCTGACAAACAAATTCTGGTCCGGTCGCCTGGCCTCATCCTGGCATCATATCTTAACGTAACCTTCCTGATACGGCGTGGAATATCAGAAAACTGGACACTGACCGCCTGCCCTGGGAAAGACTGCCCTGATTCAATATGGAATTTCTTCCTGAAACCACCATAAGACACAACCCTGGCATTTATAAAATAGGCCTTGTCATTCCCGACTTTGACCCGAATTTCCTTAAAAAGGCCTGCACTGCGCCTGACACTGAACACAACACGGTCTTCATCATAGCTGACCCATTTACAGCCAAACTCCTGCCAGCCGACATTTCCTGTCCCAGGTTTCTTCCTGTCATAATCAAGTACCGTTTCGTCCCCAGGCTCTGTTGAATAGTCATCCCCATAGTCCCTCGCACCAGATTGGGAAACCACGAAAAAAGAAGATATAAAGACTGCTGTAAAAATATAAGATATATTTTTAAACATTGTTGCAGTTCCCCAGGAAAAATAAATAAAGAAATATCTGTTGTGAACGTCACACAGGACAAGAATTAAGTATAGCCACCAAATCTGTTAAGAGTGTGCAATTTACAAAAATATCACTGAATGATGGCTGAACGAGGTTTTTATCAGGAATTTTGGTGGAAAAGAAGACCTTGGCGTGACTATCGCCTCAGTAAGTTAACTTTTTTAATGGCCTTATAGCCTTTAAGGATTCAATATCAAGGTGGTTCAGTAACGGAATTTCAACCAGAATATCACTATTGCCATAGTATTCTATTGCCTTCCGGTTATGTACTGACGGGTTGCCGTTTAAAATAATACCGGCAATCTCAATATCCCTGTTGCGAAGAACCTCAAGAGACATCAGCGTATGATTAATCGTGCCGAGGCTCGTCCTTGCAACAAGTATCACTGGAAGCCCCAACCTTTTAATGAGATCAATCATAAGGATTTTTCGGTTAAGGGGTACCAGCACCCCTCCAGCCCCTTCAACAATCAGGGGTTCTGATATGGCTGGACGCTTCAGATGCTTCATATCTATCTCAATGTCTTCTCTCCTGGCAGACTCATGGGGAGAAAGTGGTTCGGACAAATTATAGGCAGATGGTAAAAAACGGCAACGATCCAGTTCAGTAATCAAAGATACTGTCTCCAGGTCGCGTTCTTCCTGCCCTGCCTGTACAGGCTTCCAATAATGAGCATCCTTAATTTGCAACATCAGCCAACAACAGGCAATAGTTTTACCTACATCTGTATCAGTACCTGTAATAAAATATGACATACTCCACCGGCCCTCACTTTCATGCGCTGGATGTAAAAAATCTGGACACAAAAAGGCCGACGGGATTTTAATCCTGTCGGCCTGTATTTCTGTGTTGTATCGGGAAGATTTTGTCTTGATAGATTAAATTCATGAGACTGTCTTGGACAGTCCATGGTTTTTGAAAGTCTGGCGACGACTTACTCTCCCACACCTTAAGATGCAGTACCATCAGCGCTAGAATGTTTCACGGTCGAGTTCGGGATGGGATCGGGTGTAGCCATTCTGCTATAATCACCAGACAATCAAAAACCACGGACAGTGTCCGTTTTGTTTTGCTGATAGCAGGCATTAGAATTCTTGGCCGTTAGACCGTATTCCTTGCGCCATCAACATCACAGATTGAATGTCTTTATTTATAGATTTACTTTTCTTCTTTAATAACCCCAATGTTCCAATATCTCATCTTGAACAATAAGCATAAAAGGGATAAATCTATCCCAGTGATGACCATCCACCAATTGCACACTCTTCATGCAATCACTAGACCATCACCTTTTATGCTTCTCGCTCATTGCGATGAGCATTGATAAATGAGAGCAAAACCAAGTCTATCGAATTATTAGTATCAGTAAGCTTCACACCTTACAGTGCTTCCACACCTGACCTATCAACGTGGTGGTCTTCCACGATTCTCAAGGGAGAACTTGTTTTGAGGGGGGCTTCCCGCTTAGATGCTTTCAGCGGTTATCCCTTCCGTACATAGCTACTCTGCTATGCCGCTGGCGCGA
>JAJRRF010000241.1 GCA_024279735.1 Alphaproteobacteria bacterium
CGAAGTGGAATATATTCTTTTAGGCTTCCTTGCAGGGCATTGATCAAGTGTTTCATAAGGTTTCCTCATTATGTCGTGAAACAAATCAGAAAATCTTAACGCTTTTTCAATGTCTTATGCAAATTAGTCGTGTACTATGGGTTGCGCTGCAAAACAGGTGCACTTACAATCATTGTGCGGAGACCAATTGCCCCGATCCCTGCAATATATAAAAGCAGGCCAGAGCAAAACCAAAACAAGGGGTAGGTATTTCTGGTGTAAAAAAGCAGGCCGCAGGCAAGCGCAAACCCCAGCCCCGTTAACCAAAGGGAAGGCTCTGATGCAAAAGAAAAATAACTGGCAATACCTGCCCCATAACAGACAGGAACAAACAGAAGCGGCTGCTCGCTGTCAGACCTGAAAAAGGCACGTCCCCTTGCAGACCAGTCCTGCAAAATCAACCCTGTCATACATAACCTGTTATCCCGCCATTTTTTCCTGCCCTGATACTTATCATATCTGACTGGGTATGTTAGACAACCTAAAAGTCATATTCACCCAAGATGCCACATCATTACAGAATGCCCATTATCTCATGACAAAAACAATCAAGACTCGGTTTGCCCCCTCTCCCACAGGATTCCTCCATATTGGCGGGGCGCGTACAGCCCTGTTTAACTGGCTCTATGCCCAAAACCAGCAGGGGGAATATCTGCTGCGCATTGAGGATACTGACCGCGAACGCTCCACAGACGGGGCGATTGATGCCATTTTGGACGGCCTTGACTGGCTTGGTCTGAAATGGGACGGTGATCCGGTATTCCAGCACCAGGGCGCAAAACGTCACCAGGAAATTGCAGGGCAACTTCTTGAAAGCGGCCATGCCTATAAATGTTTTTGCACCGCTGAAGAATTGCAGGAAATGCGCGATACTGCCAGGGCGAACAAGCAGCCACCGCGCTATGATGGCCGCTGGCGTGACAAAAGCGCGGCAGACCATCCCACAGACGCTGATTTTGTCATCCGCTTCAAAACGCCTAAGGATGGCCAAACCATTATTGGTGACAAGGTTCAGGGCAAGGTGACCTTTGCCAATAAGGAACTGGATGACCTGATCCTGTTGCGCAGTGACGGTTCACCAACCTATATGCTCAGTGTGGTCGTGGATGACCATGACATGGGTATCAGCCATATTATTCGCGGTGATGACCACCTCACCAATGCAGCGCGCCAAACCCAGATTTACAATGCTTTGGGCTGGAAAATCCCGACCTTTGCCCATATCCCGCTGATCCACGGGGCAGACGGCGCAAAACTCTCCAAACGTCACGGCGCATTGGGAGTTGAGGCTTACCGTTCCATGGGCTACCTGCCTGAAGCCCTGCGTAACTATCTGGTGCGTCTTGGCTGGTCACACGGCAATGATGAAATTTTTGATACTGACCAGATGGTCAAGTGGTTTTCCCTCAAGTCCATTGGCAAATCCCCTGCCCGCTTTGACTTCAAGAAACTGAAAAACCTGAACGGCCACTATATCAAGACCTGTGATGACGCAACCTTGTCCCAACATCTCCGGCGCGCCCTGCCAGACTTTATAGACGAGGACGGCAACAGGGTGCTGGAAGACATGCCAGGACTGATGAGCGAGGAAAACTGGCAAAAACTTTCACTGGCATTGCCTGGCCTGAAGGAACGGGCAAAAACCCTGGTTGAACTGATGGACAATGCCCGCTTCCTGTTTGTCGCCCGCCCGTTGGCTATGGCAGAAAAGGCTGGTAAGCATTTGACGGATGAAAGCCGGGGCTATCTTGGGGAACTGCTTGAACGGCTTTCCCACATTGAAGACTGGTCTATGGACACCCTGGAAACAGAGGTCAAGAAATTTACCGATGACAAGGAGCTGAAACTTGGCAAGATTGCCCAGCCCCTCAGGGCCGCTCTCACAGGTACCCCGACTTCTCCAGGCATTTATGATGTCCTGTATGCCCTTGGAAAAGAGGAATCCCTGGCACGTATCCAAGACCAGCTTTCCTAAACTGACTATACTCCCCCAACATCAAAACCCAGATTTTCAGCTGGCTCTTTTGCACTCTGGAGTCGTTCCGATCTTCTCCCAATGCTAAGGCATTGCAGCGAAGAACGCGCCTATCCAGATCACAAAATTTCTTCACCTGAAAAAAGCTGGGTTTTCACGTCGTGTGAGTATAATACTAATTCACAAAGGGCGTGATTCTTTTGCCAAGCCGCCAAACTGTACCAGTTGGGGATTGCCTTCACTCAGAAAGTAATATCCCCTTTGTGATCTGCTATAACATGATATAACACCATAAATGAGCTTGTATTTTTGGTGCTACAGGAGCAACCCATGACACAAAAAACTGTCAGAATGATATATGACGGCAAGGAAATTGAATTGCCTGTCCTTGAGGGCACGCTAGGTCCCAAGGCGGTTGACATCTCTACGCTACAAAAAGAGTTCGGCCTGTTCACCTATGACCCTGGCTTCAAGAATACCAGCAGCTGCAAGTCAGACATTACCTATATTGACGGCACTGAAAGTATCTTGCGCTATTACGGCTACCCGATAGAGCAACTGGCCAGCCAGAGTACCTATCTTGAAACCTGCTACCTGCTTTTGAACGGCGAACTCCCGAATGAGGCTCAGTGCCAGGACTTTCACGACGAGATCACCCACCATACCATGCTCAATGAGCAGCTGATCAAGTTCTACACCGGTTTCCGCCGCGATGCGCACCCAATGTCTATTGTGGTCGGAGTGTTTGGAGCCCTGTCCTCTTTCTATTCCTCAGGCGAGATTGATTACCATAATGCCGAGGAACGCGAAAAGGCAACCATGCGCATGATTGCCAAGATGCCGACCATTGCGGCCCTGGCCTATAAATATTCCAAGGGCCAGCCCTTCATGCACCCGATCAACAGCCTCGACTACACCTCAAATTTCCTGCAAATGTGCTTTGCAGTCCCGGCAGAGCCCTATCACCATGACCCTATCCTGTCCAAGGCTCTGGACATGATCTTCATTCTCCAGGCTGACCATGAACAAAACGCCTCAACTTCCACGGTGCGGCTGGCCAGTTCCTCACAGGCCAACCCCTATGCCTGCGTGGCAGCCGGTGTTGTCAGCCTTTGGGGGCCTGCCCATGGCGGTGCCAACGAGGCTGCGCTGAACATGCTGAAGGAAATAGGCTCGGTTGAAAATATCCCAAAATTTATTGCCCGTGCCAAGGACAAGAGTGACCCGTTCCGGCTGATGGGCTTTGGCCACAGGGTCTACAAGACCTACGACCCCCGCGCCAAGATTATGCAGGACACCTGCAATATCGTGCTTGACCATCTCAATATGGACGACCCCTTGTTTGACATTGCCCGCGAGCTGGAACATGTCGCCCTGAATGATGAGTATTTTATAGAGCGCAACCTATACCCCAATGTTGACTTTTATTCCGGCATTACCCTCCGGGCCCTTGGCTTCCCCTCCAGCATGTTTACCGTGCTGTTTGCCCTGTCACGTACCGTGGGCTGGGTCTCTCAATGGAAAGAGATGATTACCGACAAGGAACAGTCCATAGGCCGCCCACGCCAGCTCTATACTGGCCCAGACAAACGCGACTATGTGCCGATGAAACAGCGGTAAATATAAGGGCTTCTATCACCCCCCGAAAACAAGCCCCCTTTTGTAAACCGATATTACACCAACACCATGGAAGCCAGCCCCAGAAAGACAAAAAAGCCGACAACATCTGTCACGGTTGTGACAAACACGCTGGAGGACACAGCTGGGTCAATATCGTAATGGTCAAGCACCAGCGGGATCAGGATGCCTGCCAGCCCGGCCATGATCAGGTTGAACACCATAGCAGCCCCAATCACCAGGCCAAGCAAGCCGTCAGCAAACCACAGCCAGGTGACAACACCCAAAATGACGGCGAAGACTGCTCCATTCAGACTGCCAACCAAAAATTCACGCATAATGATACGCCGTGCATTGACCGAGCTGAGGGATTTTGTCGCAATCGCCCTAACAGCCACAGTCATGGTCTGGGTGGCAGCATTGCCGCCCATAGAGGCAACAATCGGCATCAGGACAGCCAGCGCAACCATTTGTTCTATGGTCGCGTCAAACAGCTGGATCACCGATGAGGCCATGATCGCCGTCACCAGGTTGACGCACAGCCAGACAAAACGGCCATTGGCCGTCTCAAACACACTGTCAGACAGCGACTCGTCACTGACACCGCCCAGGGCATGAATGTCTTCCTCGGCCTCTTCCTGGATCACATCGACAATATCATCAACCGCAATGGACCCAACCAGCCTGCCATTATGGTCAAGCACCGGGGCAGACATCAGGTTATAACGCTGGAATATATGGGCAACAGTCTCCTGGTCCTGGGTCACATTAATGGTGTGGAGTGTCTCTTCCAGCAAGTCCTCTATCGGTGTTTCAGGGGCGGCGCAAAGCAGTCTGCCCAGCAATATCTTGCCGCGCAAATGATAGTCTGGCTCAACAATATAGATTGCCGAAAATTCATTGGGCAGTCCCTTGTCACGCCGCAACCTGTCAATCACCTGCCCTACCGTCATATTGGCATGAAAGGCGACATATTCCGTCTGCATCAGCCGCCCGGCTGAATCTTCGGGATAGTCAAGGCTGCGTTTCAGGGCATCGCGTTCGCTCAGCGGGATATGCCCCAGAATTTCGCGACGCTCTTCAGCATCCAGGTCTTCAAGAACCTGGACAGCATCATCAGATTCCAGTGTCCGCACAGCCTCGGCAATCTGAGCGCGGGGCAAAACCTCGATCACATGGTCCAGCGCGCCAGATTCCAGCTCGCTCAGCACCTCGGGGTTAAAGTCTGTATCCAGTGCGCCGACCAGTGCAGTACGCTGTTCACTTGAGAGAATTTCCAACAGGTCCGCGTAATCGGAGACATGCAGGTCGGCAACCACGTCCTTGACCTTGTCCCACTCCTGTGCCTCCACCAGAGCCTCGACAGCACTGACAAAATCCTTGCGCAGACAGCCGTCCCCATCACGGATCTCGGTGAAGAAGGTGTGGTTGTCTTCAGAAATGTCTGGATCAGAAATATCGTTTTTCATAGAGCCTTAAGTTCCTGTAACACAAACAGTTAAATTCCCAAAATCTGGTAGAAGAGAATTTTTTAACAGTTACAGGTAACCATTTTAATGTGAGATATCACATTAACAAAAGGCTGGTGCGGTCGAGAAGACTCGAACTTCCACGGGATATGATCCCACAGCGACCTCAACGCTGCGCGTCTACCAGTTCCGCCACGACCGCAAGCCTTAAAACCTAAGGAAAGGCAAGGCCAGACCCCAGGTTATGAAAAGTTATCTAACAGAGTTCGCAAAACTGGACAAGAAAATAATGTTTTTATACCAGCGGTTTTGCTTTATGGTTCAGTCCAGAGACCACTGTAAAATGATGGAGAACCGCCCTGCCCCCCCTTTTCCTGCCCAATGCCGCTATTGACTGGATCATTGCAGACCAGCCTGTGCCTTATCCTGATGCTTTGGCCTTTATGGAACAAAGGGTTGCAGATATTATCGCTGGCTGTGCAAATGAGGCTGTCTGGCTGCTGGAACACCCGCCGCTCTATACCGCCGGAACCAGCACTAACGCAGCAGACCTGAAAGATGCCAACCGCTTCCCCGTCTACCCAAGCGGGCGCGGCGGGCAATACACCTATCACGGGCCGGGGCAACGGGTGGCCTATGTGATGCTTGACCTAAACCGCCGCAAAAAAGACATCCGGCTCTATGTCCGTGAACTGGAAAACTGGCTGGTTGACACCCTGTCCAGTCTGGGGGTCACAGGCGAGGTGCGAGAAAAACGGGTCGGTATCTGGGTCAGGCATGAACAGAACGGCCTACCGCGTGAGGACAAGATTGCCGCCATCGGTGTGCGGGTGCGCAAATGGGTGACCTTTCATGGCATCAGCCTGAATGTTGCCCCTGACCTGGAGCATTTTTCAGGCATTGTGCCTTGCGGCATCACCCAATATGGTGTCACCAGCCTGGAAGGTTTGGGACGAGACACCCCGATGGCAGAAGCCGATAAAAATCTGAAAATGTGCTTTTCTGAGCGGTTTGGCTCTATTGCCTAGCCTTTTTGGGATAGGCCACTGCCGGGCAGTGGTCAATGTGATCGCCGTGCTGCTGCCTGAACCAGCCTGCATCCTTGTCAGGAAACAGTGTCTGGAGCGTCAGACTTTTTTTGCATAGCATGATAGTCTATGACAGCGTCTCCTGGCTACTTCACATTTAGGCGGTCTCATTATTCTCAAGCACAACAGCTTTCATTGCGTCCATTTGCTGTTCCCATTTCTCATCCATAACCTGGCTGGCTTGGGACGGCGGCACAACAGCAAGCAGGCCGCTTTCTTCCTGGAAGATCAGTCCATCCTCGGCAAGCCGTTTCAGGGCATCAGGGATATCAAAATCGCAACGCACCCCAAATTCTGAGAAAAGATAGTCCTCTATCTGCTTGTCTAGCTGACCCAAATTTTCCTGGGACACAGGGTAATAATACAGGAAGTAATATAGCAGCATATCTTCCTTGATGTCTTCTTCTTCGCCGCGATCCGCTAACAGGGTCAGGGCTCCCCTGTTATCCGCCAGGGCATGAAAATAAAGCCGTTCTGCCAGCTGGAGCTGGTATTTGTCGCGGGTCATGAAGAAACTTTTGACATTCCTAAAAATAACAGCCGCAACCCCAACCAGCGCACCCATAAAGGCAACCGGGTTTGTGGTGGCCAGCACCAGTTTGCCTGCCGCCCCTGCTAGGGAGGCCAAGGTGCCGCCGCCAGCTGTGACACCAAGCTTGATCTTGTCAAACATCTTGAAACGCACCTGGGTATTGGGAAACATCATTTCCAGATCCCCTTCAGGGATATTCTTGAACAGCTTCATATAGACAAATGCGCCGTCATCATTTTTCGGCATCCTGGCACGGCTTTTTTTCAGAATGCGCCGCGCCTTTTTCTCACTCCAGCCATTGAGCCGCATCAACTCGGGAACACGCTCGGCTTCGGGCTTCATCTTGAACAGCAAAAACAGCCTGCGGTAAAATTTATTGTCTTCGCTATAGAGCTTGAGCCAAAGCGTTTTGGCAGAACGGAACTGTCTGGTCTTGCTGTCGGCACCGCGATAATAGATCATCACCTCTTCAAAGTCATCAAGATCAACGCTGAGCGAAAGGCCGTAAGCAGAGGCCTCGCTCAAGATCCTGTTCAGGTCCTCATTAGCAATCTTGCAATAGTTGGCCTGTTCCAGCATCGTGGTCGTCAGCTCAACCATAGTGTCCAGCTTGTCATCCAGCTCCTGCTCGGTGTGTTTCAGGTAAGACACGGTATCCCTGTCTGGGCTGAACTGGAGATAGCTCTCCTTCAGGGACAAGATCCTGGAGCGATATTCCTGGTGTCTCCAGATTTCAAGCATGGGAAAAAAGGAGGTTACTTTTTGGCCTTGTCCATGAGCCTGTTCATGCTTGGCCAAGGCTGCCATCAGGGCAAAACGGGAAACAGGGATATAATTCTCCAATTGTGTATTGTCATCATCTTTTAAAAAAAGGTTCCGGTCTGAACTGGTCTGGTCCTGCATCTCTAAAAGCCCTTATTCACAAAGTCATTTTCTGGGGTAACGCGGACATCCCCCCCAAAAAAAGGGCAGATCATAGAACGCCTGTTACAGATTTGTTTTCCTGCGTCATAACATATATTATTTTTAAGCAGATAACAATTTTCCCATCGCTGGATTATACCAGATTTTTCTGGCAGTAAGGGTAAAATACCTTATTGTCCCGAATATGGGCAAACAGTGACCATATATTTATCACACCCCAACCCACAAGGATGAACCCAACGTGCTGCCAAAAAGAACAAAAACCGGTGTCCTGCTCATCAATCTTGGCACACCTGATGGAACCAGTTACTGGCCGATGCGCCGTTACCTGAAGGAATTTCTTTGGGACAAGCGGGTGGTCGAGTTTCCCAGGCCGCTCTGGTGGCTGGTCCTGAACGGCATTATCCTGACATTTCGGCCGAAAAAAAGCGGCGCGGCCTATGAGAAAATTTGGAACAGGGAAAGGGGCGAATCTCCGCTGCGCACCATCACCCGCGCGACAATGGAACAGGTTGCCGCCCAATTTGCAGACCAGGACCATATCAGGGTTGAATGGGCAATGCGTTATGGCACCCCGTCCATCCCTGAAAAAATCCAGGCCTTGCTCGACATGGGCTGCGACAAAATTTTACTGTTTCCGCTCTATCCGCAATATTCAGGCTCGACCACAGCCACAGCCAATGACAAGGCGTTTGACTATCTGGCAACCATGCGCTGGCAGCCCGCCATCCGCACGGTCGCACCCTATTACAGTCACCCTGCCCATATTGAGGCCCTGGCAACATCCCTGAAAGACAGCCTCAAGGCCTTGCCTTTTGAGCCAGAAATCATCTTGGCCTCATTTCACGGCATTCCCAAGGCCTATTGCGAGAAGGGCGACCCTTATGAGCAGCACTGTAATGAGACGCTGGAACTGTTGCGTGAGGCAATGGGTATGGATGCAGACAAGTTACGCCTGACTTTCCAGTCGCGCCTGGGACGCACGCCCTGGCTTGCCCCCTATACAGACCAGACCCTAGAAAAACTGGGGCAGCAAGGCATTAAAAAAATCGCCGTCATCACCCCTGGCTTTGCTGCTGACTGCGTCGAGACTCTGGAAGAGATCAATATGGAAGGACGGGATATCTTTATGGAAAATGGCGGTGAAGAGTTTGCCATAATCCCCTGCCTGAATGACAGCAAAACCTCGGTTGACATGCTGAAACTTCTTGTAAAGGAAAACCTGGCTGGCTGGCGTTAGGACACCCTTTAAAAAGAGGGAACAAGACAGCTGTAAAAAATAAAATGGCCTGCCTTCTTGAAAGCTAAAAAAGCCACCCCATATCAGTTTCATAGGATGGAAAAAACACAAGACGACAAAGTCTCCCCCAGATTTTTGTTTCCCATTTTTTTCCATCCTATAATATTCCATTATTTCCTCCCAAGAGCCAATGCCGCAAGGTGTTGGCTCTTACTCTGTCTACAGCCCTGGCCTACAGCCTGGGTTTCTGGGCAGCTTTCAGGCGACTCCCCCTCTCGCTTGTACGCCAAAGCAACCTACAAAATATTTTCCTTTCTGCTTGCCCCGTCACAGTAAAAATTCTATATCTTTCCCCATATGCGAAAACCTGCCCCCATACACCAGAATGACTTTCCCTTTGACCACCTGTTGTCAATTGAGGATCTCAAGCCTGCCCATATTACCCATTTGCTAAACCTGGCTGAGAAGGCCACCATTCCCAAGACCCAGCGTCCCAAAAAACAGGACATCCTCAAGGGCATTACCCAGATCAACCTGTTTTTTGAACCCTCGACCCGCACCCAAAGCAGTTTTGAACTGGCTGGAAAGCGTCTTGGTGCAGACATTATGAATATGTCGGTCAAGACCTCCTCTGTCACCAAGGGCGAGACCTTGCTGGATACGGCGACCACCCTCAATGCCATGAGACCTGACCTGCTGGTGGTGCGCCATCATGCAGCCGGGGCTGTTGAACTGTTGGCACAAAAGATGGACTGTTCGGTGATTAATGCCGGGGACGGGTCGCATCAGCACCCAACCCAGGCTCTGCTTGATGCCTTGACCATTCGTCGCAACAAGGGACGGCTGGAAGGCCTGACTGTTGCCATTTGCGGGGACATCCTGCATTCACGGGTCGCCCGTTCCAATATCCAGCTGCTCAGTGCCATGAATGTAAGGGTGCGTATCATTGCCCCATCCACCTTGCTGCCCCCCTTCCCCGAAAGCCTTGGGGCAGAAGTCTTTAATACCATGGCAGAAGGCCTCAAGGGGGTTGATGTCATTATGATGTTGCGCCTCCAGCGTGAACGGATGCAGGGTTCATTCGTCCCCTCAGAACGCGAATATTTCCATATTTTTGGCCTTGATCCCCGCAGGGTTGCTTTGGCCAGCGAGGATGTCATGATCATGCACCCTGGCCCGATGAACCGAGGCGTTGAGATTGACAGCCGGGTTGTCAATGACCCACGTTGCGTCATTGAGGAACAGGTTGAAATGGGTGTTGCCGTCCGTATGGCAGTACTCCAGGCCTTGTCCCAACATTTATGGAGTCAGCCCGCCACATGACCTTTGCCACGCCCAAATCACTCACAGGCCAGAAGGGTGTCTTGTCTTTTATCAATGCCCGTCTGGTTGACCCTGCCTCAGGCACTGATGAAGCTGGCGGGCTACTGGTTGAAGACGGCATCATCATTGACTCTGGCCCTCATCTTCTCAAAAATGCGCCTGTTGGCGCAAATACCATAAATTGCCAGGGGCATATTCTCGCGCCTGGCATCGTTGACATGCAGGTCTATACTGGTGAGCCTGGCCTTGAACACCGCGAGACCTTTGCCAGTGCCAGCCGCGCGGCAGCGGCAGGCGGTGTCACAACCATGATCGTCATGCCCAACACCCAGCCCGTGATTGATGCTGTTGCCCTGGTCGACTTTATTGAACGGCGCGCCCGTGACACAGCAATTGTCAATATTCATCCTATGGCGGCCATGACACGGCAACTTGAAGGCCAGGACATAAGTGAACTTGGTCTGCTCCAGGAAGCCGGGGCTGTTGCCTTTACCAATTCCAAGCCCAGCGTTACCAACAGCAAAGTGATGCGCAATATCCTGGCCTATGCCCACGACTTTAATGCCCTGGTTGTCCATAATATTGAGGACAGTGACCTGGCCGCCAACGGAGTCATGAATGAGGGACTGGTGTCCAGCCGTCTTGGCTTGCCAGGCATTCCCCGGGAAGCTGAAATCATCATGCTGGAACGTGATATACAGCTGGTTGGCCTGACACAGGGACGCTATCATGCTGCCCAGATCAGTTGCGGACAATCCCTTGATGTCATAAGAAAAGCCAAGCAAACCAGCCTGCCTGTGACATGCGGTGTCTCTATCAACCATCTCTCCCTCAATGAAAATGACATTGGCCCCTACAAGACCTTTATGAAAATGAAGCCGCCCCTGCGCACAGAAGATGACCGCATGGCACTTGTAGAGGGTATCAGGAGCGGCGAGATTGATGTGATTGTCTCTGCCCATGACCCGAAGGATGCCGATCTCAAACGCCGCCCATTTGAGGAAGCCTCTTACGGCGCAGTCGGCCTTGAAACCATGCTGGCAGCAGCCTTCCGGCTCTATCACAGTGAAGGCATTGACCTGCTGACCCTGTTGCGACCATTGACAACAAACCCTGCCAGGCTGCTGGGACTGGAATGCGGCAAACTTTCGGTCGGAAGCCCGGCTGACCTGATGATTGTGGACATAGAGACACCTTGGATGGTCAACCTTGAGGAAATGAGTTCCCGCTCCCGCAACACGCCTTTTGAAGGGGCAAGGATGCAAGGCCGTGTGACCAAAACCTTTATTGCTGGCCAATGTGTTTTTGAACTTTAACGATAATTTCTATAGACCTTGATCTTCAGTCTAATCAGCCCCACACTGGATACCTAGAAAAAACCCATAGTGAAAGACATATCATGCTGCTTCTCAGTGGTTTACCAAATGCCGTAATCATCATTACCATCCTGTTTTTCTTGCTGGGTTACCTGATTGGTTCAACCCCCTTTGGGCTACTGTTTGCCAAAATGGCAGGTCATGGCGACATCAGGGACATTGGCTCCGGTAATATTGGGGCCACCAATGTATTGCGGACAGGCAACAAGAAACTGGCCGCCCTGACACTCTTGGCAGATATCCTGAAAGGGGCACTACCTATGCTTTTCATTGCCTGGCTTGCCCCTGCCTTTTCCTTTGCCCCGCTCATTGTTGGGTTTGGCGCATTTTTGGGACATCTCTATCCGTTCTGGCTGAAGTTTCGTGGCGGCAAGGGCGTTGCCACCTTTCTGGGTGTCCTGATCGGCTATAACTGGCAACTTGCCCTGGTGTTCGCCTTTTGCTGGGTTGCTGTCGCCTACCTGTCGCGCATTTCGTCCTTTTCAGCCCTGAGTGCCAGTGTCCTGACCCTGCTGGCTTCCTTTGTCATGGGATTTAGCTCCCCCCTCCTGACCATCATGACCGCCCTGATATTCTGGAAACACAGGGACAATATCAAGCGGCTGGCAGATGGCACAGAATCGCGGATAGGGAAGGGAAAATAATGCCCCTGTTCCGCAACGCTTCCCCCCATAAGACCACGCCAACCATCGCCCTAAGCGACCAGCAAAGACTGGACTGGCTGCGCCTGATCCGCACCCGCAATGTCGGGCCAATCACCTTTCGCGAACTGATTAACCGCTATGGCTCTGCTGCCCTCGCCCTTGAGGCCCTGCCCACCCTGTCCCTGTCCCTGCGCGGCGGCAAAAAAAGAGGGCACAGCATTTTTGCCAAGGATGAGGCTCAGCTTGAACTCAGGAAAGCCAAACGCTTTGGCGCAACACTGGTTGCCCTTGGTGAAGCTGACTATCCCCGCTGGCTCACCAACATCCCTTCAGCCCCGCCCCTGCTTTATATCAAGGGTAACCACCAGCTGGCCTCGCGCCCTGCCATCGCCATTGTCGGCTCGCGCAACAGTTCAGCCCTGGGGCAAAAATATACCCGTTTCCTGGCAAATGAACTCGGGCAACATGACCTTGTGATCTGCTCTGGCCTGGCACGGGGCATTGATACCGCAGCCCATACAGGATCGCTGGAGCGCGGCACAATTGCAGTGATTGCAGGGGGCATGGATATCTTTTATCCACCTGAAAATGAACAGCTGCAAAAACAGATCAGTGAAACCGGGCTGCTTGTCAGCGAAAACCCGCGAGGGTTCAAGCCGCGTGCCCAAGACTTCCCGCGCCGTAACCGCCTGATCTCCGGCATCTCCATGGCTGTGATTGTGATTGAGGCTGGCAAACGTTCCGGCTCTCTGATAACTGCCCGCATGGCCGCCGAACAGGGGCGCGATGTGCTGGCCGTTCCCGGACACCCGCTTGACCCGCGCGCTGAAGGCCCTAACAGCCTGCTGCGCCAGGGCGCAATCCTGGTCACAAGTCCAGAAGACATATTGGAAGTAATCGCCCCGCTGCTTGACCACCCGCCGCAAAGCGATATTCCCGAAGTCCAGGAAGACCATGAGTGGGATATAACTCATGACAGTGAAGACGCTGGCCTGGATGAACGGGAACAAGTTGCCGCCAGTTTGTCCCATACCGCAGTTGATATGGACGAGATTGTCCGCGCCACAGGCCTGCCTGTTTCCCTGGTGCGCGCCATCCTCCTGGAGCTTGACCTGGCTGGCCGGATAGAACGCCACGGCAGCCATAAAGTCGCCTGGAAAGAATGACCTTATACTAAACTTCATAAGACTAGACTCTTTTACCAAGCCGCCATACCCCACCAATTGGGGATTACCATCACGAGAGCAACTTGCAAGCAAGTTCGGTTCAGTTTTTGCCCCAGAATCCTTATTGGTCGCATATCTTAATCAGATAAGTCAATTCAACTTATCTGCACTATACTCTAAGAAAGTACATAGTACACGACTCTCTTCAGGCTAAAGCCTTTTGGACGGGCTGTTTTTTCGTTTGTGGGGCTAGGAACTTTTTAAGCAGGCGGATTGCTTCATCTTTTTGGTGCATGAGCAATTGCCGTAATTTATCAAGCCCATAAC
>JAJRRF010000242.1 GCA_024279735.1 Alphaproteobacteria bacterium
AACTGTCTCATGAGCAGGTTCAGGAGGTCGAGCGCAAGATCAACCACAGGCCAAGAAAAATCCTGGACTACAAGACACCACATGAGGTCTTCTCAAAGAGACGCAGGCTGAGTGTTGCGTTTCACTGTTGAAGGGGCGTATCATAAAACAAAAATATCATGCAACAGGTAATTTTACATAATTTTTTATCGTTATAAATCAATGTCTTACGATGTGATAAAGGGGGAGTATTGGTGCCCTGGAGAAGACTCGAACTTCCACGGCCATAAGGCCACTGACACCTGAAGCCAGCGCGTCTACCAGTTCCGCCACCAGGGCACACCAGGACAGTGATGTCCTGAGATGTAACAGTTATTGGGACAGGACAAGATTGTCAATGATGTTTTTCACTTGCTGTTAAATTATACCTTTTTAGTGCGGGATAATCCTTGGAAATCGGGGATATTTCCCCTTACGTTGCTTTGGATAACGTGATAACTAGGGCAAATTAATTATCCAGTTTTATCCCGTTGGCTGGACTGTAAAGTGTAGTCGTAGCCAGATTGTCCGTGCTGCTGTCTTTACTATGGGGAAAGCTTGGGAGCAAAGAAGCTGGTGTGGGTCAACAAAAGTATTGGAGTTGGTATGTCAGTGACGCTTGATAGCGAATGTCTTGTCACCATTTTTGGTGGCTCAGGTTTTGTGGGACGCTATGTTGTCCATGAACTGGCCAAGACAGGTTGCCGTATCCGTATTGCTGTGCGTCACCCAAACCTGGCAGGGCATTTGCAGACCCTGGGAGATGTCGGTCAGATCATGACGGTTCAGGCCAACCTGCGTAATGAGTCGTCTGTTCGTGCAGCTGTTCACGGTAGTGATGCTGTCATTAACCTTGTTGGTATACTGGCTGCCAGTGGCAAGCAAAAATTCGATGTTGTCCAGCATGAAGGGGCAGGGGTTGTTGCCAAGGCAGCAAAGGATTTGGGGGCGAGGGCACTTGTCCAGATGTCCGCACTAGGGGCTGACCGCTTGTCGTCTTCGCTCTATGCCAAATCAAAAGGGCAGGGGGAGGAACTGGTACTGTCTTATTATCCCAAGGCTGTGATCCTGCGTCCCTCGATAATTTTTGGTTCTGAAGACCAGTTTTTTAACCGCTTTGCCCAAATGCGCATGACCAGCCCTTTCTTGCCTGCCATTGGCGGGGGGAAGACCCGCTTCCAACCTGTCTATGTCGGCGATGTGGCCAGGGCTGTTGTTGCTGGGCTGGACGGACGGGCTATGGAGGGGGCGACCTATGAACTGGGCGGCATCAAGATCTATAATTTCAAGGAATTGCTGTCTATGGTGGCGAGCTTTTCAGGGCGTAGGGACAGGCAGCTTTCTTTGCCATTCTGGGCTGCCAAATTTGGGGCTTTTTTTGCCCAGTTGTTGCCGTCCAAGCCCCTGACCGTTGACCAGGTCAGGCTGTTGCAAAAGGATAATGTGGTCAGCGAGGAAGCCATCGCAAACGGCAAGACCTTTGAAGGGTTGGGACTGTCGCCGCTTGCCCTGGAAAGCATTGTGCCAGGCTATCTGGAGACCTTTAAACCTAAGGGGCAGTTTAGCAAGGCGGCGGAAAGAAGAAAGAAACAGGATTCCTGACCAGACTGCTGGCCAGCTTTCCTGTTTCTTTATGGCTTGGGGCTGCCTTATCGCACAGGTGGCAGCACAAGTGTCTTGGCCTTGCAGGCGCGTCTTTCATTCTTGCCGCAGGCGACGGGCTTGAAGCCTTTGGTGAAACAGAAGCGGATTTCAGAAAGCTTGCCACGGTCACGCCTGTTGCCACATTGCACCGAGATCATGTTGGGCTTCAGCCAGCTTTTATTGACACGGATAAACGCCTGTTTCAGCTTTTGCGGTGTCGTTATGACTGGCCTGTTTGTATTCTTGAACTCTTTGGGCTTCTTGATGACCTCAAATACTTTACGGGTCAACTGATAATAGCGTTCCTGAGTTAGTCCGGAACAAGTTCCATGCTTGCGCCATTCATGAATGATCAGGCCGCGCGCGGGCATCACATCAAGCATTGAGTTAATGACCTTGTCAGAGACGTAATATTGTCCCTTTGCCACCCGGCAATTTTGCGGCCAGCCCTTGTTATATTGCGGCCAGAGACCATGAACAACAAAGTCAAACTTCCGCCTGCCACACTGCGCCCTGTCATTCTTGTGGGTCTGGCAATAGGTGGGAGACCAGGACAGCACCATAGAATAATAGTCAAACTTTCCTGGCTTGTGTTTGCTGTTGCCACCGCTGCCGCCCTGTTTTTGTTGGTAGGACTTTTGCTTATAGGCACTGCTTTTTTCAGGCAAAAAACTGTTGCCGAGTAGGGCTACAAGAGCCGCTGCGGCTGCAACGCCAACACGCTTGGGGTTTCCCCTGAGATTCTTGAGGAAAACGTTTAGGATATTGTCACGCATAAAATTATAAAACCTTGTCTTGTTGAAAGAGTGTAGTCACCTGTGGCCTTTAGGATGGCAACGAATTATGGCGGGGTCATGCTTTCCTGCCCTGTTCATGGCGCAGTACAGGAAACCTGGACACCTTTTTCAAGCATAAAATCACCGATAGTGAGCGGTTTATGGACACCCCCTTCAGTGCAGTCCTTCTTTTGGGGCTTTCTGTGTCAAACCCAGTTTTGCAGACGTGGGTTATACAAGCATTTTTGGCGCGACCAGAACAGATAATTTTTGGGGAATCCTCTGTAGTCTGGGTATTCAGGTTTACGAATATTTTACCTTAACCCTCTAGTCTCTGGTCTCAACAGTAAGGGAGATTACCAAAGACCCGACAGGCCAATTATCTTGGGTCTGGCCGAGGCATGGGCTCTTTATTTTTGGTAAATTTTAGATTTTGTCAGGTGGTCTGTAATGAATGCAGTTGTTCCCCAAAAGAAGGTTTTCAGTCTATCCCTTATTTTCATGATAGCTGTTGTCCTCAATGCCTGCTCATCAGGCAGCCCAAAGTATGTTGGCTCAATTGGAGCCAGAGATACGAGCCAAAGAACCCTTGATAACCATGAGATTAGTTCCATCATAAAAGAATTGCGGGATGATGTGGTGCGCCAGAAGGAAATCGTTAAGTCTTCAAAACACTGAAAAAGAGTATAAAATTCTCTATCTGTAGACATAGTACACGACTAATTTGCATAAGACATTGAAAAAGCGTTAAGATTTTCTGATTTGTTTCACGACATAATGAGGAAACCTTATGAAACACTTGATCAATGCCCTGCAAG
>JAJRRF010000243.1 GCA_024279735.1 Alphaproteobacteria bacterium
AAGTTGCTTGCCCTGATCTTCAATCAGAATCTTTTGGGCAGCAATAATCCGGTGCAATATTTTGGTATCATCAGCCATACGACCATTGATTCAGAAATATGCTACTTTGACAATAAGAAAAAAGAAGCTGGGGAGTTACGTTTTTTTTAACTATAGTGCTTGTGTGTTTCGTTACTTTATTGGCGTAGGATCATCCTAATCATAAAAATATATTTACTTTGATATACTTGGGTGTGTTGGTGTAGATTTGTATAACAGTGTATGAGGGTGCAATGGGTAATATGGATTCCTATGAAAATAATGATATAGATCTGGGGTTTGTTTTTGGAGAAATAGCGCGCCATAAAATGACTGTGCTGCTCTCTATGGCAGCGGCCGGGGGGCTGACCTGGCTCGCCCTTTCTTTTGTGAACCCTGTCTATACAGCGCAATCACGCATCCTGATCCAGAATGCCGAGAACAGCTATACCAAGTCTGCCTTTAACCAGAATGGTTACAGCCAAAACAGTGTCAGCAGTTCTGCGGTTGGCAGTCAGGTTCAGGTGCTCAAGTCCAATGATCTGGCGCAAAAGGTGATAGAAAATCTGGGGCTTCAGGATGTCTACCAGTCCAAATCCCTCAAAACGCTCAGCAGGGAAGATGTTCTTGAAACCTTTATTGACAATGTCAAGGTGTCACATATTAAGGGTACAAATGTAATTAGTGTCGGGGCATCGGCAGACAATCCTGCCTTGTCAGCTAAGATTGCCAACAGCCTTTCGGCGCAGTTCATCCTGTGGCAACAAAAGTCCCGTCTTGAACAGACGACAGGTGCGTCCTCATGGCTGAAGGAACAGATTGAGTCCTTGCGCGGCAAGGTTGCCAGCGGGGTATCGCTTTTGGAGAAGTATCGCTCTAAACATGGTATCTTGACTGGGGAGAACAATATCTCCCTTGATACCCAGCAATTGACAGCCGTCAATAGACAGTTGCTCCAGGCGAGAACCAGACAGAATGATGCAGCTTCTCGCGTTGAGGCTATGACGCAGATCATGCAGCGCGGCGGGGATATCAACGGAACCACTTCCGTCTTGCGCTCTGGCCTTGTTCAGAGACTTTTGGAGCTGAAGGCAACCAAGCAGAGTAGACTTTCTGAGCTGGGGTCTAGCCTGTTGCCGTCCCACCCAAGAATGAAACGCCTGCGTTCTGAGATTGCAGGGCTTTCACGGCAAATCAGCACCCAAATGAAAAAGGTAATTGCCAGCCTGAAAAATGAGAAGAATATTGCTGCACTGCGTGTTGCCTCGCTCTCTGGCCGTCTCAATGTGATCAAGGAGCGGACAGGCCGCAACAGTCAGGCTCAGGCGCGTCACAAGGAGATGGAGCGTGATCTCCAGTCTAACAGGACAACATTGGTTGGTTATATGAACCGTTACCAGGATGTCAGTGGCCGTAAGGATGATAGGTCATTGCCCATCAAAGCCACCATTATTTCCAAGGCCTATATGTCGACTGTGCCGTCCTTTCCCCGCAGCATTCCAGCCTATAGCTTGATGGCAGCCTTTGTAGGTGGCCTGTTGGCACTGCTGTTCTTTGGCAGCAAGGCCATTATTTCAGCCTCAGCGCGACGTACTTCTTCCTTGGGAGGGTATCGCCAGAACCATGGTCAGGCGCAACATGTGCAGAATGCAGGATATGCGCCACAGGCATCTGATTTTGTGGAAAGGGTTGCTCCTGTTGAGCCCCCTATGCCCCAGCCTGTTCCTGTCCAGCAACGGGCAAGCTATACGGCCCCGCCCAAAGGCTTTGGCAAGAAGCCTATGCGAGCCTAGTGGCTTGCCACTCTTGTTTTAAGTGCTCCTGCTTACAAAAATATGCATTTAATTCAATGTATTATACTGAAGTGAATCCCGTCATGTAAGCAGGGCAGTCCACTAGGGCAATCTGCCAGCAGGTTCAGACGTTTTCTCTTCACAACGCGAATAACAAATTACGGGTAAAGAATATGAAAGACCAGATCAAGCTGTCTGTGATGCGCAACAGCCTTAAGGCTCTTTATTGGTCCAATGCCTATAAGGTGTTTGAAAACAGCTGGCAGGGTGTGGGGCTGATCTATATGCTGCACAAGGTTGACCCAATGCCCGTTGAGGGCTTTGCCCCAAACCGTATTCTCCAGCTGCGTCCAGACTTTTTGGAAGGCATTATTAGGCAGGCGATTGACAAGGGCTTTGATATTGTCTCGCTGGATGAGGCGCACCGCCGCATGAGCCAAAGGGAATATGGCCGCCACTTTGTCTGCTTCACATTTGATGATGGCTATAAGGATAATTTGCATTATGCCTTGCCGTTGTTCCGCAAATATAATATCCCGATGGCGGTCTATGTCCCGTCTGACTACCCGTCTGGTGACGGTGAATTGTGGTGGGTCGCCCTGGAGCAGGTGATTGCCCACCATGATGCCTTGACTGTTGTACTTCCTGTGCAGGATGTAGATATGGCAATGCAGGAACGCAAGTTTGATACTGCCACGGAAGCAGGCAAGTGGGCAGCCTGGCGCGCAATCTATCAGGTGATGCGTCATGAGATGGACGAAGAGGGGCAGCGCGGCTTTATTGCGGAACTTTGCTGGCGTTATGGTGTTGACATGAAGCAGATTTGCCGTGATCAGATCATGACCTGGAATCAGCTGCGTGAGATGGACCGCGACCCATTGGTAACGATTGCAGGCCATACTGTCACCCACCGCGCGGTGGGCAGGCTTTCTGCACAGGACAGCCTGTTTGAGATTGAGACTGGCCTTGCCCATCTGGAATTTGAGCTGGGTCATAAAGTGGAGCATTTTTCATACCCTTACGGCAATGAGGCCAGTGCGGGGGAACGTGATTTCCAGCTTGCCAACTCCCTTGGCCTGAAAACGGCGGTGACCACCCGCAAGGGCGTATTGTTCCCAGAACATAGCAACCACATGATGGCCTTGCCGCGCTTGTCGCTGAACGGTGATTACCAGTCACTGGAAATGAATGAAGTGTTGCTGTCGGGCGCAGCCTTCGCCCTGTTTAACAAGTTCCAGAAACTGAATGTGGAGTAGGGCAGGGTTTAGGATTCCGGCATCTGTGCTTCTTGCTGGAGACCTCCTAAACGCCCAAAATGGAGTTGTAGATATGTTGTTTATTGTCCTGGTGACATTGCTTGCCCTGTCGTTGTTGTCCTTGTTTGTTTGGAAAGTGGTCAATGCCTACCGTAAGTCGCAACCAACAGTAAGCACAGTGCAACAGGCAAAATATATTGACAGTTACTGTTTTCCTGACAAGGTGTATAGGGAGCTTGCCAAAAGATATGCCTTTCTTGATGAGGGGCAGGTTGATAGAATTGTGCGAGGGTTGCGGGAATATTTTCATTTGTGCCGTCTGTCAGGTGACAATATGGTCAGTATGCCGTCAGAGGCCGTTGACATGGCTTGGCATGAGTTTATCCTGTTTACCAGGGAGTATCAGGAGTTCTGTGATAAGGCGTTGGGGTGTTTCTTGCACCATCTTCCTGCCGAGGCCATGAAATCGCAGACAAAAGCTCAGCATGGGATAAAAATAGCCTGGAAACTGTCCTGTAAGAGAGAGAATGTTTCACTCACCGCACCTGAAAGGCTACCATTGCTGTTTGCGATTGATGCAGGACTGAATATTCCCTATGGTATGAAATATGCCCTGGACTGCACAAAAGAAGAGGGCTGCCGTGACTATTGTGTCAGCCATATTGGCCAGCCTGGTTTAGGAAAGTCAGGTTTAGGAAAGCCAGATACAGGAAAGTCTGGCAATGGTGGCTGCGGTGGCAGTTCTTCTACAGCCAGCGGTGAAGGCGGCATATTTTTTGGCAAGGGTGGTCTGTTCGGAGGCGGCGGCGCATCGGCTGATTCTGGGGGCAGTGATGGCGGTGGGGGCTGTGGCGGTGGCTAACGATACGATATTTTGGAGGCGGGATATGATCGTAAAAATGAAATTTAGCGTTGGTTTTCTTTGTTTTATGGCGTGGATGATGGTGGCTGTCACTGGCTTCGCTGCCCCAATATATCCCAAGCTGACAGGCCGCGTTGTTGACAAAGCCAGCCTGTTGACCGCAACGGAGAAAAAGCAACTGACAAACCAGCTCAAGGCGCATGAAGAAAAGTCTTCTGACCAGCTGGTGATTGTCACGCTGCCTTCCTTACAGGGCTATGACATTGCCGACTTCTCCCTAAACCTGGCGCGGCACTGGAAAATTGGCCAGAAGGACAAGGATAATGGTGTCCTGCTGGTGATTGCCCCCAAGGAAAACAAGGTGCGCATTGAGGTGGGTTACGGCCTTGAGGGCACACTGACTGATGCCCTGTCCAAGCTGATTATTGTCCGCGTCGTTGCTCCGCTTTACAAACGTGGCAAAGCCTATCAGGCTATCCAGTCAGGCACGAACGAGATTATCGCGGTGCTGTCAGGCAATGCAGATGAGGTCAGGGCGCGGTTCAAGCCACTGCCGGAACCGGTGCCCTGGTTTGTCTGGTTGTTCCTGCTTGGCTCTTTAGGCATTGTTATTTTTGTCCTTATCAAGTGGTTGATGCCTGTCTCGGAAGAGGAAAAACGTAGACGCAAAAAAAGGGCGCAGCACCGCAAGAAGTCACGTAAAGACCGTGACGATGACGATTCGTCCAGCTCCTCCTCGCGCAGTTCTTCCTCTGGCAGCCGCTGGTTCGGCGGCGGCGGCGACTTTGGCGGCGGCGGTTCATCCAGTAACCTTGGCAGCAGCGATGATGGCGGCGGTGGGGATGATGACTGACCAGTTGTGTAAACTGGGCAAGGCGGGTACGGTTTTGAAAAGCTGTATATGGCCGGTTTAATTAATATCATGGCAATGACTTCCTCTTTAGGTTCGCCGGAAGAAATACCAATCATGCTACCATCACTCCTGTTGCAAAGGAATTGTTAGTGGCTAGATTACCCTTCCTGCCATGTAGAGGCTTGAGCATTGCGTCAAACTTCGCTAAACCTTTTTGCAGACAGGGTGCAATAAAGGAGTTTTGGGGATGTATTCAGAGCAGGAAAAACCGATCAGCAAGGCTGTGATTATTTGGCTGCTTTTGGTCTGCGCCCTGATTTTTCTGATGGTAATGGTGGGCGGGGCGACGCGGCTGACCAATTCAGGGCTGTCCATTACCGAATGGAAGCCAATAGTCGGCATGATCCCGCCTTTAAATGATGCGGACTGGCAGGATGTGTTTGCTAAATATAAGCTGATCCCTGAATATAAGCTGGAAAATCACGGCATGAGCCTTGCCGAGTTTAAGGGGATTTTCTGGTGGGAGTGGGGACATCGCTTTTTGGGGCGGATTATCGGTATTGTCTTCTTCCTGCCGTTCCTGGTGCTGCTGGCTTTGAAAAAAATTCCGTCCTCGCTAAAGCCCAAACTGATAATCATGTTTATATTGGGCGGCCTTCAGGGGGCGATGGGCTGGTATATGGTCAAGAGCGGCCTGGTTGACCGGGTCGATGTCTCACAATACCGCCTCGCTGCCCATCTTGTGTTGGCGGTGCTGATTTTGGGCTATATGCTCTGGACGGTGTTTGGTCTGATGAAACGTCCCGACTTTGTGCTGGTGCTGCCTGTGCCGCGACTGGCGGTTGTTTCGGGATCAGCCTTGCTGGCTTTGGTGGTGCTGCAAATCATATTGGGGGCATTTGTCGCCGGTATCCATGCTGGACGGATTTATAACACCTGGCCGTTGATGGACGGGGCGTTTATCCCTTCTGGCCTATGGGATAAGCCGTCTGTCTTTCTCAGCCTGTTTGAGGATCACCTGACTACCCAGTTTGACCACCGTATGGTGGCCTATCTGATTGGCCTGTGGGTCGTAGTTCATTCTGTTTTCTTGAACCGGATTTCCGACGGCATCCTGATGACATCGGCCTGGCTGATGGTCGGAGCTGTATTACCCCAAGTTGGGCTGGGCATCGCCACCTTGTTGATGGTTGTGCCTGTCTGGCTTGGTGTACTGCACCAGGGCGGCGCGCTGCTGGTGTTTATTGCTGCCCTGTGGCACCTGAAACTTCTGGTACGCACCAGGTCAGAATAATTTGCGTGGCTCTGGCCTGTCAGTCACATTTTGACAGGAACCAAAAACCCTGTTGAGCCTCTTGAGGAGGCCGGCCTGGGTTCTGGTGTCTGTCTTATCGTGCAAGGAGCGCAATTGGGAACGGGCCGTCTCTTTGCTGACATAGCGGTTCAGGCTATTCTTACCCAAACGCAAAACAGGGTCATACCTTCGCCGGGAAAGTAAGACCCTGTTTCCGGAAGCTCCCGACCATGAAAACAGAAGCTCCCTGGTCTCTTTGGTTGCTTTTGGATGCACCAGAAATTTTGATTATTTTGTTGTTGTATTCTGTGCAACTTTCACTGAGCGGTTGTAGCGTTTTTCAGGGGCGATCTTGTAGGACCAGGGCAGGCCAGCATTTTTCCAGCCATTGACAGTGCGTTGTTTATGCTTGTCCTTGTCGCCCTCAAATCCATCAACAATGGTGTAGAGGTTGTCATATCCTGCTTCTGCCAGCATATTGACTGCTTTTGAAGAGCGGCTGCCAGAGCGGCACATCAGGATAATTGTTGAGAATTCATCAAGGTTTTTGGAGCGGATGTATTTATCAGCTTCCTTGACAAAGTGTAACTCCCCAGCTTCTTTTTTCACGTAAATACGCGGTTTCAAGCGGAATACAGTCTAAAAATCCTGTTTTTTAATGGAAAAATGATCATATTTTAGTGGTTTTAAAAATAACGATTTATTTTTATCGTTATTTATCAAT
>JAJRRF010000244.1 GCA_024279735.1 Alphaproteobacteria bacterium
AACTCCATTAAATCACAACCTGAATTCAAGAAGCTGTGTAACTACGGGACTATAGCAGCATGAAACTGTCCAAACTATTGATAAAGAGCCGATGCAGGAAGTATAAGGCAAGCTGCCTAAAATTTTTATCCCGGAAAGCACTTTGGCTCCATATTCTCTCTTCCAAAGAATATGGGGTCTTTTTTATTGCCTGTATTTTTGGAAGGATTTACAATTTTTCTCCATATTTGGGGCGTAGAAAGGGAGGAATATTATTCCTAACACCTTAAAGGCTTGTGCAATGCGTCATTATATGTTTTCCGTCCTGTCAATATTGGGACTTTCTGTCATCTTTTTTGGAACCATGTCGGCTGCGCCAGCCCTGGCTGACAAGCTGGTGATGTTTGACAGTAAGCACTGCCCGACCTGTATAAAGTTCAAGCGCGAAATGGCTGGAAAATACTGGAAGTCTGACCTGGGCAAACAGCTGCCGCTCTCCATTGTCAACTCAAACAGCAACCGCGCGATGGCACGGTATGAAGGCCAGGTTGACCCTATCAGCTTTACCCCAACCTTTGTCCTGATTTCTGACGGCGAAGAGGTTGCCCGCTTCATTGGTTATAATGGCCGCAAGCACTTTTTGTCTGAAGTGAAAAGGGTGCGGCAATATTGGAATAAATAGCCTCGTTATTTGTCATCAGGACAATTCAATTTTCAGGATTTAATTCAGCCTCAACCCTCTCATGTCATCATTGGATTATTCCAATGATCCATTCTGTGAATTGTAAACCACGAAAACAAGCACTTTATCAAGCCCAAAACCTTCAGCATGGATAGTAAGGACAAGCCTTGCTATGACGAAAAGGGGGCGTTAAAGATACTGAAAAACATGAATTGGATCACTCTAAGGACACCCGCAATATTAACCGCTCACATTTGAAAGTAACTAATCAGCACAAACTAACGAATAGTGCTTGGTGAAATTGATTCACTTATTGTTGCGGGTGCCCTAAGTTGTCATGCTCTCTCTAATTATATTTCTGAAGCTATGGAAAAGTTATGACAGAGTGGTAATGGTTCTGGAATACTGATACTCTCCCCCCACACTATATCAGTCGGGGGGCACAAGACATGTCACATAATATCAAGCATCTTTTAAAAACGGAGCGTTTCGCGCCGCTCTTTATCACCCAGTTTCTGGGGGCGATGAATGATAACCTGTTCAAGAATGCAATGGCGATCCTTGTGCTGTTCAGGTTGGTACAGGATCAGGCACTGGCAGCGCAATATGTCACGATGGCGGGCGGGGTGTTTATCTTGCCGTTTTTGTTGTTTTCCTCGCTGGCAGGGCAGATTTCTGACAAATATGAAAAGTCCATCCAGATCAAGTGGATCAAGTTGGCCGAGATAGGCATCATGATCTTTGCGGCCATCGCATTCTGGGTTGGCAGGGTCGAGCTTTTGTTTGTTGTCCTGTTTCTGATGGGCACCCAGTCCGCTTTTTTTGGGCCGATCAAATACGGCATCTTGCCTGTTCACCTGAAAGAGGAAGAACTGATTGGCGGCAATGGCCTGATAGAGGCCGGTACTTTTCTGGCCATCCTGATCGGCACGATTGTTGGCGGTGTCCTGGTTCTTCAGGATAACGGCATTCTTTATGTATCCCTGTTATTGCTGGCCTTTGCCATTATAGGCTTTTTGTCTTCCCAGTTTATCCCCAAAGCCCCGGCGGTTGATCCAGGGCTACATATAGACAAGAACCTGTTTGCTTCGACCTGGAAAATTACAAAAAATTCAATGTCGACCTATGAGATGTTCATGATTATCCTGGCAGTGTCCTGGTTCTGGCTGATTGGGGCGACCTTGCTGTCGCAGTTTCCTGCACTTGGCAAGAATGTGTTGCACAGTTCGGAAGAGGTCGTGACCCTGTTTCTCGCGCTGTTCTCTATTGGCATTGGCATTGGCTCTATGCTTTGTAACAAATTGCTGGCAGGAAAGGTTTCTGCGCGGCTTGTGCCTTGGGGCGCATTGGGGATCAGCCTGTTCATTATTGACCTGTATTTTTCGACAACAGCCTTTAACCAAAGCTATGCCCTGCTTGGGGAAAGCAAAAAGGCCTTATCTATTGGCAGCTTCTTGGGGTACGGCCTTCTGGCCTGGCGCATTGTGGCCGACCTGTTGCTGATTGCGATGTCCTCAGGACTGTTCATTGTGCCGCTCTATGCCCTGATGCAGGATCATGCTGACCCAAGCCGGGTGTCCCGTGTGATCGCGGCCAATAATATTGTCAATGCCCTGTTCATGGTGGCAGGAGCCGGCATTGTTGCTGTGGCTCAGGGGCAGGGGGCATCGGTGCCGTTTATATTGTTGGTGATTGGGTTGGTCAATGTGCTGGTGGTTGTGGCCAGCTTCTGGTTGGTAAGCAGTTATTATAGGGAAAATGGGGAACGGTAAAATGGCGAAATGTCCAATATGCAATGCCCGCAAGGGCAAGAGAAAATGCCAGGTGGTTTCTGGTGATATGGTTTGCAGCCTGTGCTGCGGAACGACCCGGCAGGCAGAACCATGTTCTGGTTGCCATTATTACCAGCCGCCCAAAAGGGACTATAACGGGCTGGAACGCTATAGCCCTGAGCAGATGGACAGAAACCCCTCCCTGCAATCCGTCAGCCTGGTGATTGAGCGCGCGATAGGGACTTATGACAATATGCTGGATGGCCAGCTCAAGGATGATGAGGCGATTACAATTTATGAATTGTTGATTGACCGCTACCATTTTGGCGATGAAACCTTGCGCAAGAGTAGCGGCACAGAGATAGATGGGGCAGGGTTCGTCAATGCAGCCATCAAGAAGCATGGTGATATTGAGGACGGGGCCTTGGTCAAGATCCTGGGGGTATTGCGTCATGTTGCCAGGCGCAGAACCAGTCTGGGGCGCGAATATATGGCGATTGTTCACCAATTTACAGGATAATACTTTTGCCTGCGTTAAGGTTTTGTAAAGAATGTTCAAAACAAAACGATAAAATTTTAATCAAATTATGACTGTTAAGTATAACCATTAGAGTTTCGTTTAATTATTTTGGGTAATCATGGATGTATAGATTGAACAACCGATTAATTAATTGATTAAAATTTAAACGAGTTTGGAGTATTTATTATGACACATTTTACAGCTTTCCTTAAAGACGAAAACGGCGCAACAGCAATTGAGTATGGTCTTATCGCTTCCCTTATTTCAGTTGCAATCATTGTCGCATTGACCGCGCTTGGTACAGGCCTGAACAGCACATTTACGACTATTACTGCTGAGCTCAACTAGGCTGTATGCCTGATTGGCTCTTGCCAAAACCGATATAACATGAGCCATCTGTCCCATTTTGGGGCAGGTGGCTTTGTGTTTGGTGTAGTGTAGTGTGTCAAAACACCACTCTATATTGTGCATTACCCGAATAAACACTTAACTTTGCGTCCCTTCATGGCCATATTGGAATGAATGATGTTCTGGCTCGGTTCCTGAAACTTTGTTTTGGGCATAACAGAAGAAGAGATGCGATGCTCAAAAAAAATGAAACTGTCCGCGTTGGTAGACAGACTGATTTTGCGGAAGACAACAGCCAACTTCCTATGGGGGTACGGTTGCTCAAGGGGTTCTTTGTCGGAATTTTACGCCTGTTGTTTCGCGTTGAGGTAAAGGGGCTGGAAAACTATAAAAAGGCAGGTGTGCCTGCCGTGATTGTGGTCAACCACGTGTCTTTTTTGGATGGTATGCTGGTCGGCGCATTCCTGCCAGGAAAGCCACTTTTTGCCATCAATACCCAGGTTGCAAACCAGTGGTGGGTCAGGCTGTTTACCAATCTGGTCGATGTTTACGCGCTTGACCCTGCCAACCCGATGGCCATCAAAAGCCTGATCCGGCAGATCCAGGACACTGGCCAGAACTGTGTGATTTTCCCCGAAGGCCGTATCACGGTCACGGGAGCCTTGATGAAGATCTATGAGGGGCCGGGCATGGTGGCGGACAAGGTTAGCGCACCTGTTTTGCCTGTGCGGATTGATGGGGCGCAATATAGCTATGCGTCACGGCTGAAGGGCAAGGTACGGCTGCGCCTGTTCCCAAAAATCACCATGACGATCCAGCCCCCTGTCATGCTTGAGGTGGACAAGGAGATAAAGGGCCGCCGCCGCCGCCAGGAAATTGGTCTCCAACTTTATGATGTCATGAGTGACATGATCTTTGAGACCTGTAATTACAAGACAACTCTGTTTGATGCCCTGACAGATGCCTGCAAGGTCAACGGCGGAAATGCGCTGGTTGTTGAGGATGTCAATCGTGACCCGCTCAGTTATAACCGCTTATTGGTTGGGGCTAATGTTCTGGGACATAAGTTTGCTGAATTTACCGAGCCAAAAGAGAAGGTCGGGGTGCTGTTGCCAAACTCTGTTGGTGTGGCGGTCACTTTTTTTGGCCTTCAGGCGGTAGGCCGTGTACCTGCCATGCTCAATTTTTCAACGGGTGTCAAGAATATGCGTGCTGCCTTGAAGGGGGCGCAAATCAAGACTGTGCTGACCTCCCGGCTGTTTATTGAAAAGGGTAAGCTGGAACATTTGATAGAGGGAATTAGGGACAAGGTTAAAATTGTTTACCTGGAGGATATAAAGGAAAAGGTTTACCTGGAGGACAAGCTGCGCGGCCTGTTTTGGGGGCGATTTTTCCGCAGCTATCCCTATCTGAATGACATACATCATGATGATCCTGCGGTTGTCCTGTTTACCTCTGGCTCTGAGGGCACACCGAAAGGGGTTGTGCTGTCGCATAGTAACCTGCTGGCAAACCGTTACCAGCTGGCGGCGAGGATAGACTTTAACCCATCCGATATTGTGTTTAATGCCTTGCCGGTGTTCCATTCCTTTGGACTGACTGGCGGGATGTTGCTTCCCATGCTGTCAGGCATCAAGACTTTCCTGTACCCATCTCCCCTGCATTACCGCATTGTGCCAGCAATGGTCTATGACACCGATGCGACCATCATGTTTGGCACAGATACCTTTTTGCGCGGCTATGCCCGTGTTGCCAATGTCTATGATTTCTATGCAGTGCGCTATGTGTTTGCCGGGGCTGAAAAGGTCAAGGCAGAAACCCGCATGGACTGGATGAACAAGTTTGGTCTGCGAATCATGGAAGGCTATGGGGCAACCGAAACATCTCCAGGCATTACCATTAATACACCGATGCATTACAGGGCGGGGACGGTGGGTCGCCTTTTGCCCGGAATTTCCCATGAGCTTGTGCCTGTGCCTGGTATAGACGGCGGCGGTAAACTGGAAGTCTCTGGCCCCAATGTGATGCTGGGTTATTTGCGGGCTGAAAACCCTGGCGTTCTGGAAGCCCCCAAAGACGGTATCTATGATACAGGCGATATTGTCTCGCTTGATGAAGACGGTTTTGTCTCCATCAAGGGACGGGTAAAACGTTTTGCCAAAATTGCAGGTGAAATGGTGTCGCTGGGGGCTGCTGAACAATTGGCAGGAAAATGTTGGCCAGAGGCTTCTCACGCTGTGATCTCTGTGCCTGATGCCCGCAAGGGAGAGATGCTCATCCTGGCCACCACACAGGAAGGCGCAGAACGAAAAGCCCTTTCTTCCTTTGCAAAAGGGGAAGGGATCGCAGAACTGATGGTGCCGCGTGATGTGAGGGTGATGGATAAAATTCCGGTATTGGGAACAGGCAAGACAGATTATGTGACACTGAAAGAAATGTTAGAAGAATAGTAATTATAGGACTTGTTGATTGATGTATATCAAGGATTATTTGCGAGGGATATGTGTTTCTACTTAATTAGGTTTGTAAATTTACACGCATAGAGGGAATGTTGTGTCATGGTTTTTAGGTTCTTCAGGTCTGCACCAAAACAGGATGTCTCTTCCTTGCTGTCGGGGTTTCGGGACAAGGGGTATCGCCTGTTTGGCGGGATGGAGAATGCGCCTGAAACCCTGGAATGGGGGGGCTGGATCAGGCGTGTCAGCAAGAAGCCTGGGGAAGAGATCAGCAATGCCTTGATGTTCTCACGGCTGAGTCTGCTGTTGGCGATGCATGACTTTAATTTTCCGCTTGGGTTCGGTCGTTCTGTTGACCAGGCCTTTACCGATGGTAACGGGGATTGCGGTCTGGACGGAGTTGCCCTGGCTGTCGGCAATACCGCGATCTATAGCTGCGATGATGTCTGCCGCGTGATTGACGAGGACCCTGCGGCCCCTGTTCGTATCCTGTTCCACAAGGCTATTTTGCCCAATAATCCTGAAGCCGTCCAGTGTGATGAAGATATCTCTAACTTTCGTGATGATATATTGTTTTGGCTGCGTGAACCAGAAGACAAGGTCTCTGACCGCCGCAATAAGGGCAAGGAAGATATTAACAGGCAGGCTCGGGAGCAGTGGCGTAACTATAACTGCCTACGCAAATGTTATGAAAAGCTGGGGCGTGAGTTCACGCCTGAAATTACAGTCTTGCTGTCTGCGGAGGGGATTCTTGAGGATGAGGGCTGTGCCCGTACTGCAATATGCCAGATAGAAGAAAATATTCATAAAATACTGCCCCATTCCGTTGTCCGCGCCGATATCTGGGGCAAGCAGCAGGTGCAGTCAGCTGCGGACTATGCCCGTATTGCTGTGAACCGCATGATCCACAGTTTCAGTTCTGTCAAGATGCCGACTGTTGAGTTGCCTGATGACTGGAACAGCGTGGCAACGCAAGGGCAGCCAGTGAAAATTCAGGGTTTTATTGGTCATGTTCCTGCCCAGGAACTGCTTAAGGTCTTTATGAAACAAAAGGCTGAAGAAGGTAGTAGCGTTCCAGGCCTGGACTATCGGTTTTTCAGGGACAGTCCAAGACATTATCTTGATGCTGAACAGGCTGAAAAGCAGGCCAGTGATGAAACTGCCCCTGGTTCTGAAGTGCAGCAGGGCTGGAATAGTGGTGCAAGGGAGATTGAAAGGTCTCTTCTGGGAACCCGGGAAAGTGGTGTATTGCCAGGACAGCCAGCCCTGATAGGCTATGGCCATAACGGGATTGTCATCATGGCGCGTAAAGTGATGTTGCGTCCTGATACCAAGGAAGCCCAGATCAATAAGATTGACAGTTATGAGCTGATTGCCCCACAGGTGATAAATGGGGCGCAGACCTGTTTTGTGATGCACAGGCACTGGGACAAGCTTCCCGGTGTTTTTTTGCCGGTCAAGGTTATTGTCTGTGCCAGCTATAATGTGAAGGACTATATTATAGAGGCGAGTAATACCCAGCACCCTGTTGATGTATGGGATATGTTTACCCGCAGACCGGAAATCAGGACTTTCCAGCGCAAGTTCCGCCACCGTTTCCATTCGGATAACCTGCAAATCTGGCTGCAACGCCGCAGGAACAAGCCATTTGAGGAAATTGTTGATATTGACCGTACTGTTATTGCCCGTGACCTGTTGGAAGCTACAGTCAGCTGCTTCTATAATGTGCCCCATGAGGTTGAGGCAAACCCGACACAGTTTCTGGAGCGGACTGGGGGAAAGGTTCGTTTTGGTATAGAAATTTTTAGCAAGGAGCATGTCACGGAGGCCTACCAGGCCATTGGATGGCTTCTGGTTGCCAGCCGAAGGTTTAGGCGATCCCTGGAAAAGGATGCGCTGATGTTGCCGCGCAACTACCATGTCTATGCCCTGTGGCGGCTGGTTGATCATGTCCCCGGCTGTGTCGTTTTGCGTGACAGGTCAGAAAGTTTATGTTTTGTAGATGTAATGGAAGCGATCCGAAAAGATATTAATGAGAATAATTGCGCCATGACCTCTTTGGCCGCGAAAATTGTATGGGAAGAAATTGCAGCAGGACACCGGGGCGCGGCATTGACCCAGGCCATCATTGCCAGGACAGAAAAAACGGCATAAAAAAAGACCGATGTGGGAGCATCGGCCTTTTTCAGGAGTATGAATGTGGGAGCATTCAAGAGTAAAAGTAGGTAAGATCAGTCTATTTGGGATTGTCTGGATGGGACAATCTTTGGGAATGTCATGTTCTAATCTGTTAACCTAATATTAGCCTCTGGATGGGGCAACAGTTTGGAAGAAAAAAGGTCAGTTTGTGGTGATGTGTTTTCTTATACACCGATGTTACGCGTTCCTAAGGCACGCAGCCTTTTCGCGCTACAACGCGGCGGGCGTTGCCCTTTGACTTCGCTTTCGCTCCGTATTTTCATCTGGGAATCAAGTTTTGCTCGATTGTCTAAAATTTGCGTAGTATCAGTTATACAAACAGCCGTACCTTGCGTTTGGCAAGGCTGATGGTGGTGGTGAGGCCTGCGTTAAAGGCCAGAAAGTCTTTCTCAATGTCATCACTGAACACCACGCCATTGTCAGCCATATGGGAGGAAATCACCAAAGGCTTGTGTTTGGTAATCAGGCCGTAAACCAGCCTGTTGCCTGTGACGGAGCTGGGAAAAGGTTCGCGAACCGCAAACACCAGCACATCGCTGTCCCAGGGCAGGCGGCCATCATTTTTGGGAGGCACAACCTTGCCGCCGAGTGCCTCGACAATGCCAGTTGCCCCAGCATAGACAGAGCGCAGCCAGCCTGTAGAGCCAACGCCTGTTGAGACAATCAGCCCGCTGGAGGACTGGCGTTCCTGCTGTTTGCCAAATTTCAGGGTATAGCGCGCAGAAACATGGCTGTTTGCCCCAATGAAGAAGTCATTAAAGGCCGTCAGCTTTTGTCCGTCCGACAGGCTGGCCTGTGCGAGGGAGACCTGCCGGAGCTGCCCTTTGCCCTCAAAGATATGATGGATAACCTTATGGGATTCATTGGCCAAGAAAGGCAGCAACACCCCATCATAAAGTTCAGGGTTGGGATTGATCGCCAAAACAGGCTGGCCATCAAGGTATTTGGCTGTGTTTGACACCAGCCCATCCTGTCCCAGAACCAGCACAAGGTCACGGGCGGCGAAGCTGTATTGGGGGACAAACTGCACTTCCAGAATATTGCTTTTGATGCCGCTCGGGATGTCTTTTTTGACCTGTTCCAAGGCATGGTAATAAATGTCATGTGCCTGTTGCAAGGCAGCAAAGTTTTTGCTGTTGCCCCCTGTTGTGCCATGTTCAAGATAGAATTTAGCTTGGGCCGCAGTCCCAAAGCGGGCGACCAGCGCATCGAGCTGGGTTTCCTGCACGACAATCACCACCCGTTCAAAGTCCTGGTAAGGTGTTGGCGCAGGAGTGAAACGAGCCTCCCGGTCAGTGGCACGAGGGACGAAACGAGCCTCTCGGCTGGGGTCACGTCTGCGTTTTTTAAGGTTCAGCATGGTGTTACGCCTTCTTTTTCATCAGGCCGCCAATGGTGCCAAGCAGGTCGGGGCTGATGCTGAGGTTTTCAAGGTTGCCAGCATTGCTGGCCCATTCTTTCAGGGCAAGGCCAAGCAGGGCTTCAGACGGCAGGCTCTCATAGACTTTCAGGCGCAGTTCCTCTGCTTTTGCATCGCCTTCGGCCAAGGTAATCTGGTTTTGTGCCTGGGTCTCAACCAGCTCTTTCTTGCGGTTTTCCAGCTCAATAGAGGTTTGCAGCTCGCGTTCAGACAGGTTACGTTCCTCTTCGACAGCAGCGGCGCGGCGGGCATAGATCGCTTGGTCAGCTTCACGCAGCAATTTCTCGCGAAAACTGGCCTCCAGGGCTTTCTTGATTTCTGGGGTGGCACTGACATCGGTAAAATGCAGGCTTTCGACCGCGATGCCCCAGCCCTTCAGGGCCTTGTCATCCGCAATGGAGAGCAGCACATCATCAGAGAGCTTGCCAATTTCAGTCAGGGCCTTTTCCAGTGGCAACTGGTTGATAAAGCTGCGCAAATGGGTCTGGACTGTATTGATAATGCGCTGTACCAGTTTTTCAGGGTCTTCGCTGGCATAGGCACGGCTGGACGGCTCAATGCTATAGTTGAGTAAATCCACCAGGCATTCCGGATTGGTCAGGCGGTAGGTCAAATTGCCCTGCACCGCCACTTCCTGAAAGCTGCCCGTGGTTTCGGAAAAGATGAAACGGGCATCTTCAGAGGTGACGGGGATCACGCTGATGGTGCTGACCATCGGCATATACCAGACATCAATGCCCTTGCCGTGGCGGGTCACCTTGCCGTTTTTGAAAACAAAAATATGGGTATTGGGATCACCCTTGAAAAATCGCAACATAGTGGTTTCCTTTCAATATAGTGGGTATTTTACACTAGAGCAACCTGCATTTAAGTTCGGTCATGGTGTTGCTCTAGAGTCCTTATTGGTCGCACATATTAACTCGATAAGTCGATTCAACTTATCTGCACTGTGCTCTAATATAACAGGCCAAAAAAATGGGGTGAGGGGTATTCAAAATCCTTTTAAATGGGCTTGAGGTCGTGGCGCAGTTCCATCAGTAGGTGACCCAGCATATTCTTGCCACTGCCGTCCCCGCCATCGCCCCAATAGCCATCATTTTTGGTATGTTCCACCAGCAGGGCATTCCCAGTCTGTCGCAACAGGCGTTGCAGCTTTGGGTGCTGTCCAAACTTGGCTTTTAGGGCAGTGCGCATGATATCATCTTTTTCAGCTTCCCAGTCTGTCCGAATCGGCGAAAAACAGCGTCCCATGGTGGCGGCCTCTTTGGGAGACTTTGCCAATCTAATGGTCTCTTCATGCTGCAAACCTGCAAATTTTTGTGCCTGAAAATAATGCTCACTGGTTGACCATGCCCTGTTATCCAGCTCAAACGGAAAAGGCGCAAAGTTGGACAGAAAACCATAGTCATCACGCTCTCGGTAAAATGTAATGCTGTCTTGTGTCATTTTGCCTGCCCTCCTTGATTGAGCATCCTGGTATTTTATGTTAGTGTCAAAGTAACACAAACAATAAGTGTTATAAATAAACTAACTTGAAGGTTGGTTAAAAATGTCTTTGCCTGAAGCGTCCGGTAGATTTTGTTACGACTATGAACGCCCTTCTGTGGCGACAGATATTGTCCTGTTCACAATCAGGGAAGGGGCTTTGTCTGTTCTGTTGATTGAGCGGGGAGAACACCCGTTTAAGGGAAGCTGGGCATTGCCAGGGGGTTTTTTGCGGATGGATGAAAGCCCGGAGCAGTGCGCCTTGCGGGAACTGGAGGAGGAGACGGGAGTGGAGGTTTCTTATCTGGAGCAGCTCTATAGCTTTGGGGCTGTGAGGCGTGACCCGCGCTACCGCGTGCTGAGTATAGCCCATTTTGCCCTGACCCCCTGGCAAGACCACAGCCTGAAGGCGGCAACGGATGCCGCAGATGCCCGCTGGTTTGACTGCCATAACTTACCAAAGCTGGCGTTTGACCATAGCGATATTGTGGGGCTGGCAATGCAAAGGTTGGCAGCCAAACTCAATTATTCAACGATTGCCCTGCCGCTTTTGCCCAAGGAATTTACTCTGGGCGCGTTGCAGCAGGTTTATGAGATCATTTCAGGCAAGCCAATCGACAAGCGTAATTTCCGCAAGCAAATATTGGCGCGTAAGCATATTGAGGAAACAGGCAAAAAATCAAAAGGCGATGCCCACCGTCCAGCCATGCTGTACCGCGCTGTTGATGTCGGTAAGGTGGTGTATGAGGGATAACAGCACTTTTAGCTATATAATTATACTTCTCCAACATCAAAACCCAGATTTTCAAATGAGAATTTTTGTGAGGGATGAATAAAGCTGCAAGGTTATTGCACATAATTTCAGGATGGTTATAACTTGAGTCAATAATTGGGAGCGATGCGCAGCACTCGTGTGAGGCTTAAAAGAAATGAGTTGAAACTGAGTAGCAGAACAGCGGGCCAAAACCAAGTGGCCGCCGCGCACACTAGTGTGTTGCGTGTCTGTTGGAGCGGTGTGCAGCACTCGTGTGAGACTTAAAAGAAAGTATTTTAATGGGTGTATTGATAATTGGTGGCGGTGGGCGTGAACATGCGATGGCCTATGCCTTGCACAAAAGCGATATGGCAGGCGATATTTATTGCGCGCCAGGTAATGCAGGCATCGCGCAGGTGGCGACCTGCCTGCCTGACCTTGATGTCACTGACCAAAAGGCTGTGCGCGATTTTATGTATGACAACAATTGCGGTCTGTGTGTGATTGGTCCAGAGCAGCCTTTGGTGGACGGCCTGTCCGACTATTTGCGCTCTGAAAAAATTCCCGTATTTGGCCCAAGCCAGGCGGCAGCGCAGCTGGAGGCTTCCAAAAGCTTCACCAAGCAGCTTTGCGATGCGCAAAATATCCCGACAGCTGCCTATGGTGTGTTTGATACAGCAGACGCGGCCAAGGCCTATGTCGAGGAACTTGGCACAAAATGCGTCATCAAGGCCGATGGCTTGGCGGCTGGCAAGGGCGTGATTATGGCGGAAAATACCGCTGGGGCTGAAGCCGCGATTGAGGGGATGTTTGCTGGTGATTTTGGCGCGGCAGGTGCAAAGGTTGTGGTTGAGGAGTGGTTGGAAGGGGAGGAGGCCAGTTTCTTCGCCTTTTGTGACGGCGAAAATATCTTGCCGCTGACCACCGCCCAGGATCATAAGAGGGTTGGTGAAGGCGATACAGGGCTAAATACGGGCGGCATGGGAGCCTATTCCCCTGCGCCTGTGCTGGACAAGGATATGTGCGGCAGAGTGCTGAAGGAAATCATTGAACCCACCGTAAAAGGCATGGCCAGGCGCGGCACGCCTTATACAGGGGTGCTGTTTGCAGGTTTGATGATTACCGCAGATGGCCCAAAACTGATTGAATATAACGCCCGTTTTGGTGACCCTGAAACCCAGGCCCTGATGGTGCGGATGCGTTCAGACCTGTTTGCCAACATGATTGCCTGTGCCAATGGCGAGAAACTCGACAACACCGTGACAGCTTGGTGGGAAGATGAAGTTTCTGTCACGGTGGTGATGGCCGCAAAAGGCTATCCTGGTTCGTATGAAAAGGGCAGTGAAATTAAGGGACTGGAAGAGGCAGCGGCTGACCCGATGGTGGAAATTTTTCACGCTGGAACAACTGAAAAGGACGGCAAGATTATCGCGATAGGTGGCCGCGTCCTCAACATTACCGCACGCGGCAAAGATATTATCGAGGCTCGCGAAAAGGCCTATGCTGCGATCAATAAGATTTACTGGCCAGAAGGATTTTACCGCAAAGACATTGGCTGGCGGGCGGTTGAGCGGTTGGAACGCGGACAGGGCAAAAATTAAAAGAATACCCTGCCATAGTTTGAGATCACAATATTGAGATTATGGCAGGGTATTCCACAGTGACTGGAGAAGATTCCAGCACTGTCCAACAGACTGACTGTTTGGCAGGTGAAAGTCTATAGCTAATAGTGCCACCCCTCCAGGTTTTAGTTTTTAGTGCATAGTCATAGTACACGACTCTCTTCAGGCTAAAGCCTTTTGGACGGGCTGTTTTTTCGTTTGTGGGGCTAGGAACTTTTTAAGCAGGCGGATTGCTTCATCTTTTTGGTGCATGAGCAATTGCCGTAATTTAT
>JAJRRF010000245.1 GCA_024279735.1 Alphaproteobacteria bacterium
CAGCCAAAAAATCTTGCATCAAGGGTGCTGCGCATCGCCTGCGGCGACCAAGGCCCCTGACCCAATATTTCCTGCCCGCCATCACAGGCCATAATCCATCAGCAAACTGAGTGTTGCGTTTCGGAATTGAAACGGGGCAGATAAAGGTTGCCTGCTACCTTATAGTTTTGACGGATGTGATATTTATGCCTTCTTAGGTGTCAGAGTAAAACATAGTCTAACGCTTCTATGTGTTGAGGTTGATGCAGTTGGTTTCGATGAACGTACAGATGACTCTATTGGCTGGTTAAAACAAGACTGGGTACAGGATACCGATAGAATATTTGCCAAGCGTATTTCAGATTTTGGAGTATATCCAATTTCAGACTTTAAGGCAGCAATTCAAAGGAATATAGAGGACTGCTGAATGACAACGAATATTAAAGTTTTTACTTGATTTCCCTCTGCCGCCTGATGTCCTCAAGTTCCCCGCGTACAGCCTTGAGTTCATCCAGAACCTCAACAAACTTTTCCCGTGTCCAGTCATGCTCGTCTTTTCGGTCGGCCATCAATTCCTCGCTCTTTTCAGTGGACATGGCATCGACAATGATACCTATAAACAGGTTCAGCACTGCAAAGGTGGTCGAGAGGATGAAGACAGCAAAGAAAATCCAGCTGTTGGGGTGGGTTTCCATCACGATGCGCGCAACCCCTGTGGACCAGCTTTCCAGGGTCATCACCTGGAACAGGGTAAAGAAGGATTCGCCCAGGTCGCCAAACAGTTTGGGGTATTCTTGGCCAAACATCATGGTTGCCATTACGGCGAACACATAAAAGATCAGGCTCATCAAGGCCATGATGGAGGCCATGCCAGGCAACGCATTGAGCAGTCCGTCAACCACCTTGCGCATAGATTCGACAGTGGAGATGAGCCGCAATGCCCGTAAAATCCTGAAGGCACGCAGCACTGACAGGCTGCCATTGGAGGGCAATAGGGCTATTCCGACAATGATAAAGTCAAACCAGTTCCAGGGGCGGGTAAAGAATGACCAGCCATGGACAATAAGGCGCGCCGCAATTTCAACGACAAAGATGACAAGCACCAAATGGTCAACAATAATCAGCAGGTTGCCCCAACCGGCAGTGATGGTCTTGCTGGTCTGCATACCAAGGGTGACAGCATTAAAGATAATGACTGACATGATAAACTTTTCCCACTGGGGGTGGGTAATGACCTGTCTCAGCCTGTCTTTCAGGGCGAAAAATTTGGAAAACAACATATCAACTCTTTACAGTATGGACGCAATAAAAATGAAATAGGGCACACCTTAGCAGCTTTGTCATTATTATAAAATCGAGAATTTTGGAAATGTCAAAATATCTTCAACAGCCTTTGTACAGGAAATTTTGTTGCTCAAAAGCATCTCTATGGTGGCGTTAGGGATACATATTAGTAGAATGAAATGTTTGCAATGGAAAGTTATCATAATATTGCCACATTTTGGCCTAATCCGCGCCACGATAAAGCTTATGATAGTATTAACAGATTGAATTTTCAGTGCTTGGCTGGTTCATACCCATGACAAGTTTTGTGCTGCAAAGATGAATACTCTCTAGGCAATATCCCTTTTGGAATGCTCCCTCATTCCCTAAGATACACTCCTTCTCTACTTCTAAATTGGCTGGTGCTTTTGCATCAGCCTTTTTTGTGCGCGGATTTTACGTCCTGATAAGCTAGATGATAGGTTTGCCTTAGTTTTGCCCTTTCTGTGACCTTTCCTGAAAGAGGTTGGGGCAATATGGAATGGGAATGGTTTCATGAATTTTTTTGGACAGATTTTTTTGCCGCGTAAGATATTGCCCATTGTTATGATAGGGGTGTCTGCATTTATTCTACAAGATTCAGCGGCTTTTGCCCTGAAATGCAAGGCAGATCAGCCCGCCCAGGAAAATTGTGTCAGGCAGCACGCGTCAGCAGAAATTGTTTTTGTGCTTGATACCACTGGCTCAATGTCAAGCCTGATTGCAGGGGCGAAGAAAAAGATATGGTCAATTGTCACCCAGATTGTCGAGATTGATGAGAATGCGGATGTCCGTCTTGGCCTGGTCGGCTACCGGGATCGCAAGGATGCCTATGTCACCAAATTCCATAATTTGAGTGATGACCTGGACAACATCTATTCCAAGCTGGTTACTTTCCAGGCAGCAGGTGGCGGCGATACGCCCGAATCTGTCAACCAGGCTCTGTATGAAGCTGTGACCCGCAGTGATTGGACCTATAAAAAGGATGTGCTGCGGATGGTATTCCTGGTCGGGGATGCACCGCCCCATATGGACTATAAGGATGATATCAAATATCCGGAAACCCTGAAAATTGCCCGCAAGCATGACATTATCGTGTCCACCCTCCAGGCAGGAACCATGAAGTCAACGGTTGAGTTCTGGCAAAATATAGCAAAACTGGGAAATGGTGACTATGCCCAGATCCCGCAGTCTGGCAATGTCCAGGTGATTACATCGCCCTATGACAAGGACATCCAGAAACTGCAAAATGAGCTGAACAAGACAACCCTGCCATATGGCAATAGGGCGCAATTGCAAAAGGTGCGTGAAAAAAGGCGGGCGAATGAGGCGGCGGCTCCGTCTGTGGCAGCCAGCCGTTCTTATTACCGCTTTAAGAAGGCTCGCAAAAGGGCAGGGGTCAGCAAGCGGGTCATTTCTGGCAAGAATAGTGACTTGCTGGCTGATGTGGAGCGCGGTGAGGTCAAGCTGGATGCACTTAAGAAAGAGGAACTGCCCAAGGAAATGCGGGATATGTCAACAGTGCAACGCAGGCAGTACCTGTTAAAGAAAAAAGCGCAACGTGCGGCCATTGAAGACAGGCTTAAAAAGATTGTCCGGAAGCGGGCAAGTTTTATGGTGAAAAAGAAAAAGCAGCTGAGGTCTAAACCTGGCAGGAAAGAGGGCTTTGATGAACTGATAAGCCTTGGTGCAAGCACTCGGTATTAGGGGGGCAGCTCTGAAAATCGTCTTGAAAAAATCAAGAAATAGCCCAGCTCAGGGCTTGCTATCACCATCAACAGGCTCAATACTGTTAAGGGTAGACAAAGAGCCTGGTTCATAATCCAGACAGCATTTTTTATTTTCGCGTAAATGCTTCGTTTTATGAAACTGGGCTCTTTTTTTGTCTGGTCGTTTGCTGTTAACAAAAGATATTCCCCTGATTGTATTTTTCGGGAAAATAATTATAGGGTAGGGGGCGGCTTCTCTCACTGCAACCTGTCAAAGTTTGGCAGATTTTGGGAGAGATAAGGGCTGCATAACTGATGAATGATAGCCTTTCCTGGAGAGACCCCTATGGGATTTATTGCCGACAGCCTGAACCGTGTTGCCCCTTCTGCCACAATTGCTGTATCCAGCAAGGCGCGCGAACTGAAAGCGGCAGGCGTTGATGTGATCGGTCTTGGGGCGGGGGAACCAGACTTCGATACCCCCGAAAATATCAAGCAGGCCGGTATCCAGGCGATTATCGACGGCAAGACCAAATATACTGCTGTTGATGGCATACCGGAGCTGAAACAGGCGATTGCGGACAAGTTCAAACGTGAAAACGGCCTGGACTACAGCCCTGAAGAGTGTTTTGTTGCCCCTGGCGGCAAGCCAATCATTTACAATGCTATTCTGGCCACTATTAACCCTGGTGATGAAGTGGTTGTCCCAACGCCTTATTGGGTCAGTTATCCAGATATTGTCAAGCTGGCGGGCGGCACACCTGTGTTTGCAGCCGCAACCTTGGAAAACGGTTTCAAGCTCCAACCAGAAGACCTTGAGGCGGCAATTACGCCTAAAACCAAATGGCTGATCTTTAACTGTCCGTCCAACCCGTCTGGCGCGGCCTATACGGGCGCGGAACTGAAAGGGCTGACAGATGTGTTGCTCAGGCATCCCCATGTTTGGGTTTTGACCGATGATATGTATGAACATTTGACCTATGACAATTTTGACTTCAGGACCATTGTCCAGGTTGAGCCAAAATTGCGCGACCGTACCCTGACCATGAACGGGGTCTCAAAGGCCTATGCCATGACAGGCTGGCGTATAGGCTATTGCGGCGCACCTGTTGAGCTGATAGCCGCGATGCGCAAGCTCCAGTCCCAGTCCACCTCAATGGCGACCTCCATTTCCCAGTGGGCGGCAGTGGAGGCCCTGAATGGGCTCCAGGACTTTATCCCCAAAAACGCCGCGATGTTTAAGGAACGCCGTGACCTTGTGGTCAAGATGCTGAATGAGGCTCAGGGGCTGGTTTGCCCGACCCCAGAAGGGGCATTCTATGTCTATCCGTCCTGCAAGGCCTGCCTTGGCAAGACCACGCCCAAAGGCACGTTGCTGGAAACAGACGAGGATTTCGTGACAGCCCTGCTGGAGGAAAAGGGCGTGGCAGTCGTCCAGGGCGCAGCCTTTGGCCTGTCTCCCTTCTTCCGCATTTCCTATGCCACCTCTACTGAAGCCCTGACTGAAGGCTGCACACGTATCCAGGACTTTTGCGCTGGCCTGAAATAGTCTGCCCCGTAGGCTGTATCCTTTGTTTAAGAATGGGGATATGCTGTTTATGCAAGGTGCAGCCTGGAGGTATATGGTGCGGGCGGCGGGACTTGAACCCGCAAGAAGCTAAGCTTCGCAGGATTTTAAGTCCTGTGTGTCTACCAATTCCACCACGCCCGCATCTGGTCATGGCTTGCCCCCTGAAGGGAAGGAGAGCCATGCGCTCATTACAAAACGTTTTATACAGGGATAGGAAATTTGTTCAACAAAAGAATGTCCCAAATACAAAAAATAGCGCAGGCCAGTTATAATGTGGATACAGGATACTGAAAACCACAGAAGGCAACTGCTGTTCTTTCCAGAATACCCTTCTCTAAAAGTTAAACAGTTCGCGTTCAGATGGCATAACGGATACTACGCGTTCGAAAGGCACGCAGCCTTTTCGCGCTAATACGCGGCGGGCGTTGCCCTTTGACTTTGCTTTCACTTCGTATTTCCATCTGAGAAGCAAGTTTTGCACAATCATTTGAAATTTACGTAACATCAGGGCATAACTGTGTATATCACCTGTTTTACCCGAAAATAAGTGTTGAAGTTTGTAAAGAATCGCATTAGGCATGTGTTCACTGATTTTTGTTGGCAAGGTGCTCTTTTCCTGCTATGACAAAAATTCTAAAGATGTTGATGCGTCTTTGTTCCCCAGTAGCTCAGTTGGTAGAGCAAGCGACTGTTAATCGCTTTGTCGCAAGTTCGAGTCTTGCCTGGGGAGCCAATTTACTGCCATGTGCCGTGTAGGGTTTTTCTTTTTCATATTTGCTGCCTGTTTTTTTGGGTCAGGGTGACATATTCTAAATGTTGCTAGCCCACTTTAGTTATAGGGTGTTGGGCACTGGTCAGCGTTTTTTATGAAAACTGGCCTGGTTGAGTGTGTACGTTGTTGTGTTCACCTTGATTAAATGAACCTCTTTTCGATGACGACATGCGGCGCGGAGCAATGACTGGTTAACCCTGTTGGGCGAAGGTCACTTTTCTGTCAAATTATCTTCATAATAAAATCATTAATTTCCCTATACTGGGCTCTTGTAACCTGAGTGCAAGTGTTGTTCTGGTCTGAAATTAATGGAGTATGAATTGCTACTGTTGGTCATTCTGGGTTCGGTTTTTCTGATACATTCCACCGGAGCTTGCTATACTATGCCTGTCATCACCCCTCAAAATTTAGCCAGACTTGTTGTCCTGTCAGCCCTGTCCTTTGTGATGGCGGGCTGTGCAGATACTGTATCTTTCAGAAAAGAGGTTGGCTTCAGTCAGCGTGTTGTCGGAAAAGGGCAGCCAGTCCCAAAGGGCGGTGGTCATCGCAAAATTGGCAAGCCCTACCAGATAGCAGGAAAATGGTATCGTCCCCGACACCAGCCCAATTATGACCGTGTTGGCATGGCCTCATGGTACGGTGACCTGTTTCATGGCCGCAAGACGGCCAATGGTGAAATCTATGATATGGGGGACATGACAGCTGCCCACCCTACATTGCCATTACCCTCTATTGTCAGGGTGACCAACCTGGCGAATGGCAAATCAGTCGTTGTCCGTGTCAATGACCGTGGACCCTATAAGGCCAACAGGGTGATTGACCTTTCTAAGCGGGCTTCTGATGTGTTGGGCTATACCAAAAAGGGGATAGCCAGGGTAAGGGTTCAGTTTTTACGGGCTGCGCCTCTAACGCCCCGTGTGGCAGGTTATGTGAAAAGGGCAGCACCAAAAAACCAGAAAAGGCCAGCTCGGCAGGCTGAAACTGATTTTGATCCATTTGGCTATGACTGAACATCAGATATTTAAGAATTTTCAGGTCTGGATAACAGGCTGCTTCCTTGATAAAAGGGAGGCAGCCTTTTTGCTTTTGTTGGTTGGACAAGGGAAGATATTATGCAGGCTGCGGTTGCTGCGGGACACAATCTGACGGCTCAGGCTGCCGTGAAGATTATGAAAATGGGCGGCAATGCTTTCGATGGAGCATTGGCAGCTATGATGATGAGCTGCGTCAGTGAGCCAATACTGGCTTCGCCAGGGGGCGGTGGCTATATGATGGCGCGTGATGGTGGCAGCGGCGAAGTCACGTTCTATGATTTTTTTGTCCAGACACCCGGCAGGAAAAGGGTGCAGGAGTCGATAGAATTTTATGCTGCCCATGCTGATTTTGGCTCTGTCTCGCAGGAATTTCATATTGGGGCTGGGGCGGCGGCTGTTCCAGGACTGTTGCCAGGGTTCTTTGCCATTCAGTCTGGTCTTTGCAAACTGGATTCTTCCCGGCTGCTCCAGCCAGCTGTACAGGCTGCCAGTCAAGGCGTTGAGGTCACGGACTTTCAGGCCTATCTCTGTTCAGTCATTACCCCGATACTGACTGCCCATCAGGATGTGACAAACCTGTTCAGGCAAAACGGGACTATGCCACTGGCAGGGGAGCGGTTTTATAATCAGGGTTTGGCTGATTTTTTTATTCATATGCAGCAACGCGGTGAAAACTTTTGCCAGAAAGGGGCATATGTTGAGGCGGTTACCGCGCAATCAGCCCAATATGGCGGGCATCTCACAATAGAGGATATGCAAAGCTACCGGGTTGAAAAATTCAGGCCGTTGGAGATTGGTTTTCAGGGCTATAAAATTTATCTGCCGCCGCCGCCTTCAGCAGGCGGATCGTTGATTGCTTTTGGATTGTTATTGATTGACAAATTGCTTGAAGACAAAAAGATTAAGGCACCTGGTTTGGTATCTTTGGTGCAGGTGATGGCTCAAACCAATGAAGTCCGCAGCATTGCGGGTGATAAATTGTTAAGGCCTTCTGTCATCGCTGATTGTTTCTATAAGCTGGAAGACAAAACAATTGTCAGCAAGGGCACAACGCATATCAGTGTGATTGATGAAGAAATGAATGTTGCCGCCCTTACCCTGACGAACGGCGAAGGCAATGGCCATCTTGTCGGGGACTTTGGCTTTATGCTCAATAATATGTTGGGGGAGGAAGACCTTCACCCGAAAGGTTTTCATAACTGGCAAGAAGGGCAGCGTCTGTCCTCCATGATGTCGCCGACCCTGATGCGGTCTCCTGAAGGCAGGTGGACAGCCCTTGGTTCTGGCGGGTCGAATAGGATCAGGACGGCAATCTTGCAGGTTATTATCAACCTGGTCTCACGGGAAATGGGGTTGCAGGAGGCGATAGACCTCGCCCGGATTCACGGCGAAAAATGCGGGACTGTCAGTTTTGAACAAGGAGCAACATTGGGGCATTTTAGCAGGCAGGATTTGGATGACTTGGCGCAGGCCTTTCCCGACATTCACAACTGGGATGGGCGTAATATGTTTTTTGGCGGGGTTCATGCTGTGTCAGCGAGAATCGGTGAAAAAGGCAGGGGACAGGATTTTGGGGCAGGGGCTGACAAGAGGCGCAGCGGGTGCGGTCTTGTAATTTAGGCTGTTTTTAGGGGAGAGGCCAGCCTCAATATTGGAAATCCAGGTCTGTTATGTTATAGCTTGGCGCACTATCCTAAACTATTAAGAGTGAGACCTCAGTCCATGAAAAAATCACCATTGGCTCCTGAAATCCCTGCAACTTTGCCAGCAATAGCAGGCGTTCGGATGGCGGCCTGTGAAGCGGGTATCCGCTATCAGGGACGTAAGGACCTGATGTTGGCCAGCTTTTCCGAGGATACAAGAGTCGCTGGAACATTTACCAAATCAAGGACGGCCTCAGCAGCAGTGGACTGGTGCAGGAAGCAGATTGGCAAGGGTATTGCGCGCGGTCTGGTGGTCAATTCGGGCAATGCTAATGCCTTTACGGGTATGAAGGGCATTGCGGCTGTTGAGGCCACAGCGCAGGCGGCGGCCAATGATTTGGGCTGTAAGGCGGAAGATATTTTTATTGCCTCTACTGGGGTGATTGGTGAGCCCCTTGATCCCGACAGTTTTACCCACCGTTTGAAAGATCTGTCAGAAAATTTGAGTGAGGGTGATTGGCTCGATGCAACAGCCGCCATCATGACAACAGACACCTTTCCAAAACTGGCAACGCGTACAGTAACACTGGACGGCGTTGAGGTTACCATAAACGGGTTTGCCAAGGGGTCTGGCATGATTGCCCCTGATATGGCCACCATGCTGGGGTTCTTCTTTACAGATGCCTTTGTGAAAACGGATATTTTGCGACAGATCTGCTGTGCCAGTGTAACACAAAGCTTTAATTCCATTACGGTGGATTCAGACACCTCAACCAGCGATACTGTGTTGTTGTTTGCAACCGGAGCGGCAAGGGAACGAGGCATGGCTGAAATGTCCAGCCTGGAAGATCCCCGTCTTGCGTCTTTTCAGCAGGCCATGAATGAGATTATGCTCGACCTGGCTCTGCAAATTGTCCGTGATGGGGAGGGGGCAAGCAAGCTGGTCAAGATTACAGTGGAGGGCGCGGAAAATGACGGGGCGGCCAAGGTGATTGCAATGGCAATTGCCAACAGCCCATTGGTCAAGACAGCGATAGCAGGGGAAGACCCGAACTGGGGGCGCATCATTATGGCAGTCGGCAAGTCTGGGGAGCAGGCTGACCGCGACCTGCTCAAAATTTGGTTTGGCGATATACTGGTTGCTGCTGATGGCGAGATTGCTCCAAGCTATATGGAAGAGGATGGGGCAGGCTATATGAAGCAGCAGGAACTGGAAATCAGGGTAGGTCTTGGCCTGTCTTCAGGCAAGGCGCAGGTCTGGACCTGTGACCTGACCCATGACTATATTTCCATCAATGCCGATTACCGCAGTTGATCTCTGGTGATCGGGGAGGGCAGCGACAAAATCAACCTTTTAATAACCATGTCTCCCTGAAAAGGGGGGTGGTTAAAAGTCAAACTATCCTGTTTAGCATTTGGAAAGAAATATCAGTCATTATGACAACAGAGAAAAAGACAAATATATTGATGGTTGTGGCCTGTGCGATATTGGACAGCGACAACCGGATTCTCATGGCCAAGAGGCCAGAAGGTAAAGCATTTGCAGGTCTGTGGGAATTTCCCGGAGGCAAGGTTGAGCCAGGAGAGACGCTGGAGCAGGCCTTGATTAGGGAGCTTCATGAAGAGCTGGATATGGATGTCAAGGAAAGCTGTCTGGCTCCCTTTTCATTTGCCAGCCACAGTTATGATGCGTTCCAGCTTGTGATGCCGCTTTATATTTGTCGACGCTGGAAAGGCACCATTAGACCAATGGAAGGTCAGGAATTGTCCTGGGTTTCCCCGCAGAAACTTGCAGACTATGAGACACCTCCGGCAGATATCGGCCTGAAGGCAATGCTCAGGGATTTTCTGCTTTATTAATGCCTTGATGCTACATAAACAAGAAGAGATAACGGACATGGCCCAACATATAAAATATTTTGCTGATTTTTTAGGTGATGAATCGGGTACAACTGCAATCGAATATGCTGTGATTGCGTCGCTTGTTTCAGTGTTTATCGTTGGTGCTGTGACTGCGCTGGGAACAGGTGTCAATGACATGTTTACGACGGTTACGACTGAGTTGAACTAGTCCTCCTTGTTCTGGCCAGGATTTCTGACAGCCTGTGCCATGCTTGTCTTGGCGGAGCCGGGTTTTAGAGCCTTTGGCTGGTCAGGTGAGGGAGACCAGCCTGTCATATGAATGATCTCACAGCTGGCATTGATTTTACCATTGGCTGAAAACTGCTCTTCATATAGCTTTGCTGCACGAATAAACACTGACTTGGCGGTTGGTGTTTTCTTGCGTTCTGCTAGGATATTGGCAGCCCCCATCCCTTTAAGCTCTGCCATCAATCTGGGTAGGTTGTCATACTGGACTGTAAAATTGTCCAGGTCAGCAACAGGAAGGGCAAAACCTGCCCGTTGCAGCAAGCTTCCCATATCCTTGATATCTGCAAAGGGGATGACGCGGGGGCTGGCTCCGCCTGACATTTCTTCCTCAGCCTGCATTAGCACTGTGCGCAGTTCGTGAAGGGTCTGGCCTCCTGGCAAGGCTCCCAAAAACAGGCCATCAGGTTTCAGGATTGTGCAGATCTGGCGCAGATAGTCAGGCAAGTCATTTATAACATGCATCTCCAGCACCGAGACAACCAAGTCAACACTGCCCGGGGCAAAAGGAAGGGTTTCGGGCTGGCACAGGATGAAGTTTTCTTTTGTCCCAAGGGGGGGGAGGCTGTCGGCTTCGAGGATTTTTCCAACATTGGCGGCCTGTTCCAGTACAGAGCTGATCACACCGTTACTGGCATTCAGGTTGAGGGCAACAGGAAAATCCCGCGTTATGCCATGCAGGCGAAGGGCAATGTCCTCACCAGCCCGGTGATAGAGGAAGTCATGACCAGCGTGCTGCTTTTGGTAACGCTGCCTTTGTCTCAGTCTCTGGTCTGGGGAAAATAAAATTTGCTGCATAAAACACCGATAGCTGATAGGTTAGGGGAGAATGTCTAGCCTGGTTATAAAATGGATAATAGCGGTGTGAAAGTCAAAAAAACATTATTTCATGTTGCGTTGGACTTTATCTTGCCGCCGCTTTGTATTTCATGCCGTACCATCGTCCAGGAACATCATGGCCTATGCGCAAAATGTTGGTCAGGGGTTGGCTTCATCCAGCCGCCAATCTGTAACCAGCTTGGGTTTCCGCTGCCATTTGATGAGGGAGCTGGCACGGTTTCTGCCGCTGCTGTTGCGATGGATCCCCATTTTGACCATGCCAGGTCGGTGGCAGGTTATGACGGGGTGATGCGCGACTTGATCCATCATTTTAAATATTACGGACAGATGGAGAGTCGCAATATCTTTGGCCGCTGGCTGGCAATGGCCTCCCATGAATTTATAGGGAAAGCTGATGTCATTATTCCGGTGCCGCTTTACCGCCGCAAACTGTTTGCCCGAAGGTTTAACCAGGCCGCCATTCTTGCAGACAGTCTGGGGGAGGAGACTGGGATTGGGGTGGATGCCTATATCCTGAACCGGGTCAAGAATACCAGGCAGCAGGTTGGGCTGTCAGCCCTCCAGCGCAGACAAAATGTGGCAGGAGCCTTCGCGGTGGAACAGCAGGATAAAATATTGCTAAAGGGCAAGAGGGTGATATTGGTGGATGATGTCTTTACCACTGGTTCAACCGCCAACGCCTGTGCCAGAGTCTTGAAAAAGGCGGGCGTGGTTCAAGTTGATCTGGTGACGTTGGCAAGGGTCAATGAGCCGATTAATCCTGTAATGTAAGGGAAGCAGATGTATTTTTGGAATATTGAGGGGTTGAAGGATCATATCAAAGAAGGTTCTTTGACTGAGAAAAGCCGCATGTTGTATTTTTTGGTTATGCTTCTGATGATGGCTGCTATGAACCAGTTTGCATCATCTTTACCTGTTTACAGTAAGACAAGCCGTGATTATGCCCTGATGGCTTTTGGACTGGCCTGGCTGGTTGCCGCGCTTTATCTTGCCTACCGCGCCAATAATGGGAACGGGGGCAGTGATTTTCTTGGGCGTTATATGAGCATTTCTTTTGTGGTAGGCAACAGGGTGATTGTCTGGACGATCATTTTGTATTTTGCCTATCTGATAGGTGAAATGATAGTGTTTGGAATCCCTGAAGATGAGCCGCCCGAATTAGTTATCAAACCATCTGTGACGGCATCGTTGAAGGTTATGGCATGGAACAGTTTCATAATGTGGCGGATAATCGTGCATCTTAAGGATGTCAGCGGTGTCACGTCCCTTTTTAAAAATACAAACCAGAAGGTTGCTCCATAATGGCAGGAAAGATTGACTTTATACCTGGCGGGAAATCTATTACGGCTCACGGCCATGACAGTGTGTTGCAAGCTGGCTTGAAAGGTGGCATGTCTCTGAACTACCGTTGTTCCAATGGCAATTGCGGGGAATGCAGGGGGGTGTTGCGTTCCGGTAAGCTGGAACGGCTGCGAAATCATGACTTTATCCTGTCAGATTCTCAGAAGGGGCAGGGGCACTTCTTGATGTGTTCCAATGCACCAGACGGCGATATTGTTGTCCAGGCACATGAGGTGGATGATATTGTCCAGATACCAGAGCAGTTTCTTACTGGCAAGGTTAAGACAGTTGAGCAGGTGGACAGCCAGGTGATGTTGCTGCATTTGCGTACACCGCGTTCCCAAAGGTTACAGTTTATGGCAGGGCAAAGTGTTGAACTCGGAGGCAATAACGGATTGCCGACAGGGCGTTTTCCTGTGGCCAGTTGTCCTTGTGATGAAACCAGCCTATTGTTCCATATTCCTGATATGCCAGGGGATGCTTTTTCCCAGGCTGTGTTTTCAGATGCCTTGTCAAAAGGCAGTAAACTGGATGTCAGGGGGCCGTTCGGTGAGTTCCGCCTTAATGAGAAGCGGGAGAAATCTGTGATTTTTATTGCCTGGCATACGGGCTTTGCCCCAGTCAAGTCGATTATTGAAAGTGTGATATCCTTGCGGACGGCTGAAGATATTCACCTGTTCCGTGTTTCACCAGTCAGCCAGGGAAGCAGCCAGGCAGAAAGACATTATCTGGATAATTATTGCCGCTCATGGGATGATGCGCTGCACAACTTTACCTATCACCCAGTGACCCAGCGTTTCAGTCTTGTTTCAGCTGTTGATGTGGCGCGTGATATTGCCCAGGATATCTTGTCAGGTTTTGGGAACCTTGCAGACTATGATTTTTATATTGTCGGCCCTCCTGCCTTTCGCGCTGGTATGGAAGACATCATAAACGGGTATAGCCTGGAAGACAGCAGGATCAGGGGCTGTGATGTCTGTATGGGACTGTTGTAGAAATTTGTCCTGCGGCTGACTGAAGTTCAGGACTGGTTCTGCCATTGTGATCCTGTTAATGAGGCCTGACCCTAATTATAAGTGTTTTTTGCTCCTGGGCTGTAACTTCCTTTTGCAAAATCCCCAAAACTGGATTAAGTCTGTTCGTAACTATAAAATGGATATCAGAAAGAAAAATCATGGCTAAAGTTGAAGTCTATACCACGCCTTATTGCCCCTATTGCGTTGCTGCAAAAAAGATGTTGAGCAAAAAAAATGTCAGTTTTACGGAGCTTGATGTTTCTGGGGATTCTGTCCTGAGGGACAAGATGATGGAACGGGCAAATGGCGGCCATACAGTACCACAAATCTTTATTGATGACAGGCATATCGGCGGTTTTGACGATATGGCTGAAATGAATGCTCTTGGGGAACTTGATTCCCTGTTAGGCTAGGCTATGACCAACAAGACCTTTAATGTTGCCATCGTGCAACTTTGTAGCGGGCTTGATATTCAGAAGAATATTGGGGCGGCAGAAAAGCTGGTGCGTCAGGCAGCGGCGCGGGGTGCAGACTATATCCAGACCCCTGAAACAACCACACTGATGGAACTGGAAGCCGGCAAGGCTTTTGCGTTACTTGAGCCAAAGCAGGGCAACAGCCATGTCCAGCACTTTTCCGACTTGGCAAAGGAACTAGGTGTCTGGCTACATATCGGGTCAATGGGAATCAGGCTGGAATGTGGACGCATGGCAAACCGTTCTTTCCTGTTCCAGCCAGACGGCAGGGTTTCAGATGTTTATGACAAAATGCACATGTTTGATGTCGACCTGCCTGGCGGTGAGCAGTACCGCGAATCCCAGGATTTTAGGCCAGGTGAAAAGGCTGTATTGGCGCAAACGCCCTGGGGTGGTTTGGGCATGTCAATCTGTTATGACCTGAGATTCCCCGCCCTGTACCGATTCTTGGGGCAAAATGGAGCCTCTTTTTTGGCGGTGCCTTCCGCCTTTACAAAGGTAACGGGGCAGGCTCATTGGCATATCTTGCTCAGGGCGCGGGCGATTGAGACAGGCTGTTTTGTGTTTGCAGCGGCGCAGGGCGGCAGGCATGAAAATGGCAGGGATACCTTTGGCCACAGTCTGATCATTGACCCTTGGGGGAAAATATTGGCTGAGGCAGGGACGGAGCCAACAGTTATCATGGCAACAATTGACCCAGGGCAGGTCAAAAAGGTCAGGGAACAGATACCCTCCCTGAAACATGGCTGTCGGCTTAGTCTTTAGTGCATAATGCAAGCAAATTGAATCAATTTGCGGGTTAAGATATGCGCCATCAAGGGGATAGTTGGAAAATGCCTCCAGATAATCATAAGAATGGAGTCGGAAAAACATGTCAGAAGCAGCTTATGAAAAAAAACAATATGCCCTCACCCCCCGACTGACCCTGAAGCCTCTGGAATCGGGGCAGACAGAACGTGCAGGCAAGATATTGGCCTCTCCTCAGTCCCTGGTCAGATATTGACTATCCTGCCGAGGGGCTGGGACAATATTTGGGTTATGATGATCCTTCTGCCTATAAATATGCAATCATTTATGATGATGAAATGGCGGGGGTGATCTGTGTGCGTTATCCTTGGCTCAAGGGTCCCTATCTGGAACTTTTGGGGATTTATCCAGATTTTCAGGGCAAAAAGATTGGGACGGAAGTTCTGTCCTGGTTTGAGGGGCGGGGGCAGGGAGAAGGTAGAAACTTATGGCTGGTGGCATCGGACTTTAATGCAGAAGGAATACGGTTTTACCAAAAACATGGCTTTGAGGAGGTTGCCAGGCTGGATGACATGTCAGAGGATGGGTTCATGACATTTTGATGCGTAAAAAAATGTTTTAGGATTCCTTTAGGAGGCAGTCTTTATAGCCGCGTGCCAGTTCGCGCATCATCTGGAAATAGAGGTGCGGGCTTGGTTTTAGGGCAGTACCAAGGGCAGACAGCGGCACAATTCTGGCAGCACTATTTTCAGCCAGCACTTTGACAAGCGGCGGCTGTTGCCCTGGTTCAGTAAATAAACATTTAATATCATCTTGCTTAAGCCTGTTACGGATTGTAATAATATGCTTGCTACCAGGCAGGGTATGGGATGACAGGGTCAGGCTACCCATATTTTTTAGGCCGTAGCGGTTTTCAAAATAACGAAAAGCATTGTGATAGACCATAAAGGCTCTGCCCTTCACAGGCTGTAAAGTTTCGGCAATCTCCAGGTCTAGCCCCTTCAGCAGGCCAGTCAGTTTCAGTTCATTCTGTTTGATCAAAAAGGACTGTTTGGGGAAGCGTTTTCCTAAAATGGCCTGGAGCTGATGGGTTATGGTGATCATGTTGCGCGGGTCAAGCCAGATATGCAGATCTGGCGCAGTGAGGGATGCAGTCTTGTTATGCTGATGGCTGTCATCATGTGTATGGGCTGAACCCGAGGCAGAGGGAAGCAGCGTCAGGTTTTTGGCATGAATAAGGGAATATTTTTTTTCAGGGGGCAGGGATTGCAGGGGCTTGGCCAGAAAACGTTCCAGGTCGGGACTGACCTGGACAACCAGTCTGGCACGTTTCAGCTGTTGCATGTCTGAAGGCTTCATAGCGTATTGGTGAGGCGAAGAAATTCCGCCCCCCAATAACTCAACCTTCAGTCCTGTATGCTCTGTCAGGGCTAGGATGATGGAATGAACAGGTTTCAGTGTGACAACAATATCAGTCTGGGAACTGTTGTCACTGCATGATGTCAGGGTCGTCAATATGACAAGCCCAAAAAGTAGCACGGTGTTAAATTTTTGGGTGAAGTATGTCATATGTTTCACAAAAATATGTTATTTAGGCGCGCGTTTGGCAAGGATACGCTGCAAGGTGCGGCGGTGCATGTTCAACCTTCTGGCTGTCTCAGAAACATTATTATTGCACAGGGTAAAGACGCGCTGGATATGTTCCCACCGCACCCGGTCAGCAGACATTGGGTTTTCCGGTGGGGGAGCCTTGTCATCAGGGTGTGCCAACAGAGCCTTTAGGATATCGTCAGCGTCAGCGGGTTTGGCCATATAGTCGATTGCCCCCATCTTGACGGCTGTAACAGCGGTGGCGATATTTCCGTAACCGGTCAGTATGATGGCCTTTGAATCCGGCTTGACCTTGTTGAGTTCCATGATGACATCCAGCCCGTTACCGTCTTCAAGACGCATGTCAACAATGGCAAAGGCTGGCGGTTTTGCACGAATAAGTTCCAGGCCTTCTGCAACGCTCAGCGCAGTACGGACCTCAAAGCCGCGTGTTTCCATAGCCCGGCCAAGGCGTACCAGAAAGGTCTTGTCATCATCGACGACAATAAGGGACTTGTCATCAGGGAGAACATTTTCTGTCTCGTCAGTCATGAGGCTTCCTTTCCAGAAGAGATCTAGGGCTATGTGGTCATCATCCCGATTATGGGGTATTAAACATTCCTGTAGTCAGGATATCAGCAATTTTTGCCAGGGCTATAGAATGTTTTGTTCGTGAAACATACCAAGTATAGCTCCCTTTTTAGGTGAGATCAGGGATAAACACTAATTATATTTAGCAGACCATTAAAGATATACCCAAGCTATCTAATCCAAAACATGGTTTTTTGTAACTCCCCAGCTTAAATAACCAGCAAGCCAGGATTTTGCAAAACTTCAAGGATATTGAGTTTTTGTTTTTTGGCTGAGGATATGACGGAGCGGATGGTGGCAAAGGTTTTTGCAC
>JAJRRF010000246.1 GCA_024279735.1 Alphaproteobacteria bacterium
AAGGCACAGACTTCACTAAACTGTCTCATGAGCAGGTTCAGGAGGTCGAGCGCAAGATCAACCACAGGCCAAGAAAAATCCTGGACTACAAGACACCACATGAGGTCTTCTCAAAGCGACGCAGGCTGAGTGTTGCGTTTCGGAATTGAAACGGGGTGATATTTTTATTGTTAGATGACTCTAGCCAAAACAAACGATCGTATATATGTTATGAATCACTATATTTATTGCAGGAACGATTAAAAATGGATGTATCTGAAATATCACCCTTTAATGATGCCCTTGACGACCTTCGTATTTCAGGGAGTGTTTTGCTCCACGAAACTTATGCAGCGTCGTGGGCGATTGAGATCCCAAGTGAGAACATCTTGCAGCAGCTTTTGGGTGTTGGCACTGATGTTCGTGTTCTGCCGTTTCATTTGGTCATGCAAGGGGAGTTTGACCTTGAAATTAAATCTAGCCAATTGGCTGAAAAGACAAAGGATCATATTATACAAGATGACCTTGTGATATGCCCAGGCGGGTTGCCACACGAAATGTCTCTGGTTTCAGCCCATATGCCCAAGCCGAAGCCTGTCTCTTTGACAGATATCATTCAAGGAAATGGGTCTGCATTAGTACAAGAAGGAAATGTTGGCACAGAACTCATCTGTGGGGTCTTTCAATTGTGTAGTATGCCTCTCAACCCCTTGTTGGCAGCACTTCCTTCCGTAATGAAAGTCAAAACAGATGGAGTAGGTGCGAACCCGATATTAACTTATGCAACAAAAATGTTGGCTTTAGAGCTAACAGATAGTCACTCCAGTAGCTTTACAAGTTCACGTATTTTAGAAGTTTTTTGTGCGGAAGCGATCCGCACCCACAGCCAGGAAACAATAGATGAAAATCCTGGATGGTTTAAAGCCTTAAATGATGCTCGTATTTCAAAGGTAATAACTCATATTCACCAAAACCCAGGGCACTTGTGGACCGTTGCACTCTTAGCAGAAAAAATTAATATGTCTCCCTCACGCTTTGCTGCAAAGTTTCGTGAAACAACAGGACAAACTGTAATGTCTTATGTTGCGCGTTGGCGCATGAATGTTGCTTGCCGTCTTTTGCAAGATAGCAATGACAGCCTTGCAATTATAGCTGACAAAGTTGGCTATAAAGATGTTGCAGCCTTTAGCAGAGCTTTCAAAGATTTGATTGGTAATAGTCCCGCGCGTTGGCGAACAAAAAATAAAGAATAGCTAGGGCAGGTTTAGTGATATACAAAACAGCCGAAGATCATATTCTACAAGCATCTTTCGTCAATCTCTTCCAGCCTAACTGACAAAGAAAATTTCTACCCTAGAGAAAAATGCATTTAATCTCGATCATTTTTTGCTCCAGAGTCCTTATTGGTCGCATAATGAAGACAAGCCGAGCGGGCTTGTCTTCATTATGCTCTATCCTAAACATTTATTATTGAAGGCGTCCTAAGGTGAGAATTTTTATTCGCTTGTTGGTCAGCAGTTGTACTGTTGACCGACATAACCTGTGAATTGAATCTCCCTGCCAAAATCAAAGCATTAGCTCCATCGTCAAGAAGGGCATTTTTTTCTGAGCATATCTGAAAGCATTTTTTTCAGGGTATCGGCCTCGCCGAATTTCAGAGTGACACCAACCACTTCAGCCTCATAACGTAGCCATTGCAGTGCCCCCTTGCCCCCCACCAGGCGCACGGCATCCTTTTGGGTTGTCACCAAATATGTCCCATCAGTCTGCGAAGCCTTTTCCAGCAGCTTGGCGGCCTCATCATGAGTGAAATTATGATGGTCCGAAAAATCAACACTATCCAGAACAGTCGCGCCGCAGTCCTTCAGCGTTTGGTAAAACTTATCTGGCCTGCCAATGCCCGTAAACGCAATCACCTTTTTGCCCCTGAGCCATTCGGCCTGTTCCTTGTCCACCTCAAGCGAGGCCTGAAGCGTTGGGACAGTTTGCCGCCTCGCCAATTCTGCAACAGCCTTGCCGCCAACCCCATCCCCGTTCATAACCAGGGCATCTGCCAGCCCCATCTGGAACTCCGTTGAAGCCCGCAGCGGGCCTGACGGCATCACCAGCCCGTTGCCGATACCTGCCGCGCCATCCACCACCACCAGGGACAGGTCCTTGGCCAGGCTGTTATTCTGGAAGCCGTCATCCATAATAATGACAGTCCCCTCTCCCTGCTCAATCGCCCTCGCCCCCGCTGCCCTGTCTGCGCTGATGACAACCGGCGTATAGGCGGCCAACAGTAAGGGCTCATCCCCGACATCGCGAGCCTTGTCCTCCAGCCTGACCTGATGAAGGCCAGAGACTTTTCCGCCATACCCGCGCGTCAGCACCACAGGCTTTTCACCCATTTCCTGCAATATGTGGATAAGAGTTATGACGGTGGGTGTCTTTCCTGCACCACCTGCTGTGAAGTTGCCGACACACACAACAGGCAGCCCCGAACAGTAAGGGGCACGATGGAGATAGTTCCATTTTGCCACCTGCCCATAAAGGGCCGATGCCGGACGTAACAAGCCAGCCACAAGGCGATGTGCGACATTCTGTCTATACCACCAGGGGGGCGTTTTTCTTAAAATTATGCTCATATTCGAATATTGTAATATTTCTTGACTATGGGATGAAAAAAGTTAATATAACTATGTTTTATACTCAATAATATTTTATTCCAGATAATTAACCAATTTGTAACCTTAATTACTATTGATAAGTTCTGCGAATAACTGGTATAATGATATTGTTCAAACGTTTCTTAAACAGAAGGTGTTTTGTGTATCTTTTAAGTAATTAAATTTAGTGATACGGGAGCTATAAACCAATGCCTCTAGACAATAAATCGGAAAATGACTTACGTGAAGAGCTGAAACAGCTCTCCCTTGAAATCAGACAGTTTGACCGTTCCGAGGAAACAACCCTTCGTCCAGTTGAAAAGGTTATGAAAGCCATTCAGGACTGCCGTGAAATGCTTGCGGAAAGTCATGCCAATGGTGAACTCAGCAAGTGGGAAGAATATCTTCTTGCCAAGGCACAGGCCGCTGTTGCTGCCGACTGGCTTATGGCTGCTATATCCTCCATCTATAAAGCGATGGATATTAATAAGTCTACTGTACAGATGGCCTAGATTTCTTGGCCTGTACTGCAAAGCCTGCTCAACCTTCAAGCCTACAACGTCCAGTTTGTTGGCTGGGCTGATGGGCTTTTTTAATGCTGTACCCTTGGTCGCCAGTGTCGTTTCAATAATGATGACATAACACGCCCTGGTACATGACGATGCTTTTGAGTGGGGCACTTAATATCGTTGTCCACATTCACTGTCATGCCGCACTACGATGCAGTATCCATGCCCTGCGCTGTGAACACACCAAAAGACCAACAATTTAACACTATAGGGTCTCACGCCCCCAAACAAACATTGTCATTTCAACGCAAATTTCACAGTATGGATACCGCATTTCTGCGGTATGACAGTGATAGGGTGTCGTATGTTGTGTACTATGAGAGTTCACTATGCGCCCATTTCTCTGCCTTGCTGACAAACACAATTGCCGCACCAAATATCAGGGTGATTGTAGCATCTGCCTTGCTTGCCACATCATAAAACTGTTATTTTGGGCAGATTTTAAGACAAGACATGCCTTGTCCCTACATTTTAGTCCTGTTTAAATATTTCTGGGTGTCTCTTGACTGGAACGTAGCTCTTGTCAGCTTTTCTCCCCAATCAAATCCAGCCAATCCTGTTCGGTAAGCACTGTGACACCCGCAGCTTGTGCCTTTTTGAGTTTTGAGCCTGCCCCAGGGCCAGCTACCAAATAATCCGTCTTTTTGGAAACAGAACCACTGACCTTCGCGCCGAGCCTTTCAGCCTGCGCCTTGGCCTCATTGCGGCTCAACAGCTCCATCTTGCCTGTAAAGACAATGGTTTTCCCTGCAACAGGGCTGTCTGCCTGGCTTTCATCTATCGCCACAGGCTCAGGAGTGACTTCCTGAAGCAAACGTGCCACAATATTCCTGTTTTCTTCATCTGCAAAAAAGTCAATCAGGGTATCTGTCACCACAGTTCCCAAACCATCACGCGCAGAAAACTGGCGATAGGACGCGCCAGGCCAGTCCTGCTCCAGCTGGCGGGCAAGCCTAAGAAAGTCTTCAGTATCTTCAAAGGCTTGTGCAATCTTTTCAATATAGACCTTGCCTACCCCCCTGACCTTCAATATTTTAAACAGCCCCGCAAAGTCCAGTTTTTCCCCTTTTGGATTGAGGTCAATTTCCCCTGCGGACTTAAGCGCGTCACGCAACAGGCTGATACGCTTTTCCCCAAGCCCCTCTATGGCCATAAAGCGGAAATAGGCTTCGCCAGGTCTCTCATCTGCCATCTGGACAAGTTTATCCTCCAGGTCGGCAAAATTCTCAAAGTCCTTCGCCAGCATCAGGCTGACAGTCCGCCCAACCACCGCAATACCAAGACCATATATAAAGCGGTTCAGGGCAATGGAACGGCGGCTATTGATTGCAGCAAACATATTCTCAACCGATTTTTTACCCCAGCCTTTCCAGTTCTCAATCTTGGTCACACTTTCCCTGTTGCGCCGCTCAAGGGTAAAGATGTCTGCCGGCTCTGCCACAAGCCCTGCCTTATAAAGGGCCTCAACCTGTTTTGGCCCGAGCCCGTCTATGTCATAGGCATCTCGCGAAACAAAATGGCTGAGACGTTCCAGAAGCTGGGCGGAGCATTTCAGCCCCCCTGAGCAATAACGCCGTGCATCCAGGCGGCCAGTCTTGGGATTAAATTCCCGCACCGCAGGAGCCTTACAGACAGGGCAATGGTCTGGAAAAACAAAGGGAGCAGAGTTTTCTGGCCGCTCATCCAACAAGACCTCAACCACTTGCGGAATGACATCCCCTGCCCTCTGTACAATCACCATATCGCCCTCACGGATGTCCTTGCGGGCAATCTCGTCCTCATTGTGCAGAGTGGCATTGGAGACCTCGACCCCGCCCACCACAACAGGGTCAAGACGGGCAACCGGGGTCAGTGCGCCTGTGCGCCCGACTTGGATTTCAATGCTGTCCAGGCGGGTACTAACCTGCTCGGCTGCAAATTTATGGGCAATAGCCCAGCGCGGTGAACGGGATTTCAGTCCCAACCTGTCCTGCAACGCCAGGCTGTCCACCTTATAGACCACCCCGTCAATCTCATAGTCCAGGCTATCACGCGCAGCGCCAATCTTTTGGTAGGCTGCAACCAACTGTTCTGCCCCGTTACAGAGCTGCATCAGGGGGTTGATTGGAAAGCCCCACCGCCCAAAAGCCTGAATGACACCAAACTGGCTGTCAGCGGGCAGACTGTCCACAGCCCCCCAGGCATAGGCAAACAGGCCAAGTTTTCGCTTTGCTGTCTTGCGGCTGTCAAGCTGGCGCAAAGACCCTGCCGCCGCATTGCGCGGATTGGCAAAAGGCTTTTGGCCGTCCGCAAGATACTGCTTGTTCAGGGCATCAAACTCTGAACGCGCCATATAGATTTCACCGCGAACTTCAAAATTTTTGGGAAAATCGTCTGCCTCAACCCTGAGGGGAATTTCCTTAATAGTGCGGATGTTCGCCGTTACATCCTCCCCAGTCTTGCCATCGCCGCGCGTTGCCGCCCGAACCAAAACACCATTTTCATAGCTTAGGGCAATGGACAGACCATCAATTTTGGGTTCCGCTGTAAAGGACAGGGGTTCTGCCGTTTCTATATTGAGAAAACGCCGTACACTGGCCTCAAAATCCTGGACATCTTCCAGGGTAAAGGCATTGCCAAGCGAAAGCATCCCGACCTTGTGGGTTACCTTGCTAAAACCGTCCAAAGGCGGCGCGCCGACCCGTAGTGAAGGACTGTCAGGGCGTTTCAGCTTTGGAAAACGCGCCTCTATCGCCTGGTTACGGAGTCGCAACGCATCATATTGCGCATCGGAAATTTCAGGGTCATCCTGGAGATAATACAGCCTGTCATGATGTGCCATTTGCGTTGCCAAACGCTCCAGTTCGGCAGCAGCCTGTTTTTCATCCAGTTTAGCAGCCGCAATTTTGGAATATGTCATCAGAATGATCCGTTTCGAAGGGCAAAGACTATAGCCCACAGCATGGCAGGAAAATCTTAAAATTTTTGTAACTCCCCAGCTTAAATAACCAGCAAGCCAGGATTTTGCAAAACTTCAAGGATATTGAGTTTTTGTTTTTTGGCTGAGGATATGATGGAGCGGATGGTGGCAAAGGTTTTTGCAC
>JAJRRF010000247.1 GCA_024279735.1 Alphaproteobacteria bacterium
ACGAAAATCCAACGAACACCTGCTCAAAACCTTTTCTTCCATGTTAGGTTTTGAGTTGAACTCCATTAAATCACAACCTGAATTCAAGAAGCTGTGTAACTACGGGACTATAGCAGCATGAAACTGTCCAAACTATTGATCTTGTGGCAAGCACAATTTTAGCGAAACAATATGAATTGAATCCCCCACAGATTAACCCCTTTTACCATCTCCCCTTGCAAACTGAGGCGTTTTGACGCACAATAGAGGGTAACGATCACAAACATAAGGAGAAATGAGATGAATGTTGCATCCATACTCAACGGCAAGGGTACTGAAATTATCACCACTGACCCGGAAGCAAGGCTGCTTGATATTGTCGCCCTGCTCAATGACCACAAGATAGGCTCTGTCCTGGTGGTCGATGACAATGGCAACCTTGTCGGCATTATTTCGGAGCGGGACATAATCAAGCGCATTGCCCGTGAAGGGGTCGGCGCGCTGCAAAAGCCTGTCGGCACCTGCATGAGCTGGATGGTCCAGACCTGCCAGCTGGAGGACAGCCTTGATGATGTCATGAACTCCATGACCGTCAACCGCTTCCGCCACCTGCCTGTTGTGGAAGGCAAACGTCTTGTCGGCCTGGTTTCCATAGGAGATGTTGTCAAGACCAAGCTGTCTGAAACCCAGATGGAAGCCACTGCCCTGAGACAATATATTGCGACTGGCTGAGGAGCGCATCGCCCTGAAAATAACCTCCCTGTCTGGACGCGGCGTTGGTTTTCTGGCATAACAACCGAAATCCCCAACACTTTAGTCAGGAATTATATTTATGAGTTTTCAGGACAAGCTTGAGCAATATTCCAAGATCGTCAACGAACGTCTCAACAACCACCTGATGCCGGGCAAGCATTTTGGCCCGCCTGAACGGCTGTCAGATGCCATGCGCCATGCCGTGATTGGCAGCGGCAAGCGGATTCGCCCGTTTATCATTATGGAATCGGCCAAGATTTTTGGGGTCAACCCGCACCGTAGCGCGGATGTGGCTTCCGCTGTCGAGTGCCTGCACAGCTATTCCCTGGTTCATGACGACCTGCCCGCGATGGATGACGATGACATGCGACGCGGCAAGCCGTCCTGCCACAAAGCGTTTGACGAAGCAACCGCCATCCTGGCAGGTGATGCCCTGCAATCGCTGGCCTTTGAGATTTTGGCACGTCCCGGCAGTGATGCCGATCCCGCCATCCGTTCACAGCTGGTGCTGGAAATGGCGACCGCCGCAGGCTGGGCCGGTATGGCAGGCGGCCAGATGATGGATATTGAGCTGACCAACCACCCAAAAAAGATCAAGCTTGCCCTGATCCAGCGCATCCATGCCATGAAAACTGGCGCGGTGCTGGAATTTTCTGCTGTGGCAGGCCCGATCATTGCCAAGGCCGCCGAGGATCATATCCACCGTTTCCGTGAATATGGCAAGCTGGTGGGGCTGGCGTTCCAGGCGGCTGACGACCTGCTGGATGTGACGGGGGACAGTGAGCATCTTGGCAAGCGCACAGGCAAGGACGAGATTTCGGGCAAACCCAGCATTGTTGCCCGCGCCGGCCTGGAAAAGACCCAGAAATATGTCAACGACCTGGAGCAGGCCGCGATTGACCTGATCGTGCCTTACGGCACCGCCGCCGATGACCTGATCGAGGCCACCCGCTTCATCTGCCGCCGCGAAAAATAGATTTTTTTGATAAGGGACACCCTTATTGTATACAAGCTAAGAACCCCTGTAGGGGCGGATCCATGTGTCCGCCCTGGGTGCTATAAACCTCTTATTTATTTTTTGAAAACAGAAGGTTGCCCCTAAATCATACACCCTCCTGCCATGGCCTGTTACGAGAGAGGGCAGACACATGGGTCTGCCCCTACAGTACAAACTATCAATCGAATTGCCCTGCTTCGGTCTTCAGAATGACAGTGGTTGGGTTGCGCTGCCTTCCCCAAAACAGGCATGACTGCAAGAGCCAAAACCTGGCCACTCACTTTAAGTTTATTTGTTTTTTCTCCTCTGGCCTGGCAGAACGAACGCAACATGGACAGGCTGAATGATATCAAATCACAAAGGGGGTCTTGCTTGCTCAGTGATGGCAATCCTTAGGCTGGTGCAATTTGGCGGCTTGGCAAAAGAGTCGCGCCCTTTGTGATCTCGTATCCTGCATTGTAAAGATGTAAAATGGAACATGGCACGGCGACAACAAAAGATCATCTGGTGATTATCCAGGTCATGCGCTTTGTCGCGGCCTTTAGTGTTGTGCTGTTCCATCTGGGCGGCAACCTGCAAAGCCGTCATGGTTTCAGCCAGAACCTGTTCCCGTTTGGCACTGCCGGGGTCGATCTCTTTTTTGTCATCAGTGGCTTTGTCATTGCCCACACCACTGAAGGCAGCCGCGACCTGGTCTCTTTCCTGAAAAAACGGGTATTTCGCGTTGTCCCGCTCTATTATGTCCTCACCTTTGCGGTGTTTTTGATCGCCCTGCTGTTCCCGCAGCTGCTGAAACAGACCGTTGCCAGCGGCCAGAACCTTTTGCGTTCCTTGCTGTTTATCCCCTATGACAGGGGGCACGGCCCGCCAACCACCCTGCTCTTCCTGGGCTGGACATTATGTTATGAAATGTTCTTCTACCTGTGTTTCGCGCTGTGCATGGCACTCACCCGCCGTCCTGTCCTGCTGCTGTCCCTCCTGCTGTCCAGCCTTGTGGCCATCGGCCTTATAATACCCGCGCAGGAGACTTTGGCCAAGTTCTATACCAACCACATACTCCTGGAGTTTTTGTTTGGGGTCTGGCTGCATTATATCTACCGCCACCATTTTCATCTGCTGGAAAGACTGCGTCCCTGGCTCGTCCTGTTTGTCCTGGCTCTGACGCTGCCGCTGCTATTCTATCCCAAAGGCATCCAGCCGCTGACACTGACCCTGGGTCTGCCCGCCGCCCTCATCATGGCCAGCGTACTGCCCCTCAGACTTCCGGAGCGCGGCATATACAAAGCTATGGCCAGGCTGGGGGATGCCTCCTACTCGCTCTATCTGGTGCATCCCTTTATCCTCACCCTGCTAATGGGGGTCATCGCTGGAAAACTCGGGGCTTCTGGCTCAGGTCTTGCTGTTCTCGCAGCCCTGACACTGGCCGCCGCCCTGGTGATCTCACAAATACTTTTCCGCCTCATCGAGGCCCCGTCAAACAAATGGCTTCGGGCAAAGTTCCTGGCGCAGTGAACCAAAAATAGCCCTGCTTTCAAGGCGTATGCTTTTGGGAGTATGACAGATACCCCCCCTCTTGCCCCAACACAGCACCAGCCAACCCGCCAAAAACGTTTTCCTGTGGGTTTGGTTTAATGCCAGTATTTTAGGCATCTGTATTTGAAAAAAGGGGCAAAGATAAAGAATCCTTTCTTTTTGGAAATTTACAGACTATATTAGGTCATATAGACCATATGGGTCATATATCAGGAGGTTATACAATGAAATGGCAGGTTCATAAGGCTAAAAGTCATTTTAGTGAACTGCTTAGGCAGGCTGAAGAAGAAGGGCCGCAAATTATTACGCGTCATGGCACTGATAAAATAGTGGTTTTGTCAATTGAAGCCTATCAAAAGCTTGAAGACGCCCAGCCTAATTTTAAGGATTACCTCTTGTCTGGGCCAAAGGTGGATGATTTTGTTGTTGACCGCCTGGATGATACGGGGCGGGATATTCAGTTTTGAAATATTTACTTGATACCAATATCTTGTCAGAAACCCGCAAAAGAAAACCTGCCCCTGAAGTTCTCTTATGGATAGATACTGCCCACCAAAAGGATCTTTTTATAAGCGTTTTGACAATAGGGGAACTGGTCAGGGGCATTATCCAACTCCGCAGGACTGACCCAAGGGCGGCCGATAGTCTTGAGCATTGGTGTCAGGGTATTGAAAAACTATTTTCAGATCATATTATTGGTATCGACTCCAGTACTGCCAAAATATGGGGCGAAATGAACAGTAAGAGACCTTACCCTGTGATAGATTCCCTGCTTGCAGCAACAGCCCTGGTTCAGGACATGACGCTGGTGACAAGAAATATCAAGGATATTAAGGATAGCGGTGTTACATATCTGAATCCCTGGAACCAATAGAAGAAAATCAGGATATCGCCGATATAGGATTTGAAAATAGTTGGCGTGTTAAAAATGGCGTGATGCCTTGCCTGTTCCAAACCTGTGCTTCAAATCTATTTGTAACTCCCCAGCTTGTTTTAGGTGTATTAACTAATTGATAAATAACGATAAAAATAAATCGTTATTTTTAAAACCACTAAAATATGATCATTTTTCCATTAAAAAACAGGATTTTTAGACTGTATTCCGCTTGAA
>JAJRRF010000248.1 GCA_024279735.1 Alphaproteobacteria bacterium
CGATGATTTGAGACCATTCCACGGTCTGTCAGATATACTATCTCAGGGTGATACATCACTCTTACTGTGCGATAGCCCCCAAATTAAGGGACGCACAAAGATTCGTATACTGATGTTGCGTTTGACTGTTGAAGGGGCGTTATTTAATAAGGTCTGGGGTAATGAAAATTTATCCCAGGCTTTTTTATTTAACTTGTAATGAAAAGTGATGACCGATGATGACAGGTATCAAGGCTGTACCATTACGCAAATGCGTTGGGATAATGTTGTTTAATAAAGACTACAAGGTCTGGACAGGAAAACGGATCGCAACCGCGAATATCAGGCCTGTTGAAAAATTATGGCAGATGCCGCAGGGTGGTATTGATAAGGGGGAACAACCTATTGAGGCTGCTGTCAGGGAGCTGGAGGAAGAAATAGGAACTAATAACGCCAGTCTGATTGCTGAACATCCACAGTGGCTGGACTATACCTTTTCAGCTGAACTGAGCAAACACGCTTTCAAAGGAAAGTATGGCGGCCAGACCCAGAAATGGTTTGCAATGCGATTTGAGGGCAGGGATGAAGAGATTGATATTAGTGGAGGCACAGACCATAAGCCAGAGTTTAGCCATTGGCAGTGGCAGGATATCGAAAAACTGACGGATATGGTTGTCCCATTCAAGAGGGAGGTCTACAAATCTGTTGTAGAAGAATTTCGCACCATTATCAAAGAATGAAAGAGCCTGATACGTGAATATCAAACCAGTGTCTGGGCGATCATCTGCATGGTACTGAGGCGCGTGACCAGTTGGTCCCTAAGTTCCTGGTCATGTGTGCCTTCAATTTCATCTTCCAATGATTTAATTTCTTTTGGAAAAAAATCAGGTTCCATGCTGTCAGTGTCAATGGCCTGTGGTGCCAGGATTGTCAGGCTGTCGGGGCTGACTTCGGCCAGGCCATTGCTGACATAATATTTTTTGGTATTCTGGTGGATTCTGCCAACTTCAAGAATGCCAGGCCTGAGCGTAGAAATGACAGGTGCGTGGTTTGGCATAACCATAAAATCCCCTTCACTGCCGGGGATAATGACATGCTCCACATCCTGTTCCAGCACGAGGCCTTCAGGGCATACCAGTTCAAATCTAAAAGTAGTATCAGGCATTTTTCATCTCTTGACCAGCAATGGAATTCATAAAAGCGCAGGGGCAAATGTTTGTAACCGATTGCCCCTGATCCGGTAATGTTGATTAGACAGATGCGGCTATATCTTCAGCCTTTTTGATGGCATCGTCAATAGTACCGACCATATAGAAAGCCTGCTCAGGAAGGTGGTCATAATCGCCAGCCAAAAGACCCTTAAAGCCCTTGATGGTATCTTTGAGATCAACAAGAACACCTGGCATCCCTGTAAAGACTTCAGCCACAAAGAAAGGCTGTGACAGGAAGCGTTCAATCTTACGGGCGCGGGCGACAACCAGTTTGTCTTCTTCTGAAAGCTCATCCATACCCAAAATGGCGATAATATCCTGCAAGGACTTATATTGTTGCAATATTTCCTGTATCTGGCGGGCAATTTCATAATGTTCATCGCCAACAACCCTCGGTTCAAGTACGCGGGACGTTGAATCCAATGGATCCACAGCCGGATAAATACCTTTTTCTGAAATGGCACGGGACAAAACAGTCGTGGCATCAAGATGGGCAAAGGTTGAGGCGGGGGCAGGATCGGTCAGGTCATCGGCTGGTACATAGACAGCCTGGACTGAGGTAATAGAGCCTTTATGGGTGGATGTAATGCGTTCCTGCATTTGCCCCATATCTGTTGCCAGTGTAGGCTGATAGCCCACAGCAGAAGGAATACGGCCAAGCAGGGCAGAAACTTCAGAACCGGCCTGGGTAAAGCGGAAAATGTTATCCACAAAGAACAATACATCCTGTCCCTCGTCACGGAAATATTCCGCCTGTGTCAGGCCAGTCAGGGCGACACGCGCACGCGCTCCAGGAGGCTCATTCATCTGTCCATAGACGAGAGCAGCCTTACTTTCACCGCCGCCGCCCTCAACATTCACCTTGGATTCAATCATTTCCCAATAAAGATCATTTCCTTCACGGGTTCGTTCGCCAACGCCAGCAAACACTGAATAGCCGCCATGACCCTTGGCAATATTGTTGATAAGTTCCATAATCAAGACGGTTTTGCCAACACCCGCACCACCAAACAGGCCAATCTTACCGCCCTTGGCATAAGGTGCGAGCAGGTCAACAACCTTGATGCCAGTGACCAAAATTTCTGATTCAGTAGACTGGTCAATAAAAGGAGGGGCTTCTGCATGGATAGGGCGTGTATGGGGAGAATTAATAGGGCCAGCCTCGTCAACGGGTTCGCCAATCACATTCATGATCCGGCCCAGTGTTGCTTCGCCGACTGGAACCTGGATGGCATCCCCTGTGTCAGAGACAGCTTGACCACGGACAAGCCCTTCTGTCGCATCCATCGCAATTGTCCTGACCAGGTTCTGGCCAAGATGCTGTGCGACTTCAAGCACAAGACGCTTGCCATTATTGTCGGTTTCGAGTGCGTTCATAATGGCAGGCATTTCACCTTCAAACTGTACATCAACAACAGCCCCGATGACTTGTGATATTTTTCCTGAATTGGCCTTGTCTGCCATAACTGAAAATCCTTGCTCTTTAAATTCTGGTCACGTTTATGTGGTCTACTCGACTTGATTATTATACAGCTTCAGCACCGGAAATAATCTCGATAAGTTCTCTTGTAATCTGTGCCTGTCGGGTTCTGTTGAATTCCAGCGTCAGGTCATTAATCATTTCTCCGGCATTACGGGTTGCGTTATCCATAGCCGACATTCTTGCACCCTGCTCCGAGGCTGCATTTTCCTGCAATGCCCTAAATATTTGGGTCCCGATATTGAGTGGCAATAAATCCTTGAGAATATCGGCCTCATCAGGCTCATAGTCATAAGGGGTTACTGGTTCACTGGAAACGGGTGCGTTCTCTTCTGGCTCAGGCATTTGGGCAGGTATCAGTTGCAACGCAGTCGGAATTTGGGAAATGACTGAGCGAAATTCTGAATAGAACAGGGTGCAGACATCAAATTCCCCATTGTCAAACATGGATAATATTTGCTTTGCCATAGCATGGGCATCTGAAAAGGCGACATTTTTGATGTCACGCATGTCAATGACCTCTAAAAGGCGGCTGTGATGCTCTGCTTTCAAGACAGCGTATCCCTTATGACCGATGCAAAGGATCTTAACTTCTTTGCCATCAGAAAGGAGTTTCTGTGCCAAGACATTTGCCTTCTTGGCGATATTACCATTAAAGCCGCCGCACAGGCCGCGTTCAGCTGTGGCAACAACAAGAAGGTGGGTATCATCCTTGCCAGTCCCGATCAAAAGGGGGGAGGCCCCTTCCTTACTGGGAATCCGTGCATTCAGGTTGCCCAATATTGTTTCCATACGCTTGGCATAGGGGCGGCCAGCCTCGGCAGCTTCCTGGGCACGGCGTAGCTTGGCAGCTGCAACCATCTGCATTGCCTTGGTAATCTTTTGCGTCGCCTTGACGCTTTTAATGCTGTTTTGTAGTTCCTTCAAGCTCGCCATGGCTGCTTAAATCCTGTCCAATACAAAATCCAGAGCATAGTCAGTGAAAGTACCAGGCAATTTTATGCCTGTTGACTATACAATTACATATTCTGAAGCGAGATATTAAGTTTTCGCTTCAAGGTTTTTTTCTTGTTCCAGTATCTGGACGAGAGCCTTAGGCAGAGAAATTTTTCACAAAGCCATCAATCATGGCTTTTAGTTTTTCTTCAGTTTCGCTGCTAAGTTCTTTTGTTGTCTTGATGGTATCGAGAATATCACTATGTTCATCGCGGGTAAGGCGCAACAACTCCTCTTCAAACCTGCCAACACTATTGACAGGGAAACCATCAAGATAGCCTCTTGTCCCAGCATAGATAATGACAACCTGTTCTTCCATACGAAGAGGCGCGAACTGGGGCTGTTTCAACAGTTCAGTGAGACGCGCCCCGCGCTCAAGCATTTGCTTGGTGGCAGCATCAAGATCAGAGCCAAACTGGGCAAAAGCAGCCATTTCACGGTACTGGGCAAGCTCTCCCTTAATCGGGCCAGCCACCTGTTTCATGGCCTTGACCTGCGCGGAAGAGCCAACACGCGATACACTGAGGCCAACATTTACAGCAGGACGGATACCCTGGAAAAACAAGTCTGTTTCAAGGAAAATCTGGCCATCTGTAATTGAAATTACATTGGTCGGGATATAGGCTGATACATCATTTTCCTGGGTCTCAACGATTGGCAGGGCAGTCAGGGAACCAGAACCATGGTCTTCATTAAGTTTGGCAGAACGCTCAAGCAGTCTTGAATGCAAATAGAAGACATCGCCAGGGAACGCTTCACGTCCTGGAGGTCGGCGAAGCAACAAGGACATCTGGCGGTAAGCCACAGCCTGTTTTGACAAGTCATCATATGTAATCAGGGCGTGCATACCATTATCACGGAAATATTCCCCAATGGCGCAGCCTGTATAAGGTGCCAGGAACTGTAGCGGTGCAGGTTCAGAAGCGGTAGCAGCGATAACGCAGCTATATTCCATCGTGCCATTATCCTGCAAGACCTTCACAAACTGGGCAACTGTGGAACGTTTCTGGCCAACAGCGACATAGATGCAATACAGCTTGTCATATTCGACATCTGTTTCATTGACACTTTTTTGGTTGAGCATGGCATCAAGCGCAATCGCTGTCTTGCCAGTCTGACGGTCACCAATAATGAGTTCGCGTTGGCCACGTCCGACAGGGATAAGGGCATCAACAGCCTTGATCCCAGTCTGCACAGGTTCATGAACAGATTTACGGGGCAAAATACCGGGTGCTTTTGTATCAACCAGTTTATATTCCACATCCTTAAGTGGACCCTTGCCATCAATAGGGTTGCCAAGACCATCAACAACACGGCCAAGCATACCCTTGCCAACAGGAACACTCACGATGTTGCCAGTTCTCTTGACAACATCACCTTCTTTAATAGTGCGGTCATTACCAAAAATAACGATACCGACATTATCAGTTTCCAGGTTAAGAGCCATCCCCTTAATACCGCCTGGAAATTCAACCATTTCCCCAGCCTGGACATTATCAAGACCATGGACACGGGCGATACCATCCCCTACAGACAGGACTTTACCTATCTCTGAAACCTGGGAGGCTGTATCAAAATTTTTAATCTGCTCTTTCAGTATAGAGGAGACTTCTGCGGCACCAATATCCATTAACTGGCCTCTTTCATAGCGATTTTAAGGTTATCAAGTTTTGTCCGAAGGGAGTTGTCAATCATCTTGCTGCCAACCTTTATTATGATGCCGCCCAAGATCGCAGGCTTGACCATAATATCCATATCAACGGATTTATTAAATTTTTCATTGAGAGAGGCACTCAGGGTCTTTTCCTGCTCTGCTGTCAGCGGTTTGGCAACAGTCACTTCAGCCTCGATTACATTACGGTCTTTTTTGACCAGGTCATAATATGCCAGGATAATATCCTCTACATATGGTAACCTGCCTTTTGTAGCAATTAGCCGCAAAAAATTCGCGCTTATGGTGTCCATTTTGGCGGCATTGACAATCTTGGTCATGGCAGCAAGCTTGTCATTTTTGGAGATGGCCTGACTTTTAGCAAACTGCTGTAATTCAGAATTTTCATAATAGGAATGCAGAAAATCATTCAGGTCATTAAGAACCTGATCTTGTTTTCCTTCTTCCTGCGCCAGGGAAAATATTGCAGAACCGTAGCGTCCTGCCATCCCTGAAACCTGGGTATCATTACTGGCCACTTGAATGTCTCTTTATGTTTATCTTTTAAAAGTTATGCTCACGCTAAAAACGGATAAAACAGAGGTTTTATCTATGTGACAACGCTTTGCATAATGGTTTTGATTTTCAATAGGATAATCTTTTGACCAAACGTCTAATCCTCTAACATAAGCAAAGCAGGGTGGCAACAGATCAGGTTAACAAAACATGAATATTCGTTGGTACTGATATAAAACATACAAACTTGTTGGAAACTGGGGCAAAGCGTGGGTAATTCTGGCCTTATTAGGTGAAAACTTTTTTGATATAACTGGATATTTTGTCGGTAAGACCAATGAGCACCAGGAGAACCTGTGGATTAAAAAAAGTTATAGGGGTCAATATCGATCACAAGTTTCAGGTTGCCAGTTATCTTTGGGGCATTTTGTAGCCATTTCCTGAGATAGCTTTGGATATCTATCTCCCGGTCTGCTTTGAGCAAAACCCGTGCCCGATGCCTGTTTCTGATGACAGCAAGGGGAGCCTCTACTGGGCCAAGTATCCTGATCCTGTCAGAAACTGGGGCATATTTGGTAAAGTGATGAGCCAGGGCTGTGACATCGCTGCGGGTATCAGCTGAAAATATCAGGGCAGCCAGCCGTCCGAAGGGAGGTAGTGCCCCCATACGCCTCATCTCCATTTCTGCATTCATAAAGGTGTCACGATCAGCAGACAGCAGGGACTGCATCAGCGTATTTTCAGGCATATAGGTTTGAATCAGCCCTTTGCCCTTGGTCTTTTCCCTGCCGGCTCGACCCGTCACCTGGGTTAGGAGTTGATAACTGCGTTCAGCGGTCCGCGGATCAGCCTGTGCCATGCCCAGGTCGCCATCAATCACACCCACCAAAGAGAGTTTCGGAAAATGATGTCCTTTGGCGACAAGCTGGGTTCCGACAATCAGGTCGTATTTTCCAAGGGCTATATCTTCCAGCATCGCCCGTTGTTCAGAAATGCTCGTCACAAGGTCACTGGAGAGAATGGCGGACTTGGCATCAGGAAAACGCTCGGTGAGTTCCTCAGCAATGCGTTCAACGCCAGGGCCGCAGGGGACAAGGCTGTTTTCTGCTTCGCAAGAGGGGCAGACTGTTGGTACAGGGGTATGAAAACCGCAGAGGTGACAGCACAACGCCTTTTTATGGCGATGCTCGACCAGCCAGGCTGAACATTCTGGGCATTCAAAACGGTGTCCGCATTTGCGGCACAGGGTGAGGGGGGCATAGCCGCGCCTGTTGAGAAAAAGCAGGGCCTGTTCCTTGCGTGCGAGGGTGGCCGTAACCTCATCAACCAAAAGAGGGGACATCCAACGTCCCTTTTCGGGAGGGTCAGCACGCAGGTCAATAGCAGTGATTTCAGGAAGTTCTGCCTTGGCATAGCGTTCCGTGACCTTGATATGGCTATATTTTCCGGTTGTTGCATTGACCCAGCTTTCCAGGGAGGGGGTGGCAGAACTGAGGACAACAGGTATTTTTTCAGTCATGCCCCGAACAACAGCAATATTCCTGGCCTGGTAGCGTACCTGGTCATCCTGTTTATAGGCGGCCTCATGCTCTTCATCGACAATCACCAGTCCCAAATTATGGAATGGTAAAAACAGGGCAGAGCGCGCCCCAAAGATCACTTTCAAATTGCCATTGGCAGTCATACGCCAGATGCGGCTGCGTTCTGCGGGGGTCATGGCAGAATGCCAACTGCCTGGGTAAACTCCAAAGCGTTTTTCAAAGCGTTTTAGGAATTGTCCTGTCAGTGCTATTTCCGGCAACAGAACAACAGCCTGTTGCCCCTTGCCCAGAACAGTGGCGATGGCCTCAAAATAAATTTCTGTCTTGCCGCAACCTGTTATGCCGTCCAGCAGGCTGACTGTGAATTTATCCTGGGTCGCATTCTCACAAAGGGAAGTAACGGCGGACTGTTGCGCATCACTAAAGGTCAGGGTCTGGAAGTCTGGTGAGGGGGCAGGGGGAATCTGTTCAGGCAAGGGCGTTTCTTCCAGTGTCCCTGCCTTGACAAGACCATCAATCACCCCTGTACTGACATCACTGAGCTGAGCAAGCTCCCCCTTGGAATGCAGTGCCCCAAACAGAGCCATATCCACCACGCGGTTGCGGGCATCTGTCATCCGTTTCGGGCGGATCTTTGTCAAGCTATAGCCCATACGGGGTTTGGAAGGTTCAAAGGCTGCCGGGGCACTCATCATCATTTTAAGAACCATGCCCCTAGGAGCCAGGCAATAACGGGCAACCCATTCTATCAGTTTGTGGGCATTGCCCTGAAGCGGTGGCAAGTCATGACGTTTGATAACTTTACGCAGTTTCTTGGGGTCAAAATCAAGTTCACCTGTTGGGCAGGGCGGACCCCAGACAACGCCGTGACGTTTACGAGACCCGAGTGGAACGGTGACAAAATCCCCGATAGCAAGCGGCAGGTCATCAGGAACAAGATAATGGTATGTTTGGTCAAGTGCCAGCGGGATCAGAACCGGAACGGCCATTGCCTGCTTTTTTGGCACATCATGTTCAGGAAATAGATCCACAAATAAGATTGCCTCATCTGGTGGCTACAACAGGAGAAATGGTTTTCCCTGTTTGGGAGTTCTGTGCTGACGACCCAAAAAGGGTCTTGGGTCAGATAATGTGTTCCATAAACAGAAGGAGTTTGAAAGTTAAAAGTTTTTTAACGCTATTTTTTGTGAAAATAGCAATGTTTAACAACTAGTATTAGCTCATAAGATCAGGGTGAAGTCCATTGGATAAATGGATCGGATATTTGTGTATATACTCACACGACGTGAAAACCCCGTTTTTTTCAGGGGAGAAATTTTGTGATCTGGATAGGCGCGTTCTTCGCTGCAATGCCTTAGCATTGGGAGAAGGGCGGAACGACTCCAGAGTGCAAAAGAGCCAGCTGAAAATCTGGGTTTTGATGTTGGGGGAGTATAAATGACATTGAGCTATCTGTGAATTTGCCGACTACTTTTGTTGGGAACGCATTTGATCGTCTCAAAACAGGAAGACTGGGTAAACTGGCATGGTGGATGCCATCTCACGTCTTTCAATCTAAAACGGGTTTGGGTATGGCTAACAATATGACGCACCGCATGGAACAGTTGACGATAAAATACCAGGTGGCGGAAAAGGCTGTCACCTGCTTCCTCTATAATATGTTTGTCCAGCGGGAAGGGCGGATCGACCGTATCCAGTTCCTGTTTGCCTTTGGTATACTGCTCTACAGCTATGTTCTTTTCTTTGATGTTTCAACAGCAGTTCTGGGGAATTATTATCCTGACAGTCATGTTGCGGCAATAGTCCTCTTTTTTGTTCTGGCAGCACTTTTTCAGAGGCCTTTTCAGGCTCTTTTTACCAAACGTCTGCATGATATGAACCAGACAGGCTGGCTGTTTTTTGTTGGTATGTTGCTGTTCTATTGCTCTGTCCCGATTTATCAGGATGCAACTGCGATGATTGCCCAGTTCAAGACGGGTACTATTTTTAACATTGATGCCCTGAATACAACACTTGGCAAAGAAAAGGCCTTTATCATCATCGCCTTTCTTTATAACCTGTTTCTGTTATTGGTTCTTTTCATGAAGAAGGGCACTACTGGAAAAAATATTTACGGCCAGGATCCATTACGAAATGTGGATGAAAGCAAGCGTTTTTCCCATATCGTCCAGATCTGTAAGAATGGCTAACGTCAGACCCTTAAAGTGGAGTTAACCATATCATGCTGTAATGAACCTGTGTTTTCCCATAATCTTATGGGGAAAAAATGGGGGATGGCAGGATGGCAGACTTTACCTTATCTTTTGTGCAGGATGACCTGAAACAGGCTTTGGGGGACTGGCTGTCCTACACCACTTCTGAAAGGCAGCTGGCTGAAAAGACCATCATTTCCTATCAGCGTGACCTGCGTCAGTGGCTTGAATTCCTGCGTGACTATAAGGGGCAGGAAATTGGCCTGAAGGTTCTTGAGGAGTTGGCAGTCCGTGATTTTCGTTCATTCCTGGCTTTTCGGCGCAGGGAAGGGACTTCAAGCCGTTCACTGTCCCGTTCTCTTTCTGCTTTGCGGATGTTTTACCGCTTTCTTGAGCGGCGCGGGCTTGCAAAAAACCATGCTGTCAGGGCAGTGCAGATGCCCAAGATCGGCCATAGCGTCCCTAAGCCAATTACTGAGGGTAAGGCCAGGATTGTCATGACAGGCAGTGATGTGGTTCACCGTGAAGATATTCCGGAATGGGTGATTTCCCGTGACAGTGCTGTGCTGACCCTGCTCTATGGTTCTGGCCTACGTATTTCTGAGGCTCTGAACCTTAATGGAAACCAGACTCCGACTGAAGGCCATCCTGTGCTGGTGATCAAGGGCAAGGGGGGCAAGGAACGCCTGACACCTGTATTGCCAGTCGGGATTGAAGCCATCGCCGACTATGTGGAAAAATGCCCTTTTCCTATCGGTGCAGAAACCCCGCTTTTCTATGGCGAAAAGGGCAAGCGATTGTCCCCGCGTATTATCCAGCTGATTATGCAAAAGATGAGGGGGGCGTTCGGTCTTGCAGATACAGCCACACCCCACGCCCTACGCCATTCCTTTGCAACACATTTGCTCGGACATGGCGCGGACTTACGGGAAATTCAGGAACTGCTTGGTCATGCCAGCTTGTCAACCACCCAAATTTATACCGAAGTCAACCGTGAGCAGTTGCTCCGTGTCTATGACGGTGCGCATCCAAGAGCCTGACAGGTGTTTTGCCATATCAGGAAGAAGGCTTGAGCTGGACAACATTATTTTCATCGCTCCCAGAAGGGGGCTTGCTGTAGGTCAGCGGCAACAGGGTGGTGAGATGTCCCATCTTGCGTCCTTGGCGCGGTTCTTTCTTGCCATAGATATGCAGGCAACTGTCTGTATTTCCTGCATATTCCTGCCAGTTCAGGATGTCTTCGCCAATCAGGTTGGTCATAACCACATCATTATGACGTTTGGTTGAGCCAAGCGGCCAGCCACAAATCGCCCTGATATGGTTTTCAAACTGGTCAATGATACAGCCGTCCTGTGTCCAATGGCCAGAATTATGAACCCTGGGGGCAATTTCATTGATAATCAGCGGCTGTTCCTCATTGTCAGGACAGTAAAACATCTCAACCGCCATCAGGCCAACATAGTCCATAGCAATGGTAATTTCCTGTGCCATCAGGATGGCCTGTTGTTCAATATCAGGGTCAATAGTGGCAGGAACCCTGGTGCGTCTCAGCATCTGATTAAGATGCAGGTTTTCACAAATGTCATAATTTTCCAGTTCATTGGCAGAACGCAGCACCAGCACAGAAATTTCACGGTCAAAATTGATCTTTTGCTCCAGGATGGCAGGCTGGTTGCCTATTTCTGCCAGCACATCTGGAGGTGATAGCGTGGCGGAAGAGAGGGCGATCTGTCCCTTGCCGTCATAGCCGAAGCGGCGGCTTTTGAGGATGGTCTGGTTTCCAAGTCTGCCAATGGCCTTTGCCAGGTCTTCCTTGTTGTCAACTTTCATAAAGGGTGCAACAGGAAGAGAGTTTGTGGTCAAGAAGGCACGTTCATGGAGACGATCCTGGGTAATGTTTAGGGCGTTAATATCTGGCAGGACAGGTGTGATGGCTGAAATCACCCTCACAGTTTCCAGCGGAATATTTTCAAACTCATAGGTGACAATATCGCAGCTATTGGCAAAATCCTGTAGCTGCTGCTTATTATCAAATGGGGCGCACCAATGTTTTGCAGCGACTTCAAAGGCAGGGCTGTTTTCAGCGGCGCAATAGATATGGACACGGAATCCAAGGCGGGCAGCGGCAAGGGCAAGCATCCGTCCAAGTTGGCCGCCGCCAATGATCCCGACCACACTTCCAGGAGCCATGACATTCTTGTCATTACATTCCATCATTGTCTTTCCCTGCCATGTTTATGTACTCAGCTTGCCCTTTAAAGAAGGGGGTTAGCTTTGGGGGTCTTCTGCTACGGCCTGGCTGCGAGCCGTGCGCCAGTCCTCAATTTTTGCCATCAGGGTTTCATTGTTGGTTGCCAAAATCTGCGCGCCAAGCAGTCCGGCATTGGTTGCGCCGGGATTGCCAATCGCCAGCGTCCCGACAGCAACACCTGCGGGCATCTGGACAATAGAGAGCAGGCTGTCCTTGCCAGAGAGTGCCTTGCTTTGTATCGGGACACCCAGAACAGGCAAAGGGGTCATGGCTGCGGCCATGCCAGGAAGATGCGCCGCCCCGCCAGCCCCAGCAATAATGACTTTCAGGCCGCGCTCCTGTGCTGTGTTGGCATAGTCATACAGTCGTTGCGGTGTCCTGTGCGCGGAAACAATTTTGGTTTCATAGGCAACACCCAGTTCGTCCAAAACATCTGCTGTGTGTTTCATTGTTGGCCAGTCAGACTGGCTGCCCATAATAATGCCAATGAGGGGGAACGTCTGCGCCATACTATTCTTTCATATCTGGATGAGCCTGTCATAAATCCTGGCTTCCCTGATTTATGCTAACAGTTGAGAAAAAGATATATTTCCCCTAAAGTCCTGTCTTTTAGACTAAACCAGGGGTGTTTAGCAAATTCTAAGTTTTGAAGGGTGGAATAGTCTTGATGACAATGCAGGCGGGCAAGGCTGCCCATCATCTGGTTTTGGGCGGAATGCGTTCCGGAAAAAGTCTATATGCAGAAAATTTGGTACAACAGTCAAGGCTGAAACCGGTCTATATTGCAACAGCGCAGTCACTTGATGAAGAAATGGCTGAACGTATCAGGTTACATCAAACCAGGCGGGGGGCAGAGTGGGTCTGTGTAGAGACACCGCTTGATATTATAGATAGCCTGAAAGCCAATGATGAGCCTGACAGCATCATATTGCTGGATTGCCTGACAATGTGGCTGAATAACCTGATGATCGAGGGCAGGGACAGTGTTGCTGAAACTGGTGGTTTACTGGATTGTATGGCAGTGTTGATGACCCCTGTAATCTTTGTATCCAGTGAGGTAGGGCTGGGGATAATTCCTGATAACAGGCTGGCGCGCAGTTTTGCTGATGCGCAGGGGTTGCTCAACCAGTCAGTCGCAAAAGCTTGCCCACAGGTCACGTTCATTGCAGCAGGCTTGCCCCTGAAACTGAAGGGGTAAGCAAAGATTTACCAGGGCATAAAGCTGTTCATCATTGACATTGGTTTGGAGACATTACGGTTCAGGACAGAGAAATCAGCACGCATCTGCCCCATATTCTGGTTCATATAGGCCATGTTATTATTCATCTGGGCAATTTCCTTGCTCATGACTCGCATATATTTAATATCGGACATCTTGCTATCCATTGAGACCAGGCTTTTTTGCATCTTGGCCATCTGGACGGTAATGATGCGGATATTGTCTGTCAGCCCAGCCATGTTACGGGCAACCTGGTTCATCTGGTTGCCAATCTGGGCTTCCTCGACAGCGTCCTGGATATTCATGATAATCATGAACAGGACAGAGAAAAACACACCAGACATGATAAACAGGCCAAGGATTGCAGGATAGATAATCATTTCCCAGCGGCGGGAAGCAGACTTGATAAGGGTATAGAAGTCATTGGCGATGCCATGAAGCTCTTCTGCGCGCATTTCTTCAATTGACCTGTTGCCAGGGAGCGGGTTTTTTTTGTCTGCGTCTTTTGAAGACAGGGAAGTCTTGTCAGTTGTTCCGGAAACGGTCTCTTTTCCCATATAAATCTCCAAATACTATACTATACTCTATAACGTATAGATAGGTATAGCATATAAGTCTTAAAGATAATGATAATAACTGTAAAAGATTGTTATATCATAATAAAAAAGGGGTGTTTCATCAATATCTTAGTTCATCCCTAATTTTACCAGGGAGATACTGAACATTTGTCAAGGGTGTTACAACCAGGCAGATGTTATAATGTGAGAAAGTGTCACATCCCATAAAGCATGTCCCATAATTTTTGCCTCAGGGTTGCAACATTAACTCTGCTGGCGGGTAAGTTGCTGTTATTTCTGAATTTAAGCTATATTTCCTTTCAATATACAGGGCTATGCGTTAAAGTCATATGAGATATAACAAATATACATAATAATATATACTTAAGAATATGCCATAGGGAGGGCGTAAAAGTGGAAGCAATAAAAGATTTTATGTTGGATATGTTGGTGATGATGATGCCGGTTTTTTCTCCGAGCCTCATTTTTGCGATGATAGCGATGGCCGTTGCTGGCCTGATGATCCTGTTTGTTGGCAGGGAATCAACTGCTAAACTGGGAATTCGTTTTGTTGGATGGGCAGTCATTACATCCATTATCCTGATGTTTATCCTTGACCCGGTTCTGGCCATGTTCAAGTCAAATGCAGAAGCCTTTAGTATGAAAAGTGCCTTTGCGCAACTGGCTTCATTCCCTTCATTGGGCAATGGCGGTGTGTTTAAATTTATTCTTCAATTAATGCCTTACCTGGTTTTGATTATTACAGTGTTTGTCCTGCTGTTCAAGTCTGCACCAAGTGCATTGGGCATTGGCCGTTTCCTGCTTATCATGGGTATCATCTATATTATGTGCCAGATTGCAGGTGTTTTCCTTGGCCTTTCAGCCTCGGTCAATTTCGGTGACTTTATGAACTGGCAGAATGTGATTGTTGAGTTCTGGAAACTCGGTGTTGGCATGATTATTGTTGGCTCACTTCTGTCTGTCTCAGGCAGGATGGCGCGTGACCGTGCATAGCATGTCAGGCAAAGAATTTTAAAATATGGATAAAACACAAAGCCCCGCTTCCTGCGTTATGGAAGCGGGGCTTTTTTTGTGGACTGATTTGGTGGGGCTTGTGATATCAGATTACATCATTAAGGGGATAAACGGCAAGGTCGGCTGACATAAATCTGCTTGCAGGTTACTTGATCCATAGGCCGCATCCACTGTCATGCCGCGCTACGACGCGGTATCCATGCCGTGCATTGTCAACATGAAAAAACTAACATTTTTATGCTTTAGAATCTCACAACAGTAAAACAAATATTGCCATTTTAATGCAAATTTCACGGCATGGATACCGCATTTCTGCGGTATGACAATGGCTGGGTCTGCCGACATTTAGCAAAGAATTTTTGCTTTGTGATCTCTTAATAACAGGCCTAATATTCAATTCCGGCCTGTGCCTTGATGCCCTGTTCCCGAAATGGGTGCTTGATGAGTTTCATTTCTGTCACCAAATCTGCAATCTCTATCAGTTCAGGCTTGGCATTGCGGCCTGTGACAATAATATGTTTGTCAGCTGCTCTGTTTGCCAATACTTCCAATACCTCTTCCAAATCAAGATAATCATAACGCAGGGCAATATTGAGTTCATCCAAGATCACCATGCGGATGTTCGGGTCTGCAATAAATTTCTTGGCTTGCTGCCAGGCATTTTGAGAGGCAGCGACATCACGCTCACGGTCCTGGGTTTCCCAGGTAAAGCCTTCGCCCATCGCATGAATCTCAACCTGGTCCGGGAATTTTTCCAAAACATCACGTTCCCCGCTTTGCCAGGCTCCCTTGATAAACTGGACAATGCCAATATTATATTGTTGGGTAATCGCGCGCATGGCCATGCCGAATGCAGCTGTGGACTTGCCTTTTCCTGTGCCAGTGTGGACTATCAGCAGTCCCTTGTCAGCAGTCTTGTCTGCCATTTTCTTGTCCTGGGCAACCTTGCGCTTTTCGGCCTTGGTTTTATGTTTGTCATTCAGTTCTGTATCAGTCATTGTTGTGTCCTGTCTGGGTGAGTTCTATAAGATAGTCATGGGCACTGTTGCGTCTTGGATACCAGAAATCTTGCTCCCTTGCCAGTGACAGGCTGCGGGCAATATCGCGCAGGGCATCTGGGTTGTGTTGTTCCAGGAAAGCGGCTGTGTCTGGGTCAACCAGATAGGCCTCAAACAACAGTTCAAAATGATGGCTTTCTACCAGTCCTGTGGTTTGGGCAAAATTCAGCAGATTATGGGTCGCCTGGGCCATTTCGGAACCGCCCTTATAGCCGTGGCGTTTTGCGCCCTTAATCCACTGCGGGTTGGCAGCCCGTCCGCGCACAATCCTTGCCAGTTCATCCTTGAGGGAACGGATCACAGGTTTGGCAGGGTTTGAGTGGTCATTATGATATATTTTCGGGCTCTTTCCACTGATATGAGTGGCTGAAACAGCCATACCGCCCTGATAGGCGGCAAAGGAATCACTGTCCAATATATCAAATTCCCTGTTGTCCTGGTTCTGGACAACGCCGTCCAGTTTTTGCAACAGGGTTTGAAAATCTCCTGTTGCCTGGCCTTCCTTGTTACCGCCATAGGCAAAGCCGCCTGCCTGAATATAGGCCTTTGCCAGTTTTTCTGGACTGGACTGTTGCCTCGAAGACAGAAGGTCTTCAAGTCCTGAGCCATATTGTCCAGGAGCGGAACCAAACAGGCGGTTCAGGCTTTCTTTTTCTGTGCCTAGTTTCCTAAAGTCTGCTGCCAGAGGATTCATGTCGTCAGGTTCATCAAGCGCAGCTATATGCTGGATTGCGCTATCGAGCAAATCAAGCTGGACAGGAAAGGCATCCCGGAAAAATCCTGAAATACGGATCAGGACATCTATACGCGGCCTGCCAAGTTCAGCCAGTCCAATGACTTCAAAACCAGTAACCCGCCCTGAGATGTTTTCCCAGACTGGCCTGACACCAATAAGAGCCATTGCCTGGGCTATGTCATCGCCGCCTGTGCGCATATTGGCTGTGCCCCATGCGGTAATGCCGAACTGACGAGGCCAGTCGCCATGTTCCTGTAAGTAGGCCGTCACCAATTTTTGCGCAGAGAGCCAGCCAAGTTCCCAGGCGGAGCGGGTTGGCACTGTTCGGCTGTCCAGGGAGTAAAAGTTCCGTCCTGTTGGCAACACATCCAGCCGTCCGCGCGTTGGTGCGCCGGATGAACCAGGCGGTACAAACTTGCCATCCAGGGCAAGGAACAGGTGATCCATTTCCTGGCTGCCGCATTGCTCAAGTCGTGGTTTTATGCTGGATTCAATCATATCAAGGACAAGCTTGCTGTGATGCCAGCCTTGGTCAGGCTTCAGGCTGCCTTCGACCAATCTAAGAGACAGTTGCTCAAGTCTTTCAACTGTATCAGCATGACTGCGCCATTGTCCCGCTATCATATCCCGTAAAATATCAGGCTTGCGGCCTGTCCATTTTTGCGTAGCCTGACTATCCAGCGGATTAAAATCTCCAAATTTCAGGTCTTCCGACAGGGCTGTCAGAAGGGATGCGTTGCCTGACTTGCCATCTCCGCGCGGAATACGGGTCAGGGCAAGCAGCAGGTTATCGCGTAATGCGCCTTGAGGCGAAGAACCGAAGATATGCAGGCCATCACGGATTTGCAAATCCTTCAGGTCACAGAGAAAATTGTCGAGTTTGGCAAGTGCGCTGTCACCTTCTTCCCTTTGGGCAATCCCGCAATCTGCATCTATGCCTGTGCTGCGTGCCATATTGAGAATTTTTTGCCCCAACAGCTCCATACGGCGTGGGTCAAGGCTGCTGGCCTCATAATATTCATCAACCAAGGCTTCAAGGTCACGTAGCGGACCATAACTTTCTGCCTGGGTCAGGGGCGGGGTCAAATGGTCGATAATCACCGCAGATGTGCGCCGCTTGGCCTGGGTGCCTTCTCCCGGGTCATTGACAATAAAGGGATAGATATGGGGCGTTGCACCTAACACCAGTTCTGGAAAGCAGTTAGCAGACAAGCCAAGAGCCTTGCCAGGCAGCCACTCCAGGTTGCCATGCTTGCCCATGTGGATAATGGCATCCATCCCAAAACTGCGACCTAGATAAAAATAAAAGGCCAGATAGCCATGGGTTGGCACAAGCGTCATGTCATGATGGGCCTGTTTCTCATCTATCGAAAACCCCCGGCTGGGCTGGAAACCAACCATGATATTTCCACTGAGGTGAATATCAAGTAGAAACGCCTGTTTGTTAGGGCAAAATGTTGGGTCTTGTTGGGCTGTTCCCCACCTTTCAGTTACCTGGTTTTGTTGCTCCTGGGGCAAGTCACTGAAAGAGCTTTTGTAGTCCTGTAAGGAGAGCTTTCTTTTGCGTTTCCAATCAACATAACCTTCATTTTGCGCTGGTTTATCATGGATTAGGTTTGAGACCAGACCCATAAGCTGGCCAGTATTTTCAGGAATATGTCCAAGGGAAAAGCCCCTTAGTCTCATTTCCTTGAGGACATTCAGGGTGCTTTGGGGTGTGTCCAGGCCAACGCCGTTTGCCATGCGCCCAGTTTCACTGCCCAGTGAAGACGGATAGTTGGCCATTACCAGGGCAACCTTTTTGTCCCCGTTTTCTTTCTGGCCTAGACGTGCCCAGCCAGCCGCCATTTTGGCAACAAAATCAATCCTGTCAGGGACAGGTTTGTGCCAGACCTGCGCGCTTTGGGTCTGGCTGTCAAAATCGCGCTGCGCCTTGAAGGAGATGGCGCGGCTAAAAATCCGGCCATCAATTTCCGGCAAGGCAACATTCATGGCAATATCGCGCGCGCCAAGCCCCCTGGCACTGTCTCGCCAGGCCTGTTCATTCATGCCGGACAGTACCGCTTGCAAAACGGGCGCGCCGTTTCTGTCCAGCACAGTGCCTTGCCATGAATTGTCTTCCAAAGATGATGGGCTGGAAAGCGCAAATCCAGTCAGGTTGAGTATGACATCAGGATTTTGCGTGGCAAGCATGTCTTCCAGCTGGCCTGCAACCAGCGTATCCTTCAGGCTGGTGACATAAATCGGCAGGGGAATAAGACCCCGCTTTTGCAAGGCACGGGTCAGGGCATGGATGGGGGCAAGGTCGTCAGCCTGAACCAGGGCGCGGTAAAAGACCAGGACAGCCTTTCCTGAAGGTTTGGAGGGGTTTTCTGAAGCCGTAACCTGCAACAGGCCAAGTTTGGGCAATGGGGTGGCAGGGGCAGGAAGAGGCAGGCGGTCATCAAGCAAAAAGGCAGCATAGTCCAGTAGGGTAATAAAATTGTCCGTGCCGCCCTCGACCAGATAGTCCCACAAGCGGTCACAATGCCCCTGATCCAGCGTATTATAGAGATACAGGGAACTGTCAGGACGGCTATCCCCAGGCAATACGGCCAGCATGATATTCTGGCCGCGTGCCAGCCGTGTCAGTTCGTCAATGCCATACTGCCAATAGCCGCTGCCGCCAAGCAGCCGCACAATAATCAGTTTCGCGCCCTTCAGGGTGTTTTCAATATAAAGGTCTACAGAATAGTTATGCCCGAGCTGCATCAAATTTGCCAACCGCAAAGAGGGGAGGCGACCTGAACTGGCTACCCTTTCGCTGTGACAACGTGCCAGCATGGCCAGCTCTGTATCCGCCGCGCTGAGAATCACAATATCCCCAGGGAGTTGCTCCAGGTCAACAGGCTCAAGCCCATCCTGTATTCCCCCTGCTTGCGCTGTCAAAAGGTGCACATTTTAACTCCAAAGGATATTTAATGTTATAATAAATGGAGTTACGAAAGTTATGTACCTTCATTCAAAATTGCAAGATATTTAGTGTAGCAGGAGTATACAAGACTTTAATTAAAGAAAATATCATTTTTCTGTAATTACAATTAGTTATTTTCCCCGGTTCCTGAACCTTACCGTCTCACAAACCTCTGTCCCACAAAGACCCTGACAGGATTGCCGCGTTCCAACTCCTTGTGCTTCATCCACAGTGAAAAATCCAGGTCAGCCTGCCGTGCCCCTGCCAAGTTTTCCAGCATTGCTGCAAGGCGCGCCAGAGCCAGTTTCCTGTTCATATGCTGTGACCTTTCTTCCTGTGCATTGACGACAATGCCTGTCGGCTTGTGAATAAGGCGCACCGCGCTGTCGTCTTGTTGGCATGTTGGCCGCCTGGCCCCGAAGAACGGCAGGTCTGGACAGTCAGGTCTGATGGCTTGATAGTGTTATCATGCTGCTGGGGCGCAGCGAGCAGGTTGACCCCGATAAACCAGTTTTTGCGTTTATGGTGGGGGCGGAACGGGCTTTGGCAAATCCATTGGTGGGCTCCTTGCCAACCGGTAGCAAAATCTTGCGCCCCTTGGCCAGAAACAGAGAGCAGGGCAGAGACAAGGGTATGTTTCTCCCGTCCTTTGACACCGTCAATCAGGCAGGCCTCTAGCCCCTGTCCTTGCGCTGTTTTCCTCAGGGTTGGCACAAGTTTGGCAACGGCCAGCGCGCATTCGGCTGGTCCGCTGCCAGAGGTGATTTGCAGCCAGCACTTTTCATCTATGTTCTGGTTCATGTGCGCCTCCTGCATTTATAGGTAATCAGGGGACGCAGGCGGGCAATCACCTTGACCAGTCCAGCCTCGACAAGGCTGTCAATCACTGGCCTGATGTCCTTATAGGCTTGCGGTGCCTCATCATAGAGCAGTTCGCGGTTTTCACAAATCACACGGCTGCCAAGGTCTGTCCTCTCCAGGTCTTGGGTCTTATATTTGTGGGACAGTCGGGCTTTTGCCTCGCCGCGTTTCCAACGCCGCCCCGCGCCGTGTGCAATCGCCAGGCCGCTGTCTTGCTGGTTACCAATCGGCAGGACAAGAAAACTGAACGCTCCGCGAGAACCAGGCAACACAACAGCCCCGTTGCCAACCTCTGATGCGCCCTTGCGGTGGACATAATGGGGCTGGCCTTGCCAGTCTTCACGGCTGATAAGGTTATGTGAAGTGTCGGACACAGCCCTGATGTCTGCGCCCAGTTTATCTGCAAATCGGTGGGCTATCAGGCCACGGTTGGCCACAGCCCATTGCAGGGCAGTATCATGGGCAGTAAAATAGGCCTTTGCTTCAGGGGTGTCTTCGGAAAGCCCGCTTGCACCGTGCTTGGCCAGATGTCCTGACAGGATGGCATGTCCCAACCCCCGTGATCCTGAATGCACCAGCAGTTGGCACTGGCTCTTGTCCAGTCCAAGCTGGTCAGAAATTTCAGGGTCAAGGATCTTGTCAATGCGTTGCAGTTCGGCAAAATGGTTGCCGCCGCCTATCGTGCCAAGGCTTGTCTCTGGATCGTTGTCCTCAATGCCATATTGGCTGAGCCAGTCAGAACGGTTTCCGTCCCAGGGCGTATCAATATTATCAAGCTTGCGCTCCCATTTATCCAGCTTGGGCTTGCGAGCAGAAAGGTCAGTCTGCCACAGGCCAACGCCACAACCAATATCGCCGCCCGCCAGAGCAGGGTAAAAAATGCCACGGCTGATGAAGCTTGCGCCAATGGGAAAGCCCTTGCCCTTGTGGATGTCAGGATAACCGACTGCCAGCTTTACGCCGTCAAGCCGTGCGGTGATTTCGAGTTGTTCGAGGGCGTTGCCCTCAATCCAGCACTTGTCATTGGCGATCAGTTTTACATCTGCGCCAGAATGCTGTGCCTTTTTCGGTGTGAAATTATGCATAAAATACCATCTCTGGTTTGAATATTAGTCTTTGGAAGGAAAGTATTTTGTGAAATAAGTCTCATGTTCTTTCTCCTTCAAAAATAGTCAAACGGATGGAATTTTAGCAAACCAAAAGGTTTGCTTTCCTCTAGGTAACAGATAACTGGTGAGAAGGCAAACTTTTTATTGGTTTTGTATCCCGACAGGGTGTTTCCGCTCGGGGGTAAAGGCAGGGGGTTATCTGCTGTTGGTGAAGAGTTGAACGCTTCATCGGAACGTTACAGCATTAAGCCAGCATTTATCTGTAACGCCTGGGTGAACAGTACAGCTGTTGACCGACACAATCTGCGAATTGAATCACCCTGGTTCTGGCTGGCCTTATCCCAACAGGATATAGTCGGCATCCTCAAGTTTTACACTGTTGTCCAGTGGCAAAAAACAGATGCCAAGGGAATCAATGGCCACGCCATGCCGCTGGTCCAGTATCCTGATCTGGCAAAGCTCTGCCTTAGTCCTTGTCCAGCAAGGTCAGGGTGTCACCTGGGGTAAACTTGAAGGCCTGTTTGACATCTACTATAAACGCCCAATAACCCATCAGGAATATGACACCGTGAAGCTTGATCTTGCTGTCCATAGTCAGCCCCTGTTATTTTTTGAAGGGGTAGAAAAATTGCCTGATCACCCCTGTTGGCATATCATCATCCAATATACCATAACCTTGCGGCCAACCCGAAGGCATTTTGTAGGTGCCAAAAATACGGTCAATCACGGGGAAATGAATGGCATAGTTCTTGTCAACATAGGCCAGGTCATCGCTGTGGTGCCAGTGGTGAAACTGCGGTGTGACCAGGATATGTTTGAGAAACCCAAACTTCCAGTTGACATTGGCATGGATTAACAGGGCCTGGACAGAAACCCAGACGATATAAATATTCATCACCATTTCAGAAAACCCCATAATATAGAGCGGCACAATAATGATGGTTCTCGTCGCCAGAACCTCAACAAAATGGTTTCGTGAGCCAGCCAGTCCATGGTTTTGGAAGAATGGTGAACCGCATGGAAACGCCATATTGCAGGGAATTGGTGATAGGCGCGGTGTCCTGCATATTGCGCAAGGTCAGCAATCACCAGGGCAGAAAGTAGCTGTAGCCACCAGGGAAAGGACTGGACGAATGAATGGAGGTTAGCCGTAGAAGCCCAGCCAAACAGGTCATGATGGATTGTGTTGGTAAACAGTAGAAGGAAATTAATGGCAAGATGGGCAATGACAAAATAGATCAGGTCTGTACGCCATTCAGGCCGTAGAATTTGCTGCCTGTTCTGGTGAAATGCTTTTTCCAGCGGAATGAGGATCAGCATGGAAAACAGCAGGTCGAGCAGCAGCCAGTCTAGCCCGAAAGAAGTACTGTTTGCCTGTAAGTTGCCGATCTGGGTATTGGAACCGCCCAACAAAAGGGCAAGGAATGAGACGGAAATACCGACAAGGGCTAAAAATTTCGTAACTCCCCAGCTTAAATAACCAGCAAGCCAGGATTTTGCAAAACTTCAAGGATATTGAGTTTTTGTTTTTTGGCTGAGGATATGACGGAGCGGATGGTGGCAAAGGTTTTTGCACCTTCACGGGTACGAAAGCTGCCC